>JACUTV010000020.1 GCA_014859645.1 Campylobacterales bacterium
GCATACGAGCGCGCAAAGGCGGGAAGCTTTGAAAACAAAACCGCCATGGTCGAAAAAATCATCCACGACATTGGAGTCATGCAATGAAATTACTCATCGACGTGGGAAGCACCTACATCAAAACCGCCTCAGCCCATGGCCTTAGCCAGCATTTTCGGGATTTTTCACGCCCCATCCACGAGGATTTGCGCGCCAAATGCGGAGATTTACTCCAAGGCGTGCCCAAAGAAGATGTCTACATCTGCTCTTCCGCAAACGGTGGGTTAAGCACACTCATCATCGGCCTAACCCACTCCTTTAGCCTCAAATACGCCAAAAACATTGCCTACAACGCGGGCATCAACATCATCGACACCGTGCTATACAAAGACATCGCCCACGCCCCCGTCCCTGGCGACGTGCTAGACGTGGTCATTTTAGTGGGCGGCATCGACGGTGTGGGCGATGTGTTTAATGAAGCCTTGTTCACCTACCTTCATAGCCTACACTACACCAACCTCGTGTATGTGGGCACCACCCAAGATGCGCCCTTCATTAAAGCCAACCTTCCCCATGCCATCCTCTTGCCCAACATCATCGATGAACGCTTGCACATCCAAGAAGAGCCTCTTAAAACCACCCTCACCAACCTCTATCAAGCCGACATCATGGGCAAAGAAGAGATTAAAGAGCTCTACGCCATCACTGCCAACCAAATCTACCCCACGCCTTACATCGTTAACCGCGCGCTACCGCGCATCGGGGAGCAACTCGAAGTCGTGGACCCGTTCATCGTCCTTGACATCGGCGGGGCCACCACGGACATCCACTACAGCAAAGACCTCGTGAGCGAACGCTTGCTCACCGACAACGCTTATGACCGCTTGGTCTTTAAAAAGCTAGGCGTGTATAAATCCAAAGAGAGCCTCATCCACGCGGCCAAACAAAACGAGTACGTGTACGAACTCTTAAGCACGCTGGATGTGACGGAGAAAATCTTTGAAGAACAGAGCGAAAAAGCCTTACATGTACTCATGCAACTCTCTATCTTTTTAGTGCTGTACAAAACCTCCAAGTTTCACCAAGGCTACGTTACCCTAGGGCTTGAGCGGTTGGAGAGCATCGTGCTTACTGGCGGCATCACTAAGGTATTAAGTCAGGAGGAGTGTGAGAGTATTTTGCACTTTTTTTACAAAAAAATCCTCGGCCTCCACCACGCTCCCGCGGTGGTTTTAGACACCCATTACGCCATTTGGACCCTTGGCATCACAGGAGAACACCATGTCGATTAACTGCATCCGAACCCTGCTTGAAACCGCGGCGCGCACTAGCCCAAACGCTATCGCCCTTATCCAACAAGAGCGGCGCATCACCTACGGCGAACTGTTTGAAAAAGTGAACCAAGTGGCCACTTACCTTGCCAGCCTTGGCCTCAAAAAAGGGGCACGCGTGGGCGTGTACTCCCACAAAACCCTAGAACAGTGCATCGCCATTTACGCGTTGCTTTCCTCCAAGTACATCCTTGTGCCTATCTCCAGACTCCTTAAACCCGAACAAGT
The DNA here is from genome assembly GCA_014859645.1 of Campylobacterales bacterium. Classification (GTDB taxonomy): domain Bacteria; phylum Campylobacterota; class Campylobacteria; order Campylobacterales; family Campylobacteraceae; genus Sulfurospirillum_B. Next base: position 1,539 of record JACUTV010000020.1, read on the forward strand.
GGAACACATCATCCAAGATTGCGCCATTAGCTGCATCTTAACCGACGCCAAAAAACTTCCCGCCTTGCAAGAGAGCAGTTTTGAGGGCACCATCATCACCTACGAAGCCTGCGATAAGGCGTTGGTTTCTTTTGAGGAAATCTACAAATGTTGTGCCAAACGCTTTACATGTAACATCCTTGGCCACGCCAACGCCGCCATCACCTACAGCTTTGGCGCCTCCGCCCTTCCCAATGGCATCGTCCTCACCCACCGCAACCTCATCGACTCCGCGCGGGTGGTTTCCCAGTACCTTGACATCCGCTCAGATGATGTCATCTCAGGCATTTTGCCCTTCATTTTTGACTACGGGCTGAATCAACTTTTTTGCGCCCTGTACAAGCACGCCACCCTCGCCTTACACCGCCTTGTACTGCCCTCAGACTTTTTTAACCACCTCATCCAAGACAAGGTGACCATCCTGCCCCTCATGCCCATTCACATCTCGTTGATGGTCGATGAAGAACCTGGCCACCGCTTGCCCCATCCTGAGCTTTTGCGTCATGTGCGCACCGTCACCTCCTCAGGCGGGAAAATCACGCCCAAGATGCTCCAACACATTGCCACGTTGTACCCCCGCGCCAAGTTTTACTCCATGCATGGCCTCACTGAAGCCTTTCGTTCTACCTACCTTGACCCGTCTCAGCTGGCCATTCGTCCAAACTCCATCGGCAAGCCCATTCCTGACGTGGAAGTGTACGTACTAAACGAAGAGGGCAACGCGTGCAAACCCCGTGAAGTGGGCGAACTCGTCCACCGTGGCGGGTACATCTACAAAGGCTTTTGGAATGCGCCCGACGCCACCGCCAAACGCTTTAAAAGCGTGCAAATACTCAAAAATGTGGTTGACCTTGAAGGTGCGCTTACCGATGAGATTGTCGTAGCCAGTGGGGATTATGTTTATAGCGACGAAGAGGGATTTTTGTATTTTGTGGACCGCAAAGACGACATGATAAAATCCTGCGGTTTTCGCGTTAGTCCTTATGAAATCGAAACAGTAGTCTACCACCATGTGCCTTCCGTCAAAGAGTGCGCGGTCTTTTCCATCCCCGATGAAGCCACCGAAGAAGCCATCGTGCTGTGCTACAGTGCTTTGCAAGAAATCCCAAAAAACGAGCTACTGTTTGAACTCAAAAAACACTTGCCCAACCACATGCTTCCCGCGCGCATCCTTTACAAACCGCGCTTGCCTTTGACGAGTCCTAGCCAAGGGGAAATCGACAAAGAAGCCCTCAAAAAAGAGGTGGTGGCCATTGAATAGTTTACATGTAAGAATATTTTAGTGGAAACATTGCCCTTTGAAAAACACAAACTCTCTATGTCTGTTCTCATGACACCCGACAAAGCCAACTTTGCGGGCAAGGTGCATGGGGGCGACATTTTAAAATACCTTGACCAAGTGGCTTACGCGTGTGCATCGCGCTATTGTGGGCATTATGTAGTCACTATGAGCGTAGACCAAGTGGTCTTTCAAAAGTCTATTCTTGTGGGAAATTTGGTGACCTTTTTAGCCAGTGTCAACTACACAGGGAAAACGTCTATGGAAGTGGGTATCAAAGTCATCGCTGAAGATATTCACAAAGGCACAGTTACTGAGACCAACAGTTGCTTTTTTACCATGGTCGCCGTGGATGAGGAAGGAACGCCTTTGCCCGTGCCGCCGCTTGAGCCAAAAACCGACGTTGAAAAACGCCGTTTTCACGATGGCAAAAAACGCCGCGAACTACGTCTTCACGGCTACAGCAACCTCTAATTTCGACTGCGGATGATGTTTTTTCCTAACGACTTTGCCGAATACAACCGCTCGTCCGCCTCGCGCAAGATGTGATCAATCGTGCGCGAGACACTATTGTCCGCAATCCCCAAACTAAAAGTGTACGACACGTGGGTGCGCGCATCTATACTCACAGGTGTTTCACCCACATAATGCTGGATTTGTAAACAGATTTTTTCGGCTTTTTTCAAAGACATGTCGTAGAAACTGATGACAAATTCTTCGCCACCAATGCGCGCAAACAGCATACGCTCATCCAAAAACTCTCGACAGGCATCACAAAAGTGTTGCAGTACCACATCTCCCGCCGCATGGCCGTAGGTATCGTTGATGAGTTTAAAATCATCCAAATCAATCAGTGCCACGCACACGGTTTTTTCCTCTTTAGCCGCTTGGCTTAAGAGCGGATGAATGGTTTCAAAAAAACTCCGTCTTGTTTGCACTCCTGTGAGCTCATCTACATACGCGATTTGTTCCAACTTTTTTACCACTTGCTCAAGCTCTTGCGTGGTATTTTGTAGTGCTTGTGTTCGCAACGCAACAATCTCTTTAAGCTTTATCTTTTCCCTTTGCACCTCTTTTTGACGAAAGAAGATGAGTAGAAAAATCATCGCTGCCATACTGCTCGCGACGAGTAAAAACAGGTACAATGCCTGCTTTCCTTGCGCTAGCATTTCACGAGAATGTACCGTGTGAAGCCCATAAGCCTCCCCCGTACTATGGCGTCCAAGAATGATAAAATTTTCCACGCCATTAGGTTGCCAATGGGTCATAACATCGATCCCTCGTCCCACCATACTGTAGCGCTGTGGCACCCCTTTTGTTTCAAAAGAAGGCAAAAGGCCAATGTTTATTAACTCTGGATTTTGACTAAGCAAGGCGGGGATGTCAAGCTTCCCAAGCGCCAAGAGCCAACCATTTGAAACCGCACTCCCTTCTGAGTTATTGATAGGGTGCTCATCGTAAAAATAAACTTCTTCTTCTAAAAGTAAAAATCCTTTAGAAAACTCCTGGCTGCCCGCAAGCATCTCTCTTACGGCCGCTTTAGGGCTAGAAAGTCTAGAAGAAAATACGGGCAACACTAGCGTGCGCTCTAGGTCTAGAAAAACCAATGCGCACACATCAAGACCTTCAAGAGTGTGGCTGTTTTCTCGAAAATTAGCATGCACATAGGCACTTGATTTTGTCTCTATAAAGGCAAACGTATCATCCCATTCAGCATAATCTTTCAATGTTTTTTTTACAAAATCAGTTTGAGCGTGCACGCCCTGAAGCAAGGCCATCACAATCCGCTCATTCTGCGAAGCTTCAAGCGCATAATAACTCGAAAGGATATAGCGTTGCGTTGCAAAAAGAAGGGTAAGTAGCATAAGCACAAGCGCGCCAACAAGCGACAAATACGATTTCACGAGGACTCCCAACATTCATTCTAAAGTAATTATAACGCGCGTGAACTAAAAGGGAGTTATGCATACTGCACAGGAACACAAAAGTCCAACGCATAGGTTTCATCGGGTGCCATAAAATGGTTTTTGTAGTAGCGCGTAAAAGCAGGCAAGGGTAATTTTTCAAAACCACTCTTGGGAAGCCACTCGTAGTATACGCTGTCCATTTGCTTTAAAAAATCTCCAAATACGCCCTCAAAGGAAAACACCGCACATAACATACTTGGGATGCGCATAATGCCCACTTCGCCTTTAGCAAAATGGGCCGTTTCAATCTCCAAACACGCTACATAATGGCATTTTTCCAAAGGCACAAACCGCGGGTTGCTGTGGTGGAGCGCTAGCATGGGCGCATGGGGTGAAACCCCTTCTTGTTTTGCCCACTCAAAGAGTTTGAGCCACGGGCGCTGGATACTTCGGTTGTAGCCAAGATGACGCACGTACGCCACTTTGCGCGACGCAAAACGCACAATCTTGGGCGCACTTAAAAGGGGTAAAATAGGACGCAAATGAGCATCGTTGTCTTGATCCACCTCGCGCCACTTAGAAGGTGTGGTACCAAAATGCCCCTTAAAGGCGTGGGTAAAACTCGCACCCGAACCAAACCCCGACGCATGGGCAATCTCAAGCACCGCCATTTGCGGATTAAACAACAAGGCATTGGCCGCATTTTCTAAGCGCACCCGCTTGATGTACCCATGCACATGCTCGCCCATGTGTGCGTAAAACAACCGATTAAAATGGTACATGGAAGTGGAAACATACGCGGCTATCTCCCTTACATGTAAGGGTTGCGCGATGTCAAGATGAATCTTATACAACGCATCGTTGATTTTCTCACGGTGCAGTTGGGTTGTGGTGTGACGTTGCATAGAGGATTGTAGCATATTCGCACTTTTAAACAAGGAAAATCGCACTTTTGCGATACTCTGTTTTTTTTTCTTGATTTATACTTATCCCACGGCAATAACTACTTTTTTAAAGGGCAATCCATGCAACTCTCTCACGGGGCATCCCGCATCAGTCACTCTTTCGTGCGCAATATCTTAGCACTCACCCAAAAACCAGGTGTTATTTCCTTTGCAGGGGGCTTGCCTGATCCTTATCTTTTTCCCATCACCCCCATCAAAGAGGCTATGGCGACGTTGATGCAAGAGTTGGATGTCTCGTTGTTTCAGTACGGCCCAACTCAGGGATTTTTACCCTTACGCGAAGCCCTTGCTTTACAGTATCAACACAAAGACATCCCAGCCTCCGCAAAAGACATTTTAATTACCACAGGGAGTCAACAAGGGCTAGATTTGACCTGTCGCGCCCTTATGAACCCCAAAGATGCCATCGTGGTGGAATCTCCAACCTACCTAGCGGCCTTGCAACTGTTTCGCTCCCACGAAGCCACCATCCACACGGTTTCCATCACCCCCGAAGGCCCTGATATTAAAGCTCTTGAAGCGTTGTTTCAAATGGGCACCATACGTTTTTTCTACACCATTCCCACCTTTCAAAATCCTACAGGCTTTACATGTAGCGCTCCTTTGCGCCGTAAAGTTGCCGCCTTGGCAAAACAATACGGCGTATGGATTGTCGAAGATGACCCTTATGGTGCGCTACGTTACGAGGGCACCACACCGCCTTCTTATGCTACCCTTTTCCCCGAAGGAACGATGGTCTTAGGTACTGCTTCCAAAGTTGTCGCGCCCGATTTTAGGCTTGGCTGGCTTTACGCACCCCAAGAAGCACTAGAAGCGTGCATCAAATTTAAAGAGTGTACGGATTTGCAAAGTAGCTATTTTTTTCAGCGCGTGTTGCATGAAATGATGACCAACGACACTTTGCGCACCCACCAAAAAAGGCTCAAGCGTGCTTACGTGCAAAAACGCGACACCATGGTCAGTGCCCTCAAAGAACACTTTGGCGAAGCTTTACATGTAGAGGTTCCAGAAGGGGGAATGTTTGTGTGGGCTAGCTTAAAAGACGGGCGTGACACCATGGAGTTGTTTCATGAAGCCATTAAACACCACGTTGCTTTTGTGCCTGGCTCGGTCTTTTTTCCCTGCGGTGGCGGGCAAGATACCATGCGGTTAAATTTCACCCATTCCACCACTGAAAAAATTGTCGAAGGGGTTGCACGCCTTAAAAAAGCGTATACCCTGTTTTAACGTTTTTTGTTCTCATACACGCGCTCACTAAACTCAGCAAAGCGTCCGCGCACGGCCTTTTGCAAGTCGATGGCAAACATGTTAAGCTCTTCATGTTTTTGCGCCGTGAGCTTCAAAAGGCTAGTGAGGCCATTGTTGTATTTGTTTAGGTACGGATTGTCGATTTGGCGGTTTGAGCCAATGACAATGGCCATGCACGAGTTATCAAGGCGCGAAAGAATGAGTTGCGTGGTGTTTTCAGAACTGTTTTGCCACTCGTCTAAGATCACCACCGCGTCGCTCAATGTCCGTCCGCGCGCCTCGCCTGGCCACAGTTTTTCGATGCGGTATTTTTGGGTTAATTCCACAATCTTAGAACTAATAGCTTCGGCGTCTTCTTTGTTTTCATTACGCTTTAGGGCTTTTTTGGCGATAAATTCCAAGGTATCGTACAGAGCCATATTGTAAATGCGAAATTTCTCATCATTTCCCGAAAGGTACCCCACATCCGCCCCTTTATCCAAGCTTTCAATGGAATTACGCACGTAAACAATCTTGTCATAATGCCCCTTGTCCACTTGCCGCATCGCCGAAGCAACGGCGATGAGTGTTTTCCCACTTCCCGCTTTCGCGTCGATGACAAGCAGGTTGTACAGGTTGCTTAAAATTGCTTTCATGAAGAACTTTTGGCGAGTATTAACGGGTTTGACTTTCATGCCGCGAAAGTCCAGTTCACTCACTACTTGAAGCATTTCGTTGTACACCAAGGCGTAAACTTTACTGCCATCTTCCACAACAAATTCATAGCAAAAATTATCAGGACGGTACTCAGGGTCAATGTGCGTAATGGGCTTGTAAATCGCCACATTTAGCGCATCTGAGGTTGTTTCAATGGTCTTGAAAAACTGCTGCTTAGGCACTTCGGAGCGGTCTTCGTGCAAGGATTCTGTTTTGATGTTTTTAAACAAGCCAAAAATCCGCGCGTAGACATCGATGGAGACAAAGATGACTTTGTGGCCCTTGTAGTATTCGCGCGCCGCCTCAGCTACTTCGATGATGCGCTTGTCGTTGCTCTCGGAGGTATGATTGTACTCGATAGCCGCGTCGTAGTGGGATTTGGCAATGAGGTGAATCTGGTGAGGACCGTGAAAAAGTTTGACTACTTTATAGTCATGCTCGTGGTCAACTTCTTTAACCTTTGCTTCTGCTATAAAGCGTGCAAATTCCCTTGCTTGGTACCCAAGCTCATCCATAAGGCGTTTTTTTTCTTCGAGTTCGATGAGTACTGTCTCAGGAACAACGACGATGTTTTTGCCTTCTTGGGAGAGGTTTTTGATGTTTTGGAGGTTTTGAAGAATGATGTTTGTATCAACGACGTAGATTTTATCAGCCATAACCGTCCTTTTAAAAGGAGATAGGGCATTGTAACACAAGAAGGTTACATGTACACTACAAAAAAGGGGCTAAAAAAGGAACAGCGCAGGGAAACCCGCGCTGTTTTTGGAGAGGATTAAGAGCGTTTAAGTTCTTTAATACGCGCGGATTTACCACGAAGACCACGAAGGTAAAAGAGTTTAGAGCGACGTACACGTCCACGTCTAAGCACGGTAATCTCTTGAATACTGTCACTAAAGATAGGGAAAATACGCTCAACACCGACGCTGTTTGCGCCAATTTTGCGGATAATAAAGGTTTCGCCCGTACCCGTACCACGACGCGCAATACACACGCCTTCAAAGTTTTGTACACGTTGTTTTTCGCCTTCTTTAATCATGACGGCGACGCGAAGGGTGTCTCCCCCTCGAAAATCGGGAACATTTTTGCTAGCAACTTGCGCGCTTTCAAATGCGTCGATATACTTATTTCTCATCGGTGGTCCTTTTTTTGACACGTTAATGTTTGATTTGCATAGAGGTCAGGTCTGTAAAACTGAGTTTTTGCACACGCCATCACTTTTTTTAAGCCTGCAATTCTAGCATGGTTACCCTTTAAAAACTCTGAGGGAACACACTTTTTTTTAAATTCGTTCGGTTTTGTAAAAGAAGGGGCTTCTAGCAAGTCTCCTTCAAAGCTCTCTTCGTCCAATGAAGCGTCGTTTCCAAGCACCCCTTCGACGTTTCGGCTAATGGCATCGCACATCACCATGCTCGCCAACTCGCCGCCGGTTAAGACGTAATCCCCGATGGAAAAAAGCTCATCCGCATACTGTTCCACAATACGCTCATCAATCCCCTCGTACCGTCCGCACACAAACACCACATGTTCTTTGTGTGCTAAACGTTTCGCATCATTTTGTGTAAAAGGCTTGCCTGCGGGCGCCGGGAAAACAACATGGGCACGTGGAGAGCTGGTTAATACCCTCGCCAAAGCATCGTCCAAGGGTTGCGGTCCCATCAGCAATCCTGCACCTCCGCCCACTTGGTAGTCATCTACTTTTTTATGGCGCGAGAGGCTGAAATCTCTTGGGTTGAGGTAATCAAGGGTAATCTTCGCTTCCGCCTTTGCGCGTCCTAAAATCGAATCTGCAAAATACCCTTCAATGAGGTTGGGAAAAAGGGTGACGAAGCTAAAACGCATCACAAACTCTCTAATAACTCGCGCGCATCTTTGGAAATGATTTCTTTGGAATCAACGTTTACATGTAAGACATAACGGTCCCCATAAGGGATTAAAAAAGTAGCGCAAAGTCCTTGTTCGACTAAATGTGGCGCGGTGTTAAGCACGAAATAATCCTGCGTTCCTATGCGCTCAATCTCTTCAACCACGCCTAGCACTTCCCCATTTTCCACAACCTTGCATCCGACGATGTCAAACCAAAAGTATTCGCCCTCGCTAAGCGTGCACGTCTGCTTGGTCGCTTCAATGGTGGTGTACAAGAAGGTATTGGTTAAGGTGCTTGCACGCTCTCTTTCTTCATAACTAGCAAAGCGAACGTGGAATGTTTGAGCATTAAACGCGCAAATGCGCAAAGGGGAACCTGAAGCAGTGTAAAAGGTAGCACCTACGTGAAATTGTTCTGGAAAATCGCTATGGCTGTGAAGCTTTAGGTCACCCTTAAGCCCCACAACCTTACCAATTTGTGCAACTTCCAGTTCACTCATCGTTTGCTTTGACAGTAATGCGGTAAGACATGCCATTTTTAGCTTTGTAGCCTGCGATTACTGTTTTTAAAGAGTTTATCATCTTACCATCTTTGCCAATCAGCTTTCCCGTGTCGCTTTTATCTGCATAAATGATAATTTCCGCAAACGTTTCATCTACGTCTACGCGCTCTACACGCACCAATTCTGGGTGATTGACAATCAACTTAGCAAACGTGCCTAAAAATGCATGTGCCATGATTATTTACCGGTAATTTTAGTTACCCTGTCACTCAATTTAGCACCCACACTCTTCCAGTATGCTAAACGCTCTTGGTCAAAGTTAATGGTCTCAGGCTGTGTTAATGGATTGTAATACCCAATTGATTCAATCCAGCCACCATCTCGGCGCTTACGGCTGTCTGTTACAACAATTCGGTAAAAAGGTTTTTTGTTTCTTCCCATACGGGTTAATCGAACTACGGTTGCCATTGTGTTGGTCTCCTTGAAATTTTGTCCTACGGCTTAGTAATGAAAGCGTCGCTTTCACAAATAAACCGTCTAGCGCGGAAATCCGCCTCTAGCGTTTTGTCCTAGCATGGCTTGCAAGTCTTGCATACCACGTTTCCCTGAAAACTTCTTTGCCATTTTAGCGGCATTGTGAAATTGCTTTAAAAAACGGTTCACTTCTACTTGTGAAAGCCCCGCCCCCGCAGCAATTCGTCGCTTGCGACTGTTGTTGAGCAAATCGGGTGCTTCCCGTTCTTTTAGCGTCATGGAACCAATCATCGCTTTAATGCGTTTCATTTCCACAGAATTTTCCAAGTCTACATCTTTAAGCTTGTCGGCCATCCCCGAAAGCCCAGGAATCATCCCGAGCATGGATTTCATGCTTCCAAGCTTTTTCATGCTTTCCATTTGATCTAGAAAATCATTAAAGTTAAACTCCCCTTTTTTGATCTTCTTGTTCATTAGTTTGGCATGTTTTTCATCAATCACCGCACTGGTTTTTTCCGCCAAGGTAGCAAGGTCGCCCTCACCCATGATGCGTCCCACAATGCGATCAGGCAAAAACGCTTCTAAATCTGCCGCTTTTTCACCCATCCCAATAAAACGCAAGGGCACACCCACTTGATGGGCAATTCCAAGAGCAACGCCCCCTTTGGTATCACCATCGTACTTGCTTAAAATCACACCTGTAATACCCAGTGCTTCGTGAAAGCTCGCCGCCGTTTTGACAGCATCTTGGCCGCTTAACGCATCGGCCACGTAAAAGACTTCATGAGGTGCAATGGCACGGTGGACTGCCTTAATTTGCTCCATCAGCACTTCATCGATAGCCAAACGTCCCGCGGTATCGACCAAAAGCACGTCATACAACCCTGCTTTTGCCTTCTCTAACGCTTTTTTAGCAACTGCGACAGGGTCTACTCCACTTTCGTCGTAAAACAAATCTAACTCATGCTGGGCGCACAATTGCTTCAGTTGCTCCACCGCCGCAAGACGCTGAAGGTCACACGCTGCGATGAGCACTTTTTTCTTACGAAGCTTCAAATAGGTTCCAAGCTTCACTGTCGTAGTCGTCTTGCCAGATCCTTGCAAACCACTCATAAGCACTACGGTTGGGGGCTTAGAGGTGTAGACAAACCCTTGATTGCCAGGAGCAGTTAGGATAGTGGTCAGATTCTCTTTAATGGCATGTAAAAAAGTAGCTTGTCCGATGCCCGCTTTTTTAGTGTCCGCTTCAACTTGTTGCAAAAGTTCTTTGGTAACTTTATGGTGCACATCCGCTTTTAAAAGGGCTTTTTTGAGCGTTTCGAGGGCTTTTTTGAGTGCCTTATCGTCATCTGCAAAACGAAGTTTATTAATGGCAGATTTAAACGATTCACTCAATACTCCAAACACATCGGCTCCTTTTAAAAATTACGATTGATTTAGCTTGCGCACAAAAGAGTGCAATAATACAGAAAAATTTCTTTAAGAACCTTTAGACTCCGCTAAAACCGTACTTTTTGAAGGCGCTAGGCAGGGGTGCTTTAAAGGTTTGGCCAAACAAGGTCACCGAATATGCATGCAACATCACGCGGTCTGCTTGCTTTCCACCGTATTTGTCATCCCCTAAAATAGAAAGTCCGATAGAGCGCAAATGCACGCGGATTTGATGGGTTCTGCCTGTTTGAATAGAAACTTTCACCAGTGAATGTTTCCCCTCCACGAGGTACGGCTCCACAAGGGTCAACGCAGGTTTGCCATTGGCGGAAATCTTAGAGACCGCACCCCCTTTGCCTTTGATGGTCAAAATCGGTGCTTCGATGCGGGCAGGTTCGATGCATTTTCCCGCCACTGCGGCAAAGTAGATTTTTTCCACGCGCATTTCTTTGAATTCTTCAATAGCCGCTTGGCGATACTCTTCGTCTTTTACTAAAATCAAAACACCGCTGGTTTCTTTGTCGAGACGGTGCAACAATGGATAACCATGACTTACAGCAAGGTCTTCAGAAAGCACAAAAGCAGGTTTGTCAAGCACCAACACTTTGTCATTTTCAAAAATTGTCACAGGCTTGGCGGGTTTTTCTACCTTAAACTCCGTGTCCGCCGCAAGGTTGCCCCGCGCCACAAGGACTTTTTTTCCTTTGGCATACACCAACCCTTGGTCAATCATCTCTTTAGCGGCGCGGTTAGAAATTCCTTCTTGCGCGGCAAGAAGCTTATACGCCTTCTCTTCATTCATTTTCTTCTCTCCAGTGTTTGATTAATAAACGCCACAACAGGCCCTAGGGCGTCATGGGGCTTTGGGATGGCAGGCAAAAGGGGTTGTTCTAACAACGCCGCTAATGCCCCCACCTCCACAAGATGGGCACCTTCTACTTGGGCAAACAAGGCTTTTTGGTTAAAAATATGCTTTCCTGAAATCACAGCATTGCCAAAATGGGCAGGCTCTAAAGGGTTGTGTCCGCCTACTCCTTCCACAAAAGAGCCTCCCAAAATACTCACATCACCTATGGCATACATGTCTACCAAAGCTCCCATGGTGTCGCACAAAAAGAGGTCACATTCCCCGAAGCCTTCTTGGGAAAATCGGCGGTACGTCCAGCCTCGCTCCTTCGCCAACCCGCCCAACAAAAGATCCACGCTCTTAAAGCGTTCAGGGTGGCGCGGGACGATGATGAGCATGTCTAGGGGCTTTTTTACAAAGGCCCCTAAAATCAACGCCTCTTCTCCCTCGTGAGTACTGGCCACCACAATAACCCGCCTAGAAGGTTTTGGGTAATGCACCTTTGCCGTAGGCACATGTACCGCCTTGATGTTGCCCGTCACCACCACATGGCGAGCGCCTAGTTGCACAAGGCGTTCTTTATCTGCTTCACTTTGGGCAAACACCGCGTCCACATGGGCAAAAATAGCGCGGTACAACCACCTAAAGCGCATATAACTGTGGTACGATTTGTCGCTAATACGCGCGTTCATAAGGGCTGTTGCCATCCCTCTTCTTTTGGCCACCACAAACAGCATGAGCCACAATTCTGCCTCAGTGACAACAAGCACTTTTTGCTTGCCAACCCACCACGGAAGCAACACTTCAAAGGGCAAAAAACGTCCCTCATCTCCCACTTCACACGCAGCCGTGTGCCCTGTCTGGGTAATAGCACTGATACTCACCTTGCCTTTAACACGCTCTTTTAAGGGCAGTAATGAGTTGACTTCACCAAGGGAACACGCGTGAAGCCAAACGTCATGATGGTCAAAAGGAGGATTATTCCAAAGCCAAAACCGCGCAGGAAGACTGCGGCGGTGTTTGGCTTTACATGTAAGGAAAAAAAGAAAAGGAAGGGCTAGCAAATACGCCAGTGTTATTACACCTACGTAGATAAAAAGAAGCCACATGCTCACACTTGGGCCGTTTCCGCTTCCTTATAAAGAATGCGTCCACAATGGGGGCATGTCACAATGTCTTCGCTTTTTAATACAGCGGCGTAGGTTTTATCGTTGACGCGCATAAAACAGCCATAACATGCCTGTTTTCGCACAGGAACCACGGCGGTGTTTTTAGCCCATTTGCGAATTTTTTCATAAAAAGTCAAGATTTTTTGGCTCATCTCGCCCACAAGTTGTTCTTTTTTTGCGTACACGTCTGCGCGCTCTTTGTCGATGCTTTCCATCGCGGAAGCAATGGCTGTTTGCGCCTCTTCGACTTTTTGTGCAGCTTCTTCAAGTTGAGCGTTTGCTTCTTCTACATAGCTGTTTTTAGAATCAATAATCTTATCCAAGCGGTTGATTTCCTCGTTAGAGAAATCGCATTGTTCTTTACAAATCTCTTCTTCAAGTTGCAGGGCTTTTTGTTCTTTCTCGGATTTAATGGCGCCTACTTTTTTGGCGATGTCTTTAATTTTGTCAGAAAGTTCAGCAAGGTGCAATTCGTGTTGCGATTTTTTAAGCCGTGCTTCTTTTGTTTGCGCTGCTAACTCATCCATCTTTGCTTGCGCTTCATTCTTGGCATCTTGAGCACCGTTAAGTGCGCGTTCAATCTTCTCAATGCGCGGTCCAAAATCATCAATCTCTTGATCAATGGTTGAAAGTTGCACTAACTGTTTCAAATACTTATTCATACGTGTTTGTCCTTATGGTCTGCTAAATGATGGTGAAGGGGTTTTTAGAATTCGACATTATAACTTTTAATGGAAAATTTTTCAAATGGGGCGCGAGCACTTCCCCAAAATAGCGCTCACTCTCAAAATGTCCGATGTCGATTAATCCAAGGTTATTGGCTTTGGCTTCCATGGCTTGGTGGTATTTGATGTCGCCCGTTAAAAAGCAAGAAGCTTCAATGCGCCCAATCAAATCTCCTCCCGAACCTGTCGTCACTGCGACGGTTTCCACCACGCCCTCTAAGAAAACCGTCCGCAACTGTTCTACGCCTAGCACGTTCTTTACATGTAAGGAGAGTGCTTCAAAACTTTCTTCAAAGCGACATATACACACGTACTCTTCTTGGCTGAGCACTTCAAATCCAAACACCTGTTCACACACGTAACGGTTGAGATGGCTTTTATCAATGTTTGTATGCATGGCAACAAGCCCGATATTTCTGCGTAGCATGGTTTTGAGTAAAGAAGCAGGATAACACCCTGTATCCAGACGCTTAAGCCCTTTAAAAATCAACGGGTGGTGGGCGATAATCAACGTCCCATCAGGCACGCTTTCCAACACATACTCGTCCACATCAAGGCACAAGCACATCGTGTCAACCTCATCTTCTTTTGACCCCACCAACAAACCGCTGTTGTCCCAAGATTCTTGGCTTGCAAAAGGGCTCAGGGCGTCAAGATAGGCGTAAATCTCTTCCAACTTCACGTCATACTCACTTTGTGGTGGCCTCAACGTACGCCAACGCGCACCCTTTGGCCAATTCACGAATCTTTAAAATGTAGTTTTGGCGTTCTGTTACAGAAATCGCCTTGCGGGCATCTAGCACGTTGAAGGTATGGGAAGCAAGCAAGCAGTAATCGTACGCGGGCAAGGGAAGGTTGGCCTCCAAACACCGCAGACACTCAGCCGACGCGTTGGTAAATTGGGTCAAAAGCATAGGCACATCTGCCACTTCAAAGTGGTATTTGCTAAACTCTACTTCCCCTTGATGGTGCACATCGCGGTAGGTCGTTATTCCTGCACTGTTTTCATTCCACACAATATCAAACACCGAGTCCACCTGTTGCAAATACATGGCCAAGCGTTCCACGCCATAGGTAATCTCCACCGAAACAGGCTCACAAGGGATGCCGCCTACTTGTTGAAAGTACGTAAATTGCGTCACTTCCATGCCATCAAGCCACACTTCCCACCCAAGACCCCACGCCCCTAAAGTAGGAGACTCCCAATTATCCTCCACGAAACGAATGTCGTGACGGGAAAGGTCGAGTCCAAGTACTTCAAGGCTCTTTAAATACAACTCCTGAATACCCTCAGGACTTGGCTTAATGAGTACTTGAAACTGATAGTAACTGCCCAAGCGGTTTGGGTTTTCCCCGTACCGTCCATCGGTTGGACGGCGGCTAGGGGCAACGTAAGCTGTCGCCCAAGGCTTCGGCCCAAGGCTACGCAAAAACGTAGCAGGGTGAAAGGTTCCCGCCCCTGCAGGATGGTCATAAGGTTGTACAATCGTACACCCTTGTTTTTGCCAAAAATCTTGCAATGTGAGCAACATTTGAGAAAATGTCATCAATGGTTATCCTTTTATTCCAAGTTCTTTTTTTAGAGCCAGTTCATTAAACCCGCACATCCAGCGCTCTTTCACAACGATGACAGGAATCTGAAAACACCCGTGTTTGTTGCACTGGGATTTTGCCAAAGGGTCTTTCAACACGTCAACATACCGATACTTGACACTATGACGCTTTAAAAAAGCCTTTGCCTTTGCACACCAAGGACACGCAGAACTCCCAAAAAGCGTTACATGTAGACTAGGATTCTTTTTTGTAGTTTTCAACCGCATGATTCCACATGAGCTTGTACTTGCGTTTTAAAAACTCCACTTCTTCTTGCGCGTAACGTAATTGTTCCGTCAAGGTTTCGATGGTTTTGCGGTCTTCGTCGTACAATTCTTGCATGGAAAACAACGCTTCTTTCAAAAAGCGGTTTTCACTTTTAAGGGCCTCTAGGGTCTCATCTTTTGCATCAAGCACTTTTTCATGCAACCCCAAAATGGTGCCGATGGTTTTTTCCACAAAGTCTGTGCCAATGAGCGGTGTACCTTCTTTGGAGTAAGTGGGACCAACAGGAACCACGCTATGGGTTCCTGCGGAGGCTTCTACAAACGTCACTCCCTCTTCCTCACGAGACTTGAGCTCGCCTTTTTGGATAAGTGCTTCAATGCTTTGCTTATCCAAGTGCACCAACTTGCAAAATTCGTCAATCTCAAGCCACGTTTGCATAAGGGTTCCTTTATGAGAGCCTAACTTCAATCTCTTCTGAGTCTGTTTCTACCTTTTTAGCTTTTAAAATGCGGTCTTCTTTGAGTTTCGCATCCAACTCCGCGTCTGCTAATGCCAAGATTTGCATTGCCAAAAAGGCACTGTTCACAGCACCTGCACTGCCAATAGCTACAGTGCCCACAGGCATTCCTCCTGGCATTTGTACTGTAGAAAGCAAAGCATCCATCCCCTGAAGTGGCGACGCATCCATAGGTACGCCAATGACGGGTCTTGTGGTCATCGAAGCAACAGCGCCCGCTAAATGAGCAGCCATCCCTGCAGCGGCTACAAACACTTGTGCCCCTTTTGCTTCGGCTTCTTTAATGTACGTCTTTGTACGTTCAGGGCTACGGTGGGCGGAAGAGATTAAAATCTCATACTTCACGCCAAACTTTTCAAGGGTTTTGGCGCACTCGTTCATGACCTCAAAATCACTCTTACTTCCCATTAAAATCGAAACAAACTTCATCCTTACTTTCCTTTCGTGTGGGGTTGGTTAACGTCGCAAAAAAGAAAAAGCAGGTAATGCACAGGGCAGTTTGACCGCTTGGGTATTGCCGCTGTGTACTGCTTCTAGCACTTTGCCATTGTGGGTTTGAATCTTCGCAAAACGAAGCATCACGCGCCCTTCTTCTGTGCAAATTTGCCCGATGTCATTCTCGCATGCCTCAGGCAAAGGTGCGTTCCAGGGGAGTATCACTTCGTACCACTCTTCTGGTTTTACAGTGTCTTTGGCGTGAAAGGTTTCCCCGCCCTCATCCACCAATCCAAACACTTGAAGAGAGCCTTCCATAATAGAAGTTTCCAAGTTTTGGGTGTGGTGCTTTTCAAAAGGACGATGCACCAAGTATCCGTCGCTAAAGCCTCGGTTTTTGGTGGTGTTAAGCTCTTCTTCGTAGCGTTTTGGTTCAAAGGCGCCTGCTAGCGCATCTTCAATGGCCATGCGGTAAGCGCGTGCTGTTGTGGCCACGTAATAAGGGCTTTTGGTACGTCCTTCAATCTTGAGTGCATCCACTACCCCACTTTGGATAATCTCTTCTACATGTAAGGCCAAATTTAAATCTTTGGCGTTCATTACGTGCGTACCCGTTTCGTCTTCTTCAAGGCGAAACAAGGTGTCGGTTTCTTCGTTTTTGGCGTACAGCGTGTAGGGAAAACGGCAATCATTAGCGCAGCTTCCACGGTTAGGCACACGGCCGCTTTGCACCGAGCTAATCAAACACCTACCGCTATAGGCAAAGCACATGGAGCCGTGCACAAACGCTTCAAGTTCCAAGTCGGGAAGTTTTTCTTTGATGCCTGCCAAGTCCTTTAGCCCAATCTCCCGTGCCGCGACGATGCGCTTCACGCCAAGGTCCCAATACACTTGCGCGTCAAGGTAATTAAGCACATTAGCTTGGGTGGAAAGGTGAACGGGAATCTGCGGCGCTAGAGTGCGCGAAAGACGCACAACCCCTGGGGTTGCCATGATAAAAGCATCAGGCTTCATGGCAGCCATTTTAAGGATATGTTTTTCAAGTAAAGCAAGTTGCGCATTAAAAGGAAATCCGTTAATGGTCACGTAAATCTTTTTGCCCAAGGCGTGCGTATACTTCACTGCCTCTTCAAAACTCTCATAGGTAAACTCTTTGCCAGAACGAATGCGCAAGGAAAAGTGGCTCACACCACCGTACACTGCGTCTGCACCATAGGCCAAGGCAAGTTTTAATTTTTCAGGATTTCCTGCAGGGGAAAGCAGTTCAGGACGTTTCAATTATTTTTTTCCAAGAGTGTCAATCAAGGCTTCGATATCTTCATTAGTAACCACATCCGCAGTTGTGCTGTCTCCGTCAATATGCACCGCTGAACTTACCCGTTTAGAATCTTCGATTTTTCCTTCAAACAAGCTACTCATGTAGTGAGACAAGGCACGCATTACGTTAATAACCCGTTCAATTTTTTGGCGGTGGATGTCTTGGTATTGCATAATGTCCATCGTCATCATAATCTCATCTTCGGCGACTTGCGCGTTCATTATCACCGTGTCCATCTTTTCTTTTGCTTGCGCGATTTCCTCTTGTGCTTGAGCAAAACGCTCCACATTAGGGAATTTTTCCATCAAAAGCGAGAAAAGTTCAAGGGTATTATCAAGTGTGCCTGTTACTTCGTTTGCCTCATTTTGGACTTCACCAAGTGCAGCACTAATGGCCTCTAGTTTGTCAAAAACTTCGGTTGCTTTAATCTCAGAATCCCGTGTCACGTCATCAAGCTGATGTACCATTTTGTGGTCTTGCGTTGGGGGAGGTGGTGGCCATGAAAGGCTGGAGGAAATGCGGTAGCTGCTGGCGCTAAACTCTTCTTCGGCAGCCTCTGGCGGAATCGCCTCTTCTTCTATTTCCGCATCGCTAGAGACTTCTTGGGCAGCCTCTTCGCCAATCTCATCAAGACCGCCGGCCATTAACGCGTCAAGCTCTTCTTGTGTCATTGCAATACTCCTAGGTGTGGACAGTTAGGAGAGATTATAATAAAATTTCGTATAATTCAAGTTTAAAGCCCTTACATGTAAAGAGAAAAGGAAGAGAATGGGAAAATGGTTTTTAATTATTCCGATGAGTATGGTGGTGTTATTTTTTGCGGGGTGCACCCCTAGCCACAACAACCTAAATCCCGAACAAAAGCGTGAGCTTTACGAGCAAATAGCACAAGAGGTGCATTCTCACCAAAGCCGTGGCGAGGTGTACGAAAAAATAGGCTATCTAGGGCAAGCTGTGCAAGAGTACGAGCAAGCCAACTTCTACGCCAAAACAGCGGAAAGTAAAAAAATCAAAACCCTGCGCGCGCGCATAGAAGAAGAAGGAGCGAGCGCCTACCAACGCGGCGACGTGGCACTGGCAAAAAAAGAGTACGAGCGAGCGCTAAAAGAGTTCAATACGGTCTTACGCATGAACGCCGAGCATGGAGAAGCAAAGCAAAAGCGAGATGCACTGCTAGCCTCGCCCTCTCTCTCAAAACAATTCAACGATAAAACAGCCAAGCTCAACGCGCTACTCGCCTTGCCTTCGCCAAAAGTAAAAGAGCAAGAAGAGATTGAACGCCGCGTTAATGAACTGTTGCATTGGCAGCACGACCATCCTGCTGCTCTTGCTCATAAAATAACCCATTTTGAGGAAAAACATCAACAAAGTATAGAGGGATTAGCGCAAATAGAAAAAGGACACAAAGCCCTCTTGGAAAATGATTTAGAAACAGCTGAAACAGCCTTCAAGCACGCCCGTGGACTCTCAGCGACTAGAAAGGAAGCACTGCAAGGGCTAGTTGCGTTGCAAAAAAGGAAAGATGCGATTTACTACCACTCTCTTTCTCGACGCGAGTATACCAAAAACAACACAGCCCAAGCATTGCGCTATAGCCGCCAATCCGTTGAAGCCGATCAACACTATTTCCCTACAAAGGAATTTTTAGCACAACTCACTGAAGAACAAGGACGCCTTCAATCCAAAGCGCGCATACAAAAAGGACGTGAATACCTCAAAAACCACCGCTACATCGAAGCCTTAGAGGAGTCACACGCTCTCCTCAAACTCACGCCCCATAATGTCGAAGCGAAAGAACTCCTCCTTGATATTAAAAAGAGCATAAACAAGAATCTCCCTCAGCTTCTTAAAGAAGGTGAGGAACTCTTTAGTCAAAATCGCCTCGAAGAAGCGGCGCAACGCTTTGAATCCGTTTTGGTCATCAACCCAGACAATGCCATCTCTCTCACCTACCTCAAGCGCATCAATAGCCGCCAAGAAACAGTACAAATGCTCTCCCATTAGCACCCGCTCCAATGTCACTATTAAATGATGTGATATTGGAGTGACAAATTCTTGTTATTGATATTAAAACTCCTTCTTATGTTTATTATATTAGACTTCATAAACACTTTTTTAAGCGAAGGACAACACTATAAATGGGCACTTCAACAAGCCAAAAAACGCCATCTTTTAATAGCACAAAAAAAACAAAACCCTTTTGGCAAGGCATAAACTTGCGCGATGTGCCTCCTCTTGTGCGACAATGGCGAAAGAAAGGTGGGCTAACCTTTAAGCTTGTTGAAATGATTGTCTTTGTTGTGTTCATGGCCGTGATACCCCTAAGCTATTTATTTAACGATATCATGGAGCGCTCCATTAGTGAAAAAGCTTACGAAGTGGGGCGAGTCACCGTCGAACGCGTCGCCGATGCTTCTTTTAATGCCCTCGCGGAACGCACCTTTGAAAACAGGGTAAACCTCTTAGAAATGCTCAAAGAGACCAAAGAGACCAAAATGGTTGGCTTCTTGAATATCTCCATTTATGCCTTAAATCGCGAAGGCGAAACACACAGCTTTGACTATTTTACGGGTTTTGATGAAGCAAAAGATGCCCTGCAAGACCCCGCGCTCATCGCACGCTTGTTGGAAAGCCAGAACAAAACCGTCATGCGGGATGTTGTTAATTACCGCCACGGAGAGGACACCTTTGAAGCCATGCGGTTTGTGCGGCCCATTTTGTTTCATCTTCAAGGCAAAGAGCATGTTATTGGAGCCGCCATTTTACACTATGACCAAGAAGTCATTCAAGGCCCCATCCGTCAAGCGATCATCACCACCACGCTCACCACCTTGGCTATTTTATTCCTCTCTGTTGCCCTCGCATGGTGGCTTTCTAATCGCCTCAGTCGTCCTATTCTTAGCATTGCAAACGCAGCTAAAGAAGTAGCCTCTGGCAATCTTGATGTACATGTAGACATTCACACCAACGATGAGATTGAAGCCTTGGGTGATGAATTTAATAAAATGGCTAGGGGTCTAAGGGAGCGCCAAAAAATGCAGAAATTTGTCTCTGAATCTGCCATGAATCACATTCAAGATGATTCGGCTAAAATCGAATTAGGCGGCGGTAGTTGCCTCGTCCAAACCTTCCTTTTTAGCGATATTCGTGATTTTACCGCCATGAGCGCATCAAAAAAACCTGATGAGGTGGTTTTAATCATTAATCACTATCTTGATTTGCAAACAAAGATTATTCAAAAATACGGCGGCGACATTGATAAGTTTATTGGCGATGAAATCATGGCAACCTTTAAGGGAGATGACGACCTCTTGCGCGCTATTATGGCAGCCAAAGAGTTACAAAAAGAGATTGCGAAAGAAAACACAATACAACAGGAGGAAATGATGGTGGCGGTAGGGGTCGGCATTAATCGCGGTGAAGTCATCGTCGGCAATATGGGCTCGCGTGATCGCATGGATTTTACAAGCATTGGTGCGGCGGTTAATCTAGCTGCGCGCCTTTGCTCCAAAGCACAACCAGGCGAAATCTTGGTAAGCAAAGCGCTGTACCATACTTTAAATCAAGACTTAGGTGGCCAAGACAAAGGCTCAATCCTTGTAAAAGGGTTTACCGACCCTGTAGAGATTATTTCAATCGAGCGCCCATGATTGTTGATTTGCACAACCACACCCCATTATGTCGCCACGCGGTAGGTACACCCATGCAGTATGTGGAGGCCGCCATTGAATCACAATGCCAACACTACGGCTTTTCCGACCATGCGCCCATGGCTTTTGATCCCCACTACCGCATGAGCCTAGAACTCATGGACACTTATGAAGCTATGGTACAAGAAACCAAGGAGGCCTATGCTGGCCAAATCCAAGTACTGTTAGGTTACGAGGTGGATTTCCTGCAAGGCTACATGGAAGAGCGCGTCTTGTCGCGACCGTGTGATTACCAGATTGGGTCGGTGCATTTTTTAGGGCAGTGGGGGTTTGATAACCCTGAATTTATTGGCGAATACAAACGCCGAGACATTGACGCCATTTGGCAAGACTATTTTGATGCCATCGAAGCCATGGCAAAAACACAGTATTTTGATATTGTTGGGCATCTTGACTTGATGAAAGTCTTTAAATTTCTCCCAAAAAAAGATGTGCGCCTCTTGGCCAAACGCGCTCTTTTGGCTATCAAAAAAGCCAACATGGTCGTTGAGATTAACACCGCAGGATTTCGCAAACCCATTGGAGAGCAATATCCCTCGAAACTTCTCCTTGAAGAAGTAGCCAACCTTGGCATTCCCATCACCTTTAGCTCTGATGCACACGCCGTCGAACACGTTGGGCAAGGTGGGGAGAAAGCAATCGCACTCGCAAGGGCATTGGGGTATAGAAAATGTGCAATTTTCTCCAATCGAGAGCGGGAATTGATTACTTTTTAATCACTCTTTACAGGGGGTTTTTCAACCCAATGCGCTACAATACTGCCAACGATATCTTAAACAGGAGTTCTTATGGGAAAGTTTGTCAACAGCGTCGAGGAGTTTTTCTCTTATTGCAAAGAGAACGAAGTAAAATTTGTTGATTTTCGTTTTACAGACATCAAAGGCACATGGCATCATGTCACTTACACTATTAGCGCGGTTAGCCCTGACAGCTTTAAAAATGGGATTCCTTTTGATGGTTCTTCCGTGGATGCATGGCAACCCATCAACCGCTCAGACATGGTACTCATTCCTGAAGCTGAAACGGCCTTTTTGGACCCCTTTACCGCAGATTCTACCATCATCGTCATTTGCGACGTGTATGACATCTACAAAGGTCAAATGTATGAAAAATGTCCGCGCAGCATGGCTAAAAAAGCGGTCAAACACTTATCTGACACAGGTGTAGGCGATACAGCATACTTTGGGCCAGAAAATGAATTTTTTATCTTTGATGATGTTAAAATCAAAGACGAAATCAACTGTGCTTCTTACTATGTTGACTCTGAAGAAGGTGCTTGGAATGATGCGACTGACTATCCTGATGGGTACAACACAGGTCACCGACCACGCACCAAGGGCGGGTACTTCCCATGCCAACCTATCGACTCCATGGTAGATTTGCGTGCCGAAATGGTACAAGTTCTTGAACAAGTAGGCCTTGAAGTCTTTGTGGTTCACCATGAAGTTGCTCAAGCCCAAGGCGAAATCGGCGTAAAATTTGGCACCCTTGTAGAAGCGGCCGATAACGTTCAAAAATACAAATACGTCGTGCGCATGGTAGCCCACCTCAACGGCAAAACTGCCACCTTCATGCCAAAACCACTTTATGGCGACAACGGCAGTGGAATGCACGTCCACCAATCCATCTGGAAAGGCGGCAGTAACCTTTTCTACAAAGAAGGCGAATACGCAAACCTTAGCGATATGGCACGCTATTACATTGGTGGCATCTTGGCGCATGCACGCAGTGTTGCTGCCTTCACCAACGCTTCTACCAACTCTTACAAGCGTTTGATTCCAGGGTTTGAAGCACCTTCCATTCTTACATACTCTTCTCAAAACCGTTCTGCATCTTGCCGCATTCCTTACGGAAGTGGCGAAAAATCTACGCGTATCGAGATGCGTTTCCCTGACTCCACAGGCAACCCTTACCTCGCCTTCACTGCTATGCTAATGGCTGGCCTTGATGGAATCAAAAACAAAACCGAACCTGCTGGCCCAATGGACGAAGACTTGTTTGAACTTTCTTTGGATGAAATCCGTGAACGGGGCATCAACCAAATGCCGCACACCCTTCGTGGCTCTTTGGAAGCAGTGATTCGCGACAACGAGTACCTTAAGCCTGTCATGACCAAAGAGTTTATCGACACGTACCAACACTATAAATTTGAAACCCAAGTGTGGCCGTATGAAGCACGTCCTACACCTTTCGAATTTAAAACTACCTACTCTTGCTAATCATAGGGGCTTTATTGCCCCTATCCTCTTTTGCCTCTACTTTTTCTACTGCTTTTTTAGCTTTTCTTGGCTAAACTTTTGCACCTATTTTTACAGGAGGAAAGATGGCTGGCACACTTGAAGTCTATTTAATTATCGCCGCAGGCCTCATGCTCCTTAGTGTCGTTGCTAGTAAACTTTCCGATACTTTTGGTATCCCTGCCTTGTTTATTTTTTTAGGTATTGGTATGCTTGCAGGCTCTGATGGCGTGCTTGGCATCTACTTCGATGATGCCTTTTTCGCTAAAACCGTAGGAACATTAGCCCTTATTTTTATCCTCTTTGCAGGTGGATTGGACACCTTGTGGAAATCCATTCGCCCTGTCCTTAAGGATGGGCTACTTCTTGCCACCGTAGGCGTTATTTTGACGGCGGGGTTAGTGGCTGGGGCTGTCTATGTCTTACTGGAGGTTTCGCCGCTTGAGGCGCTGCTACTAGGCGCCATTATCTCTTCCACTGACGCAGCTGCAGTGTTTGCTATTTTTCGGGCCAAAGGCCTTGCCATTCGCAAGCGCCTAAGCTCCCTTCTTGAGCTTGAATCTGGCAGCAATGACCCGATGGCCATCTTCCTTACCATCACCATCTTGCAAATCATTGCCCTACCCCAAAGTACAAGCTTTGAAGCACTGCTCTTGGAGTTTGTTTTACAATTTCTCGTGGGTGGCGTGATGGGCTATGGCTTTGGCGTTATCATGCCTTCCTTGTTCAACAAACTTCATCTAGCGCATTATGGTCTGTACACGGTTTTTAGTGTTGGATGGGTCTTACTGCTCTTTGGCGGTGCGACGTTTTTAGGTGGAAATGGTTTTTTAGCTGTTTACATCGCAGGCATCTGCATCAATGCACGCGAATTTGTGCACAAAAAAAATCTTATTGGGTTTCATGATGGCCTTGCATGGGTCATGCAAATTTGGGTTTTTTTAACCCTAGGGCTTTTGGTCTTCCCCTCAGAACTCCCCGCTGTTGCCCTTCCTGCTCTTGGCATCGCCTTGTGGCTCATTTTTGTTGCGCGCCCCGTGGGTATTTTAATCACACTTTGCGTTAGCACGCTTCCTTTTCGCGAAAAGTTATTTGCCTCATGGGTTGGGTTGCGCGGGGCAGTGCCTATTATTTTGGCAACCTATCCGTTTATCTACAAACTCGAACATGCTTCTCTTATCTTTAACACCGTTTTTTTCATTGTACTCACCTCCATTCTGATCCAAGGAGGAACGCTTCCTTTGGTTGCGCGCATTCTTGGCGTGGAGGCCCCTCGGGAAAAAGAAACGCAAGAGCCGCCTAGTTCTCCGCTACTAAACCGCACTTTAAAACAATTTTACATCGATGCAAACACCTATGCAGCAGGAAAAAGTCTGGCGGAGCTCACCCTTCCTTTGGATTTTTTAGTCCTTCTTTTAAAACGCAAAGGAGAGTACATTAAGCCAACGGGTTCCACTATTTTTATTGAGGGTGATTTACTGCTAGTACAATGTGAAGACATGCTTATCTTCAACCAAACTTTTAACTTTCTAGCCAGTGGCCCCAAGGAACAAGCCCTTTAAAAAAGAAGGGCTTAGAAAATAAGGCCTCCTTCTTGAGTGCCGTCCGCTCCTTGTGAAGGGCGCGGCAAAGGCGACATGGTGGTGTAATATTCTTGTTTTCCTTGAATCACCGCACGCTCAACACCGCTTGGGCGCACAAAGGTGCGGCGGGTTTGAGGGTAAAGGGCGAGGTATTCTTTCATAAAGTCTGCAAAAGCGGTACTAGGGGACCGACCACCCGTTTCACTTTTATTCATTGGGCTGTTGTCATCGTTGCCAAACCATACCAACACCTCAACTTCTGGAGAGAAGCCACAAAACCATGCATCTACGTTGTTGTTGGTTGTGCCTGTTTTTCCTGCAATCTCTAGACCTTCCACTTGCGCTCTTCGCCCTGTTCCTCGCACTACGGCTTCCTTTAAAATATCGACCATGAGATAACTTTGTTCGGGGGTTGTGAAGCGTTTTTTAGTGGCTTGAAAGGTGCGCGCGTTACCAAATCTGTCATTAATTTTTTTGATAATCAGTGGGCTTACCATCTCTCCGCCATTGGGAAAAGCCGAATACATTTGCGCGTATGCTAAGGGGGAGATGCCAAAAGAACCTAAAGCGATGGTCAAATCTTGGGGCAACCGTTCAAAACCCGCACGGGTCAAATCTCGGTGCACCACATCAAGACCTAGCGCTGAAAGCAAGTTAATGGTTGCTAGATTTCGTGAGTGCACAAGGGCTTCTTTGAGGGTGATTAATCCTTCAAAATTTTCCCCATAGTTTCGTGGCTTCCACTCATCTTCGCTCTCTTTATCTGAATAAACCCTTGAAATATCGGGAATCTGCGTCAAAGGGGAATAACCCGCATCCAAAGCACGTTGGTAGATAAAGGGTTTAAAACTACTGCCAGGTTGCCTTGAACTTTGAATGGCACGGTTAAAATGGGAGCGCGTATAATCCATGCCTCCTACGAGAGCCAACACTTCTCCTGTTCCATTCTCCATAGCAAC
>JACUTV010000021.1 GCA_014859645.1 Campylobacterales bacterium
AAAAAGCCTTTTTTAACGAAGCTTTTGCTAGACTTTACCCCTTAAAATCGTATGTATTATTATCTAAACGAAGAAAAAGAGGTCCCATGACAAAGCCATTGTTGATTGAAGTCGGGGTTGAAGAACTTCCTGCTATTCCCTTTTTAAACGAACTTCCTGCTATTGAACCCAAGTGGCTTGACCTGTTGGAGCGCGAAGGCTTAGGGTGTGAATTTGAATTTTACTACACGCCACGGCGCTTGGTGTTGTGGCATCCTGCCTTTCCTCTTTCTCAACCTACCCGTTACGAAGAGTTTTTTGGCGCTCCTTTAAGCGCAGCATACAAAGACGCAGAACCCACTCCTGCTGCTATCGGTTTTGCGAAAAAATGTGGGGTTGAGGTGAATGAACTTGGAAGTATCGTGCGGGGCGACAAAGAAGTGCTGTACGTGAAAAAAGAGATCCAAGGGGTTTCTAGCAAAGAAATCTTGGGGCGCATGGTGGAGGCGTGGCTTAAAAGTTTGAATTTTGGCAAATCCATGCGCTGGGGAAGTTTGGAAGAGAGCTTCATTCGCCCTGTTCGCTCCCTTGCGATGATGCTTGGAGATGAGCATGTGACAGGCGAAGTCTTTGGTGTGGCGTCTATGTACTTTACGTACCCGCACCGTAGCGTTTCTTATGAGCCTTTGGCCTTTGACCAAGCGGGGGATTATTTTGACAAGCTGGTTCAAGGTGGTGTGGTGGTGTTTCAAGAAGAACGCCGTGCAAGCATCGTGGAACAAATCCAAGAGATTGAAGCTATTTGGGGGATTGAGGTTGAAAAAGACGCCGCTTTGCTTGCGGAAGTGGTAGCCATCACCGAACATCCCAAAGCCTTGCTTGGCAGTTTTGATGAAAAGTTTTTGACCTTGCCGCCTGAGGTGATTATCACTTCCATGAAAGAAAACCAACGCTATTTTCCTGTGTTTAAAGAAGGCAAACTCACCAACCGTTTTGTGGTGGTCTCCAATGCCATCGCCAGTGCGTATGAGCTCATCGTTTCTGGTAATGAAAAAGTCTTGCGCGCCCGCTTGGAAGACGCCCTTTTCTTTTGGGAAAATGACTTGCGCAACGGCCTCTCTAGCGAAGGGCTTAAAAAGATTGTCTACCTAGAGGGCTTGGGCTCCGTGTATGACAAGGTGGAGCGAGAGCAAAAAGTAGGTGCCTATTTGGCACAACACTACAAAGCGCGATTACTCAAAGAGCGTCCCGATTTGGATGAACATGCACTCATGGCATTGTTGGAGCGTACCATTGGACTGTGTAAGGCAGATTTGCTCAGTGAGATGGTGTACGAGTTTACGGAACTGCAAGGTACGATGGGGTACTACTACGCTACCAAAGGCGGGCACGATGCTTCGTTGGCGTTGGCGTTTAAAGAGCAGTACCTTCCCAACAGCGAAGAAAGTCCGCTTCCAAGTACACTTTTTAGCGCTATCGTGGCGCTAAGTTATAAGATTGACTCCTTGTTGGCACTTTTTAGCATCGGCAAAATCCCTACAGGCACCAAAGACCCCTTTGCCCTGCGTCGCGCCGTGGGTGGGATTGTGAAAATCGCCCTTGACCAACAGCTTCCTTTTAATATTAGCACCGATTTTAGCGCCCTTGCTTCCCAGTACAAAACTTTTGATGTGAACCTATTGGAAGCCTTTGTGATTGAGCGGCTGTATCCGTTTTTTGACGCCAATCCTTCCATCATCAAAGCAGTTTTAGAAAGTGGTGAGCGCGACATCGTGACCCTTGAACGAAAAGTTACCGCCCTTAAAACCATCGTGGCGAGCAGTGGATTTAAAGAGAGTTTGAGTACCTTTAAGCGGGTGGCCAACAGCGTCAAAGACGTGGATGTACGCGGCGTGCTTGAAGTATCGCCAGCCTTGTTTGAAGCCCAAGAAGAAAAAGCCCTTTTTGAGGCCTTTAGCGCCGTAACGGCGAAAGAGTACGCAGATTACGAAACCCAGCTAGACGCCTTATTTAGTCTAAAACCCCAGATTGATGCGTTTTTTGAAAAGGTCATGGTGAATGTGGAAGACCCCACCCTTCGCCGTAACCGTCAGCACCTGATAGCCTCTGTTTATCGGGCGTTTTTGTCTATCGCAGATATTAAAGAAATCTCCATTTAACAAGCCTTGCCGCCTTTACATGTAAGGGCGGCACACGGCTATGAGGGAAGTGAGCGTGGGATGGAGAAGTAGTACCCTTGGGAGTATTTGATGCCAAGGGATTTGATGATGGTGTAGATTTCTTCGTTACAAACATACTCAGCAACTACATCAATGTTCGCTTCTTGTGCAAAATTGACGATGCTTTTAACAACCGCAAGTGAGACCTTATCTTCCACAATTTTTTTGATAATATCCCCGTCTATTTTGATGAAATCAGTTTGGATTTGGGTCAAATAGACAAAGTTAGAATACCCTGTTCCAAAGTCGTCGATAAAAATGGTGTAGCCGAGTTTTTTGAGCATCAGCAGGTTTTCTTTGGCGTGATTGAGGTGGATGATGTTCTCACTTTCCACAATCTCTAGGCCGATTCTGTTGGCAATATTCTCTTGGGAAGCGTAGTCTTTGAGAAGGGTGAGAATGGTGTCGTTGATGATGTCTTGGGGGTTGAGGTTGACGTTAATGCGAATGGTTGGGTACTGAAGGAGCGTTGTGTGGCAAATTTCCAACACCCGCTTGGTGATGTTTCGCAGTACAAAGGTCCCTTTGATGGCGGGGAGGATTTTGCTAGGCGTGATGATACTGCCATCTTTATGGATAATCCTCAATAGCGCTTCATAGTGTGATATTTTTTTTGTTTGGGTGTCGACAATTTGCTGAAAAAAGCACACCACTCTTCCTTCTTCAATAGCGCCATTAATCTCACTGATAGAGAGGTGCGAATGCTTAAGATTGCTTTCGTTTTCTTCGTAAATTTCGATACTGTTTCTGCCTTTGTGTTTGGCATTGTACAAGGCGATGTCGGCGAGTTTAAAGGCGTCGGAAAAGGTGCGAGACTTGTTGGGAGTCAAATTGACGCCGATGGAGACGGTGATGTTAATATGCTCTGAATCGGGGATATGAAAAGGGTGGGCTTGGATACTCGTAAAAATGCGCTCAATGATATTAAGGGGTGCCATGTTGTCATTGCGTTTGATTTTAGACAAAATAACAAACTCTTCTCCCCCGTAGCGAATGACGATGTCCTCTTTTTTGCGCGTATTGGCAAGGATGATGGCCGCCACTTCTTTGAGAACCATATCTCCTGCATGGTGACCGTAGGTATCGTTGACTTTTTTAAAATAGTCGATGTCTAGCGTGGCTAAAGCGTAGTCGTCAAGGTTGATAAACTCTTGCAATTCTTGCAGGTAATTTCTGTTATACGTATTGGTGAGTTTGTCGATATAGGCGGTTTTTTTTGCGATGATGTATCGGAGTGTTTGCGCTACGAGTATGATGAAAAAGAGGATGATGATGCCTATTGTTGCGAGGATGGTCATCTTCATGAAGGCAATGATGGTGTTGATGTTTTCTACTTTTTCGATTGAAAAATCAATGACCAATACCAGTTGCACTTCCCCTTTATAGAGCAAGGGAACAAGGTAACTAATGGAGAGCTCTTTTAAAAAATCGTGCTTGATGAGGAGGGGTTCTTTTTTTTCGTAGATGCTATTCCATGTGGGGCTAGCGACGTCAAGTTTTTGATTGAGCAGGGCTTTTTCAGGGGATGGCGCGGCATCTGCTAAAAAGCGAAAGGTTCCTCTTTGGTCTTTATAAAGCAGGTAAACATACTTGATATTTTTTGTAGGTAGCAGGCTTATGTGTTCTTCGATTTCTTGTTGAAGGAGGGGATTTTGTTGTATGTCGGCAATGTAATTTTCACTCTCTTTGAGAAGGTGGGCAATGCTTTGCGCACTATTTTGAACGATTTGAAAAACATCCGAGGTGGAAATCTCAAACATTTTTGCTTCGACTTTTGCTTCGAGTTTAAGGGTGCCATACAGCAAGGCCGTCAACACCCCTCCGATAACAATGCTCAAAACAATCAAATACAACGGATTTTTTAACGAAAAGTTACTGAGCATCGAACTCTTCTACGTAACGATAATACTCCTTGGGCAAGGCAATATTGTGTACGGTAAGCCTCTTTTTCAAAAAGACGATATTGGGCCTGCTTTTGGCCCAAAAGAATGCGCCAAAGAATTTAGTATCAGAAAGCAACTTTTTGTAATTGTTGGTAAAAAACAGTTTTCCAGAGGGGTCACAAGGCATTGTACTGGTGGTTGTTTTGTTGATAAAAATAAAATTTGCCTCTTGGCATTGGGAGGTGAGTGTAAAAAATTTCCCATAAACCTTTGCCTCGACTGGCGTTATTTCTGGGATAAAGAGTGTAATATCCTTCTTGGCAGAGACTGTAGCAATCTTGAAAAGGATTTTCGCTTCAAGCTCTATTTCTTTATCGTATTTGTCCACCAAAAACGTATATTGGTCCGCATAAGAGAAGGAGAAAAACATAAGAATGAGTGTTAGCGCGCGCATTAAAACACCCACTTTAAAGAAAGATAAGCACTACGCTGAGGTGTTGTTTTGAGGGCATATGGAATCCCAAAGTTCTCTTCGTAGAGGGAGTCGGTGGATTTTTTCAAGAGGTTTTCACCTTTGAGGCTGATGCTAAAATCTTTAGTGAAATGGTAAGTTGCCCCCACGCTTAAATCAAAACTATCCTTTACATGTACATCATAATACGAAAAAGATCCTTTGTAGATGAGCGCGGCAAAGTAGTCAAATTTTTGGTAGCCGCCCATGTACTTGACATAGCCGCCACGTTGGTAATTGCTCACACCTTCACTTTGTGTTGAAGTGAAATAATTTAGGAGCAGTTTGTCTGCTTGCGAGAAAGCGTATTCGTAATTTAAAATGAGCCCTTGGGTTTTAACAGGATGATCTACGTTGATAAAGCCAATGGGGGTGAAGAAGATAAAATCGTCTATGGTGACGTTGTTGTAGACGATGTTAAATTTCGATTTTCCATGGGTGTAGACCATTTCTGCGGTGTAGAGTTCGTATTGTTGAGATTTGAGGTTGGGGTTGTTTTTGTCTACAAAGTCGATGTTGTAAAAAGAGACAGGAAGATAAGTACGGGTGTAGAACCCTTTGAATCCTAGGTTTTCAAAAGGGGTATAGATAGCCCCCACGCGCAATAAATGTTCCGTGGTGTCACCCAGATAGCCATTTCTGGCGTACTTGTCGATTTTTGCATTGGCAATCAAAATAAGGTTGTCGGTTGCACGGTAATCGTGTTGAAGCAACAAAGAATAGACGTTTTCTTTGTCAAAATCATTGTACTTTCCGACGTTGCTTGCTTGGTTTAAAAGATTGACCGCTGTTCTTTTTTTAAGCGTGTATTTTTTCCCAGTAACGTGCATGCCAGCTAGTACATTGTGGTTATTGTACTGGAAGGTTTTGGTGAGGCCGACATTGGTTTTGGTGAAGGTTGCGTCTTCGTAAAACTCTTTGAGTATGGTTGCGGGCATGTTGGCAAAATTAAGCACAGGAATCACGCCCATGCCTTGTGCGTTTTTTTCTTCGTATTCCCGTTCATTAACCCCGATAGAAGCATTGATTTTAAGGGATTTGTCTTCGAGGAGATGCTTGGTAAGATTGATGAAATAATCCCGTGATTTTATTTTGCCACTATCGGGAGCGGCATCAAGAGAGAGTCCTGTGAAGATATCTTTTTTGACATCTGTGTAGGCGATGTTGATTTTTGTGGTTTCGTTGTTAATGTCGGCGTAGAGGTATCTTCTATTTTCATCATTCTCAAGGGTATTTGTTTTGTATTTGGCGTCATCTTTTGTCTTGGAGGTATTGGCAAAAAATAGGTACGACCACCCATTTTCAAAAGTTTGTGACTGAATGAAGCTTTGTGTATTGGAACCAGTGGAAGAGAGAAGTGATCTGATTTCGCTCCCATTCTCTTTGTTGGCAGATTTGGTGTAGATGCGCACAAAGTAGATGCCCGTGGTGTTGCCAGCGGAAAAGGAACTGTCGCCGTAATAGATTTCAATATGGTCTACCATGTCTAGGGGTAAGTTTCCCCAGTTGAGTGAAGGAGATTGCAAGTGGGTGGAGCTTATTTCATAATCATTGATAAAAAACCGAAAAAAGCCGCTCACGGATTTGCTGCCCACAAGCAACGAAGAAGAAGAGCCAAACCTGTTTGTCCCTAGGCTCATGAGCGGGAGTTCTTTTAGGATGTCATCAAGCTTGTTGTACTGCATCGAGCGAAGCTCTTTTTGGGAATAAATCACCACGTGGCCGAGTTTTTCATTGACCGTTCTTAGGGATTTTTCGGCGGTGCTTTGGTACTCTTGCAATAGAGTATCTAAGACATCAGCAAAAAGGGTGCTAGTAAATAATAAAAGTAAGATAGTAACTTTTTTCATAAACACCTTATCCAAAGAAAGTGAGATGTATTGCATTAAGTGATGTTTTGGGATGCAAAAGAGTTCAAGCGCAGTATTATAGCCATTCTTTAGGAATTTTAAAAATTTTATCACGAAAACATTACAAAATAGGTGCTCGCAGATGCTTTTTAGCCCTAACATATTTACCATTTTTTCGTATAATTCCGCGTTTACATGTAAAGGGAAAAAATGAATCAACTTTGGCTTACGCGCGTTAAAAAAATCCGTGATGCGCGGTGGTTTTCAAATCTCACCACAGCTATCATCATCTTCTATGCTTCGGTCTTGGGGTTTAAAACCCTCGAAGAAGCCGCTCAGCCTTATGGCAACGTTTTGTATGTGTTGGACTGGTTTGTGACGGTCTATTTTGTTGTGGAACTTGGTATCAAAATGGCGGCAGAAGAAAAACTCTCCAACTTCTTTAAAAACGGCTGGAACCTTTTTGATTTTTTCATCGTCGCCGTGACCTTGGTGCCTTTAGAAAACAGCTCCTTTGCTGCCATCGCGCGCCTCATGCGCGTCTTTCGCATCTTGCGGCTTTTTACCGCGCGTCCTGAACTTAAAGCCATCATCGACATGCTTATCAAGGCCATCCCCTCCATCGTTGACATCGTCATCTTGATGTTTATCATCTTTTATATCTACGCCATCATCGGCAGTTTTTTGTTTATGGAGATGCCCTCAGGTCTTTGGGAAAATTTCCTCATCTCCATGCTCACGCTCTTTCGCATTCTCACCTTTGAGGACTGGACGGATGTGATGTACGAAACCATGGAAGTGTACCCGTGGTCGTGGGTGTATTATGTAAGTTTTATCATCATCGCGGCTTTTGTCTTTTTCAATCTTTTTGTGGCAGTCATCATCGGCGAAATGCAAAAACTTCAAAATGCACAGGCCGATGAAGAGCGCCATGCGGACCATGAAACCCTCAAGGAGTTGCTCACGGAAGTGAAAGAACTCAAACAACTGCTTCGTGCCCAAAAGCCCTAACTTTTAGTACAAATCCTGCGGTCAAACACTGGCCGCTTCCCTCTTCAATATTTGATAACTATTATCATGTATTAAGCTTTTCTTTAAGGTTATATGAATACAATACTGATTATCAAAATAAAGAGGTGATTGCATGTTGGTTGGATTTGAGTATCAAGATGGCGCGTGGATTGAGCGCACACCACGTATGTTTCGCCACCTGTTGCGTGCACAACGTCGGGCTCTTTTTTTAACCCAATACAACTGGTGTGCGGGTGAAGAGGAGCGTGTTATGGCTAAAGGGTGTCATCAACCTTTGGTGAAAACGTTTTTTGACTCCATTCACCAAAGCTTCCCCAAACCTCTTTCTCCTGCTGCTTCATGCCAGAGTTTTTGTCCGCGCAGTGCCGCGCTTATGCATGCTTTTTTACGCCAAGACGTACACGCGACACACCGCTTGGCGTGTAGCATGCTTGCCGCTCCTTCTGTGTTGACAGCAAAGCGCATCTACCGCCTTTTTGCCAAAGAAAATCCAGGGATGGTGTTTGATGCAAGCGGATTGTTTTTGCAGTTTGTGTATGAAAAAATTTGCAAACGCAATCCCGACAAAAACGTCTACATTGAGTACGACGAAATCATCATCGAAGAAGCAGGAGAGCGAGTGCTCAGTGTTGTGCCGTGCGTGAAGCGCGTGGATAAAAATAACCCAAAATGCGTCGAAGAGGAGATTTCTAGGGCGTGGAAACGCCTTGCGCAAAATGGGACGCGCGCGGTGTACCTTGTTTTTCCGCGCAACCAGCTTTTCACGCGGCACATTGAAGTGCGGCAACCTTACGAGCAATGCGCGCGCGTGAAGTTGGTGCCTTATATTATTTCACATTCAGTAAAGGAGCGATAATGGCAATAGCGATTGTCTACGGAAGTAGTGGTGGTAACACAGAAGGTGTGGCGAAAAAGATTCAAGCAACCTTAGGCATGGACGCCAAGGTGTTTGATATTGGAAGTGTCGATGCGGCAACCCTTAACACCTTTGACACCCTGATTTTGGGAACGTCCACATGGTACGATGGGGAGTTGCAAGACGATTGGGAGTCTTTCAATATGGACACTTTGGAACTCAAAGGAAAGCGCGTGGCGCTTTTTGGCCTTGGCGACCAAGAGGGCTACGGCCACGAATTTTGTAACGGCATGGGGATTTTGCACGCAGTATGTGTAGATAAAGGTGCTGTACTACTTGGTGAAGGTTGGCCTGTGGATGGGTATGATTTTGAAGCCTCGGACGCGGTTAAAAATGGTGCTTTTGTAGGATTGGCGATTGATGAAGACAATCAAGATGATCTTACCGATCAACGCATCGATGCGTGGGTTGAGGGTTTAAAAGCCCAACTTTAGTCCTTTTCCCTTACATGTAAAGCTTACATGTAAGGGTTTTTTTGATACGTCATCTCTCTCACTACCCTATTTCTCCCCGTTGTTTTTGCTTCGTACAATAATCCATCCAACCGTGCTAAGATTGCTTTTTGTGACTCATTGTGATAATGCTCTACCACCCCAAAACTACACGTGATGGACGTTGTAGGCAAGAAGCGTTGATCGGGGATGTGTTCACACAGTTTTGTGGCAAAAACTGTGGCTTGGGTTATGGCGGCACCTGGCAAAAGCAATAAAAACTCTTCCCCGCCCCACCGCACAAAAATATCTGAACTTTTGGTAAATGTTTTGACGAAGATACACAGGTTGATTAGCAACGTATCGCCTGCGGGATGTCCAAGGGTATCGTTGATGTTTTTAAAATGGTCAATGTCAAAAGAGATAAGGCTAAAAGGTTGTCCAAATCGGTTGGATCGGTCGATGAGTTCCGTAAGGGCATCGTCCCCTTTAACGCGGTTGGAAATACCGGTAAGTGGGTCGGTGAGGGCAAGAGTTTTGGTGTCATTAAGGGTTTGTTCGATGGCGTGAGAATAGGCATGTTGGAGTTGCATTTTAGCGACGTAAAAGAAAAAGCTAAGCCAACACAACAGGCTAATTCCCGCGCCATAGACTCCGTACGTGAAGAGTGTTTCTTGGGTGCTAAAAAACGTGGTATCTTTTAGCGTGATGGTTAAATACTGAGTACCTTGGAAGAGGGGGTAGTAAACGGTGATGGCTGGTTTTTGACTATGGTAAAGCAAGGCGTGGTTTTTTTCGGGATGAAAAAGACTTAAAGTAGAAGTTGGCAAAGCGTCTTTGATGTCGACAAAAAGAGTATATTCAAACACCTCGCGATGCTGGTAATGGCCTAGCGTAAGAAAACTATCCTCCGAAGAAGGCACGGAATGATTGCTTACATGTAAGGGAAAAAAAGGGGAAAACACAGCGACATTTTTTTCGATGAGTTGGGCGTGTTGTAGCAATGACCACAGTGCCCGCTCTTGGTGCAAACTGCGCGCATAGTTGGCAAAGAAGGCGATGAGAGCAAAGGTGGCCAAGCATCCAAACATACTAAAGAGAAAAGGCTGTTTGAGGGAGGGGGTGGGTTTCATATAGGGCTTATCCTTTGCGGATATATTGATAATAAGTATCATAATATCAAAAATGAGTTTAAGGCTTGCTTGGTAAAATGTTGCAAAAATAGATTACAAAATTTATTTTTTGTGTGTCCCCTAAGGCCTTCTTAAACTCTTTGTTATATAATAACCATTATCAAAATCAAAAAAAGGGGGATACAATGTCGCACAATGAACTGCGGTGTGTAGTGGACAACGTGATTAAGAAACATCGTTTTGAAAAAGACCAAAAATCGGCATGCTCGATTATGAAGATTATGAAAATGCGGTACAAAAATATTGACTCCAAAGAGACGTCTGCGGTAATATACGCTCTTTTGGAGGGAAAATAGGAGGAACATTATGAGCCAAGTGGTTGTGCGTTTGATGGACCAATTTTCCACCTATCGTTATGACAAAACCCAACAAAAAATTGTTAACCTAAAACAAGCCCAGGAGACAAATATCGATGAATTTTTGGCCATACAGCATGTGTTGGACAACCACCGCGTGCCCTACCGATTTGAGCGCAATTTTCAAATCCAACTGTTGGGGTGAGCGTTCGTGCTAGAGGTTTTGATTTTGGCGGTTGCTTTAAGTATGGACGCCTTTGCGGTTTCCATTGGACTGGGTGCTAAAAAATACCCAAACTTTCCCTTTCTTGGGGTAAAAGTAGCTGTATTATTTGGCTTTTTTCAAGCGTTGATGCCCTTGGTAGGGTATTTTGCAGGCGTGGGCGTGGGAGATTACATCACCGCTTTTGACCATTGGATTGCCTTTGTGCTTCTTGGGGGGATTGGTGTCAAAATGATGGTAGAATCCCGCCAAGAAGACATGACGGAAGAAATCTGCACCCTTTCCCACAAGATTCTTTTTACCCTTGCTATTGCCACAAGCATTGATGCGATGG
Organism: Campylobacterales bacterium; assembly: GCA_014859645.1. Taxonomy (GTDB): domain Bacteria; phylum Campylobacterota; class Campylobacteria; order Campylobacterales; family Campylobacteraceae; genus Sulfurospirillum_B. Next base: position 10,868 of record JACUTV010000021.1, read on the forward strand.
CGGCAGGATTTACGCTCAATTTGTTTAATCTCTCTGTAGGCATGAGCGTTGTGCTCATTGGTGTCGTAACGTTTATTTTTTCCTATGTGGGCGTACTTGTGGGGCAACGAAGCGGCGTGTGGCTAGAAAGTAAGGCGGAGTTTTTTGGCGGACTCGTGTTAGTGCTAATTGGAATTAAAATCCTTTTAGAGCACCTGTTTTTTGAAACGTAGGCTAAGAAGCCCCCGCCTTTGTTGCAAGCTTATTTATCTCTTGGGTGAGCGCGGTGTCTAGACGCGCATCTTCGCCGTACACGAGGAGGGAATCTTTTTTGACATACAGCACCTCTTCGGGAAAAGGAATCATGCTTGTGTTAGCTTTGGGGTTGATAAGAGGAAGCAAGGCTATCTCTTTGGAGCGCAAGGCACTGGGCGCGTAGGCAAAACTAAGACGACTTTCTTTAATCGCTTCCGCTTCAAACACGGTGCCATCTATCTCCAAAGGAAGCTTTCCTTGGATTTCAAAATTGCGCCAATAGACAAAAGGCAGTAGTCCTTCATAGGTAAGGCGGTCAAAGGTTTCGCCTTCTTTGGTGCCGTATTCAAACTGGTGGCCGCCAAAGTTGCGTTGATAGACAAAGGTTTTGGCAATGGGCGAATAAAAAAGATAATAATGGGTCAGCGGCGTGGTGTGATTTAGAAAAAATCCGACCCCTTTAACGCCCGCAAACCCAAGGGCCAAAAAGGCTAGCGCAAAAAAGGCAGGAGAGCGCAAGGGGATGTCTTTGATGCGTAAAAAACTTTCCCCTGCAAGAAACATCAAGAAAACTCCTACGCCACTCCAGCCTAAATCCACCCAACCAAACTGAGGTTGGGCGTAAATCCAGCCCAACGCAAGGGTTAAGAGGAGTTTTAAAAGTGCGCGCTTGGAGGATTTTTCAAGGATAGCCGCGGCAAGACCGCTGTAAACAAGGATACTTCCTAACGCAAAAAAGAAATTGTCCTTAAGTACAACACTCCCTACAGGCGTGGGGTAGTAGTAACCCATGAGGGTGTATAAAATGGCCCCAAGAAGCAGTGCAAAAATCCCTAAAAACGCCACACCCATGCCAAGGTGCAAGGCCAGCAACGAAAAAGGGCGCAAGGGAAGGTGGGCTAGAAGCTTCATGCGGCCGTGAAGGCGTTCAGGCAAAAACTGTACAAGGGCAACCAAAAAACCAATGAGGAAATAGAGCCACAAGAAAGAAGCGTAAGGTTTTTCTCCCAAAAACGAAAACCGGTACCAGAGCATGGACTCAGGTTCGGTGCTGATAAACAAGTAATACACATGGTGCCACAAGGCAAAACCGCTTGTTAGAAGCACGATGAGACACAAGGGCACTAAGGGTTTAAGCTTAGTCCACTCTTTGGTAAAAATAGCGCGCATCATTCGTATTTTCCTACAAAACCTAAAAATTTTTCTTCAAAATCACAAGGGAGAAGCGAGAGGTGGTTCACTGCATCAAAGGTGAACAATTTACGTGTTTGACCGTGGGCTTCAATGCGATGAATGTTAATGGTATCAATCGCATCTGTTTCGTCAAAAGCGTAGCAGTGAAAACTCTCCAAAAACGTTTCCATGGTGTTTTTGTAAACCATGCCACCTTTTTGGACAATCAACATTTCATCAATCAGACCTACGAGTTCTCCCATGACATGGGAGGTCATGAGGACTGTTTTTTGGGTGCTTTTAACATGGTCTTTGAGGTAGTCAATAAAGAGCCGTCGGTACCCCAAATCCAGCCCCATGGAATAATCATCCAAGATGAGCAGTTGGGCATCTTGAGCAAACAAAGTACCCAAGACAACTTGGGATTTTTGCCCAAAAGAGAGGGTGGAAAGGCGTTGTGAATCTTCAAGACCCGCAAGACGCACAAGGTCATAGAAGTAGTTGCGTTTCCATGCTGGGTAAAAGGCGCGAAAGAAGGCCTCGACTTGCCCAATCGTGAAAAAATCATAGGCCACAAACCCTTCGTGCAACAAGGCAATCTTGCGTTTTGTCGCAGGTGAAAGCGCGTGGGTAGGTTCCCCAAAAATCGCGCATTCGCCTTGGCTTGGGAGGGTGTAGCCCATGAGGATGTTGATGAGAGTCGATTTTCCCACACCGTTTTTCCCTAAAATACCAAAAACAGAGCCCGCCTCAATGGTAAGGTTGAGGTCGCGGTAAATCTCTTTTTTGCCATACCTGTGGCAAAGATTACGAATCTCGATAATGGGGGTCATGGTTGCTTTGGTTTTTTACTCGCACATGCGCCGCCACCACTGCAATTGCACCCTTTTTTCTTAAACAGTGAATAATAAATGTACACCCCAGCCCCAAGGGCGATGAGCACTAGAATAATGGTTTCCATAAAGTCTCCTTAGTAGGCATTAAAGTGTGTGATAAATAAGGGTCGAAATAAAAACCCTTGAACGCTATCACATTCAAGGGTTTCGGCAAAACGCAAATCTTCTTCGGTTTCAACCCCTTCAAAGATGACCGTCTTACCTTTGGCGTGCGCAAAGGCAATGAGCCCTTGGATGATGCTTGAAAAAGCGCCATCGTGACGCAACTCTTGGATGATGCCACGGTCAAGTTTGAGAACGTGGCAAGCCTTGAGCAAATAGAGCGAAAGCATGCTGTTTTCTTGAAGAAAATCATCCACCGCTAAGGTGTAATTTTGGCTCAAAAAAACATCAAAAATCTCTTTGGCATTGAGCGTGGTGTACGAATTTTCAACCAACTCCACCACGAAATCACGTTGCTGGTTAAGGCACGCAAGCACTGCCTTGGAGGCGTGTTCGTCCTCTAAGATATGTGGGTCAATGTTGACATACAGCGTCCCCTCACTGGGGCGATGGGCAAACTGAAACCCTTTGAGCGTCGCTTCTGCCTTGCAAAATAAGGCGCGGTCTTCGTGCAAGGCATCAAAGAACACATTGGGAGGAATCGCTCTTCCTTCATATGTAAAACGAGACAGCGCCTCGTAACCTAAAACCGTACCGCTTTTTAAATGTACTATGGGTTGGTATTCCACCCCATAATTCCCTAAAATCAAGACTTCTTTTGCCATAGAGGCGGTAAAGACAGAAGAAGGAAAAGGACGAGTATGACTCATAAAACTCCAATCATGTAAGGGCAAAAGCCCTTACATGTAAGCATTAAAATGCGTAAACAGCATTTAGCGAAAATTTAGTATAGTCTTCATCGCTGTCTTGGGCGTTGACATCGACAATGAGCGCGCCTAGGCTGAAGGCGTCACTAAAGGCATATTCGGCCGTAAAGTTAAACTCTTTTTCTTTGTCGCTTCCGTATTTTGTGTGCCCGTATAGCGCGCCAAGAGAAAGTGCGCCTATCTCGTACGTAACACCCACGTAAGTAGTTTTTGCATCCGCTCCATAGACTTTATCTCCCTCTTCAAGAGGGTTGATGTTGTCTCCAAGCGCACTCATAGTGCCAGCCCCTACGTCTTTATCTGTAGTAATGTATCCTGCAGATAATCCTAGGTTGATAAAGGTGCCACGTACTTCGGCGTGAAGGATGCTTCCATCTTTTTGTGTGTCCTCATTACTAAAAGCACCATGCGCGGTGAGACCAAATGTCTCTGTATCCCACGCCGCTTTCGCGCCATACCAACTTGCCAAGTCGTTGGCGTTGTAGTAGTAAGCGTTAAGCATCGTGTTTTCTACCCCTTCGTAGGCAACATCTAACACTTGCGCGCCATCGCTTCCGTTAAATTTTTCAAATTTTTCCAACGGGGCGTCGGTGTCCGCTACTGCAAGACGAATAGTGTGTGCAAGGGTAATGGTGGTGTTAGGAAGACCTGTAAACACACCCACTAAAGCTTCGTGGTAGTCTCCTGCCCATTCAAGGTCTAGCTCTTGACGACCGCCAATTACCGTAAACGCTTCATTGGTGTAAGAGATGTTGGCCGTGTGAAGCAGTGCTTTTGGCTCGTCTCCATCGCTGTAATCCCCATTTTCTTTTTCGCTCAAGTCGTTGTTAGCGCGAAAACCAGCCGCAAAACCAAAACCACGGTAGCGTGCACTTTCATAATGAAGTCCCAAAGAACCCATGGAAAAACCCGAATCAGGTTTGGCGTCAATACTTTCCCCATAAAGGGTAAAATCTCCGCCAAAACTTCCACTTTTAAGTGCATCTTCGATGTCAAAAGAGTCTGCATGTAATACACTTGTTGCTAGTACTGCTATGGCAGCTAAACTAAGTTTTTTAACCATTTACTTCATCTCCTTGGCTTGAACCCAAATAACGGCGTCTTGGCTAAGTTCTTTGCCTTTGTACTCGTCATCTGGACCAACACCTAGGGCTGCAAATCCCCACCATCCCGCTTTGGGAATCCCGAAGGTAAACTCACCGTCTTTGTTGGCTTTGATGCCCATGGTGACAAAGGCATCTTGGGGTGCTTCTACGTGAGGTTTGCCCATGGAGTTTGTTGTTAAGTCAACATCGTGGTTGAGGTACTCTACTTCGATTTCTGCAAAAGGCACAGGTTTTCCTTCGCTCATAACGATGCCCGTAAAGGTGCCGCCCGCCCAAATAGCATAGGGTTTTGTCAAAGGCACGATTTCCGCTTTGAGGTTAAGGGTAGCATCCCAATCGGTTGGCGCACCCGCAACGTTGACGACGGTTTTGGTGATTTGCTGGATGTAAGCATCTTCATTTTTTTCATAATAAGGCGTTGGGGTGATGACAAACACGTGGTCGCCCATGCGTCTAGCTTGGTAGGTGGAAGCGTATGCTTTACCACTGTTGGCATTGCCTTTAAATTCGATAGGCTTAAGGGTGTCAAGAAGGTTTTTTTCTTGCTCTTTATTGATGACAACAAAAGACTCAATGCCTGCAATGTCCATAGTGTGCTCATCCGCAAAAGGATGGTTAAACACGTGGCGCAGTTCGATATTTGTGGGCTTTTCAAGGGCACTTTCTGGTGTGTAAAGCATTTGAAAATGCGCCATTGCGCCTGTGGCTAAAACCCCTGCTGCAACCATGGAACCTAAAAACTTCTGACTCATGCAAACTCCTTTAGTGTAAGTGTAATAATAATCTTTCTCAATCAATAAGTGGAAAAAAACTACTGAACGATATCTTTACCCTGAATAACTACCTGATGGCCTTCGCCCGCATCAAAGATGGCTTGGTAGTCTCCCGCTGGTTTTTTGAAAGTAAACTCACTGTGTTGGTCCATCTTGCCACTCTCAAGGGTGTTATTGCCTTGTTTGACAAAAAACCCAACCCCGCTAGCGCTACTTCCGTCGCTAAAACCACCTTCGCACGTGATAGTGCCATCTCCGTTGTCAAAACAACTCATGAGCGCTGAATGCGCAAACAGTGAACTTACTGCAAGCAAACTTGCAAGAACAATTCTCTTCATTTTTTCTCCTTAGTTAAGATTTGTTAAAACGAAAACCACCACTCCAGTTGATGCGTTTTTGCGGCAAACTTCCCATAAATAGGGCAAGAGCAACTACTACACTATAAAAGAGTGCGAAAGCTTCAAGCCCACTCCAACCAAACCCTGTGCCAAGAGTAAAGATGAGTGACGAAGCCAAAAGTCCTAGTGCGATGGGAAAGAAAATGGCAAAGAGCATCCATTTATAGCTTCCCGTTTGGAGTTTCACCACAATCATCGTGGCGATACAAGGTGGCGTTAAGAGCATAAAAATGATGATAGCCGCGGCGTGCAAGGGCGTGTAACCACTGTTTTGCGCCATAGCTTCTTCCGCTCTTAAGTTATCGGCCGCGTTGTTTTCATAGATGCTGCCCAGTGTTGCTACGGCGGATTCACGCGCAGCAAAAGAGCTTAAAAAAGCCACGTTAATCTTCCAGTCGAAGCCTGCAAATTGGGTGATGGGCTCCAAGGAGCGTCCGATGAATCCAAGGAGTGAGCTTTCCACTTTGTCATTTTTCATCTCTTGCAAGATGCCCCGTCGGTCACGGGAAAGGTTGCGCAAATGACGGTTGATGGTGCGCGCCTCCGCATCACCTTCGGGAGGCTTGATAAAGGTCATGTAAAAAGGCGCTTTTGCTTCAAATGCTTCATCGATACTACTCGCTTGGGCGGGACTTGCAGACATGCGTCTGGCGCGATAATCGTCATAGGTATTTAACAACCCCGAAATGCTTTCGCGGGTATTGAGCTCTTGGGCGTAAGAAGTTTTAGCGGTTTGAGCGTAAAAAGAGGTAAGTAAGGCCTCGCTTCTGGCGTCGTATCCTGTTTTTTGTTCTTCGCTAAGGCCAGGAAGTTCTAGCATGGCAAACAAGATGATTGCCACTGCTAAAACAATAGTTCCTACTTTTTTGATGTACATCCAAACCCGTTCAAAGGCGCGGAAAACAACCCCTTTAAAGGTGGGGAGATGGTAGGGAGGAAGCTCCATAACAAAGGGAGAGGTTTCGCGTGTTTTTAGCACGGTTGTTGTTAAAAGTTTGGCGACAATGAGGGCGACAAAGAGTGTCACCGTAGAGATAAAAAACATCATCAGTGCCATTTGGGTTTCAAAAAATGCCCCCAAAAGCAAGGTATAAAAAGGGACTTTAGCAAGGCAGTTCATGTACGGCACCGCCAAAATGGTCGCCATGCGCGCCCGCTCATCCGCGATGCCCTTGGTCGCCATGATGCCAGGAACTGCGCACCCACCTACAAAGGCGCCACCTAGCACAAGCGGAAGGGTGGATTGCCCATGGAGGCCAAATTTTTTGAAAATACGGTCTAGGATAAAGGCCATGCGCGGCATGTAGCCTACGTCTTCTAAGATGGCGATGAGGGCAAAAAGGATGAGAAAAATGGGGATGTAATTTAAAAGCGCATTGGCACTGTTGACCATCCAAATGGCAAAATCCGTAATCATGGGCACTTGGGTAAAATCAGCCTCAGGAGAAATGCCGATGATGAAGTTTTTGAAAGCGGCTAAAAGAGGCCACGTGTAGTCGGTGAGCTTGTAGCCGTAGACGATGGAAGATTGGTAGATTAAAAAGATGATGAGAAACAAGATAGGAAACGAGAGCCAGCGGTTGAGGATAATGCTATCGGCAACGTCTGTGGCGGTTTTTTTGCCTTGCTGTTTTTCAACAACACTTTGGTGGTAAATGACATCGGCGGAGTCATAGCGAATGGCGGCTAAAAAGCTTTCTACGTCTTTGTCGTATTGGCGGTGAAAGTCTAAGCATTTTTCACGAATAGCAAGGGTTGTTTTGGGGACTTTTTCCAAAATAACCCCATCGCCTTCAAGGGCTTTGATGGCAAGCCAACGACGAGAAGCTTGCAACGAATCTGCTGGCAAGAGCGCTTCTGTTTCTTGGATAAAGGGTTCAAGCTCTTCGTAATTGATTTTAAATTCATTGTAAGGGGTGGTTTTGGCTTGAATGATAGCTTCGATGATAGCTTCTTTGCCTTCACCCTTAGCCCCACTTGCAGGAATGACAGGGCAAGAGAGCATCCGCGCGATTTTTTGAACATCGATTTCCATCCCACGGCGCTGTGCTACGTCCATCATGTTAAGTACCACTATCACGGGCTTTCCAATTTCTAGGAGTTGGAAGGTGAGGTAGAGGTTGCGTTTGATGTTGGAAGCATCAACGATATTGACGATAATATCGGGGTTTTCGTTGAGGATAAACTCTTTGGCTACGCGCTCTTCAAGGGAATAAGAACTAAAGGAGTAGGTCCCTGGAAGGTCGACAACTTCGATGGTTTCGCCTTGATGGGAAAAGGTGCCAGATTTCTTTTCAACCGTGACACCCGGGTAATTGGCGATATGTTGTTTAAGGCCACTGACGAGGTTGAAAATGGTCGATTTGCCACAATTTGGCTGACCCGCGAGGGCAACTTTAATCATACAAGTTCTACTTCTACCAATTTTGCTTCACTTTTACGCAAGGAAAGAAGGTAGTTGTGAATTCTTAGCTCCATAGGGTCGTACAACGGGGCTTCACGTACGACGCTCACCTGTGTACCCGATATGAATCCCATGTCTAGGAGTTTGTATTTAAGTGCATCGTTGGCGTGAATCTTGACGATTCTGCAAAGGGCTCCGCTGGCAAGTTCATCTAAACACATGTTAACCTCTTTTTTCGTATCGCTTTTGATAATCATTCTCGAACTATAAAGAAAATGAGCTTAAAAGGAGATGAAAATAACTAAGATTACATAAAAATTTTGAGTGATTATAAATTTAAATTTATATTAAGATAGAGAAGGAGGGTGACGATAATTGGGCTTACATGTAACACTTTTGCAAGGCACCCAAGCAAAAATGCTTTGGGTGCTATGTGGCAAAAACGGTTTGATTTTTCCCATTGTTTTTGGCACGAAGCAAGGCTTGATCAACGCGGTGAAATAGGGAGTTTAAGGTGTCTTGTTCATGAAAAGTACTAACACCAAGACTGATGGTCAGACCACCTCTAATAAGGCTGTTGATGGGAGTATGTGACATGATAGCATGACGAAGTTTCTCGCCCACTTGGAAGGCTTCTTCTTTGGTAGTATTGGGAAGTAAGAGAGCAAATTCTTCTCCGCCCCAACGGGCAAGGACGTCCGAATCCCGAACGGCTGTCTTAGCGCAAAGCGCTACTTGTTCCAAAACAGCATCCCCCGTAAGGTGTCCTAGGGTGTCATTGATGCGTTTAAAATCATCGATGTCAAATAAAATAGCGCTCAAAGGCGCTCCAGTGCGCCGATGAAAGGTGGAGAGTGTGTGAAAGTGGCTGTCAAAGGTGCGACGGTTATAAAGTCCCGTGAGAGGGTCTATGGCCGCAAGAGATTCAAGTTGTTTTTGGTAGGTGTTGATGGTAAAAACAATGATAGCCGCGACGATGGCTGTGACCAAGAGTGAAAGAAACAAGTTGCCTAAAAAGTTTTTCTTGAGCTCGCCCGTGAAGTCTGAGGTATTGGCTTCAACAAACAAAAAAAGGTTAAGCTCTGGGATGTATTTTGAGTTGACGATAAAATGATCTACGCCCGATTGGTATTCAAACTGGATAGATTCATTTCCCAACGCTTTGCGAGAAAGAGAGGCTAACCCTTCGATGGCAACCAAAGAGTCTGCGGATTTTAACCCTTCTTCCATCAGTAAAATCTCTCCTGCGGCATTGGTAAAATAGACGTTAAACTTGTAGGTTTCGCGAAAACGTTTGAGCATTTCATAGACGTAAGAAACATTAATCCCAATGCCAGTTGCTCCCATAAATGCACCCTCGTCATCGAGGATTTTGTAGTTAATGAACAAGATAAGACCGCGGCTGAGGTGTTCGTTAAAATCAAGATTAATCTCGTACTCTTCGGGCAATTTTTTAAAATCAAAATACCACGCATTGGCGGGATTGGAAGGAGAAACCACGTCGATGATGCCTGTGGGATGGTAGTAGTTTCTTGTAAAATCAGACACCAAAAAGGTGGTAAACATACCGTATTTTTCTTTGAACGTGTTAAGGTATGTGTAGATTTTTTCGGGATTTTGTTCTCCGCGCGTTAACCACTCTTTTACGAAGGTATCGTGTGCCATCATGGAAGAAACAAGGGTGGGCTGAATAAAATGCTTTTGAATCTCGGTGTAAATATTGTCGATAGAAAGAGGCAGTGACCGCTCTTTGAGTTCTGCATCGCTACTTTGAATGGAATGGTAATAATTTAACAAAGAGGAACCAAGGGAGACGGAAATGAGTAGTAGACAAATAATGCCAACGACTTTGTATTTTAAGTGCATCAGTAACTCCTTGGAATAATGGCGCGCATTTTAGCTAAGGGTTCCTTTAATCTTTTGTAATAATTCCGTGTAAAGCGAAACGAGGGTGGGTGTACTAAGGGCATGATTCCGTGCTTGGGTCACAAGGTAGCCCGTGAGGGTTTCAAATTCACTTGGATTGCCTGCGCGAATATCTAGCTGTAATGAAGTGGTGGCGCCATAGGGCACTTTGGTTTGGGCTTGTTCGTATGCTTGGGTGGCGTGGGTTTCGCTCACATCAACCCCTTGAGCGTTGGCAATGGCGACAACTTCATGCAACAGTGCGCGTACCTCGTCGCTTTGGTGTTCCATGAGCCAGCCAATGGGCTTGTCATAAAAGGCAGTCAGGGTGCCAAAAACGCTGATAAAAAGGTATTTTTTCCAACATGCAAGAGCGATGTCATCGCTAAGCTTGAAAGGCATGTTGGCGTTTTTAAAAGCCATAGCAAGTTGATACAAATGGGGATGTGGTGTGCCAGTTTGTCCTGCGATGAGCAAAAAGACGCTCCCATATTTTTTAATGACACCAGGGGATTGTATGTTGGAAAGAATGTAAAGACACGCGGTGGCGATAGGGTTGTGGGGGAAAACGCCTGCCAAGGTTTTTTCGTGCCCCAAGCCGTTGCACAGGGCAAATAGCAAGGTATTCTCATCCACGCACGGTACCATGTGCCACGCCGCTTCTTTTAAATCGTACGATTTGGTGCAAAAAATGACTACATCAAAAGGGGCAAATTGCAGTGGGGTTTGGGTAAAATGGTCTCCCGACACGCGAAATTCTTCCTCTTCGTCGTATACTAAAAGTCCGTGATTTTTGATAGCTTCCAAGTGTTTTCCGCGGGCAACAACGGTTACTTCTGCTTCTTTAGCATGCAGCAATTTTGCTCCAATGTATCCGCCGATTCCTCCCGCTCCAACGATGGCTATTTTCATCTTTTTTCCTTGTGTGTGCATAACACGGCATTAACCTTGCTTGGCTATAATACCATGAAATTTTGAACGACCATCAAAGGAGAGTTGCGTGAAAGCCCTCAGTATCCTAGTCCTTGTTGCCTTAGAACTTTGTGCCTCTGTGTATTATGCCAAAATTGAACCCGTTGAAGTGTATACCATTAAGGCAAATACAAGTGGAACCGTGAGTAAGATTGCCCGAGATCAAGAAGGCTTAGTGGCTTCGGATTTGGTGGTGGTGCAACTTGATGATGCCCTTGATAAAGTAGAGTTGGCGCGTTCGCGTCAAAAGCTTGTAGCCCTCCAAAGCATGCAAGAAGCCACCCGCGAGAGTTTGCAAAACCTCGAAGAGATTGCTATTGTCAAAGAAGATCAATACGCCCGCGTCAAAGATTTAAAAACCAAGGCCCAATCTGCCAAAGAAGCCGAATATATCGCGTTTTTAAATGCACAAAACCAAGCCATTACGACCCGATCCACCTTGCACAATCTAGAGAGTCAGATTGCCGAGTTACGCTTTAAAATCGAAAGCTTGGAAGATACTATTGCTAAAAAACGTATCGCAGTAAAGGATGTGCTCGTGTACGCTTTACATGTAAATGAGCGCGATTATGTGAGCGTAGGGACAACATTGGTGGAAACCCACGATGTTCGCCATGGAAAACTTACTCTTTTTTTAAACGCCAATGACGCCCAAACGGTTGGCGAAAAAACCATTTACCTCGACGACGTGGCGACACAGATAAAGCTAGACAAACTGTGGCCAGTGGCGGATGTGCAAAACATTTCCTCTTACAAAGCAGAAATCATCATTCCCTCCCCTGGGATGTTTTCGCGCCTTGTGAAGGTAGAGTTTAAGTAGGTGGAACGCACGACCTGTCCGTTGGACTGTTTTGATGGGTGTAGTGTTGAGTATACTGCGGGAAAACCCCTGCGTGGAGAGAAAGAGCATCCTGTTACTAGAGGGTATTTGTGTCCTCATCTAAACCGTTGGTTCGAACATCCACGCCTTGAAAAAGCGCGGGTAAAAGGCAAAGAAGTCCCTCTTTCGACCGCTCTTGAAGCGGCTGTTAGTGCGCTCAAAGATGTCCCTCCCCATAAAATCCTTTTTTACAAAGGAAGCGGTAATTTAGGCCTCATGCAAGGGGTCACCAAACTCTTTTTTGCCAAGCATGGCGCGGTGATTGCCAGGGGAAGCTTGTGCGATGAAGGCGGTGCGTTTGGCGTAGAAGAAGGACGCGGGCTTAACCTGACGCTTTCCCCATTACATGTAAAGGAAGCGGACGTGGTGGTGTTGTGGGGAAGAAATCCGACAGTGACCAACACACACCTACTTCCTTCACTAAAAGGCAAAACGGTGATTGTCATCGACCCTGTTGCTATTATGCCAAACGCCCAGTTGCATCTGGCTATTCGTCCCCGTGGGGATGTGTATTTGGCCTTGCTTTTAGCACGCATTTGTTACATGGAACAGCTCGAAGACACCGCGTTTATCGAGGCGCGCACGGAAGGGTTTGGGGAGTTTAAAGAGTTGTTTTTGTGGACGCCCATTCGCACACTAGCGCAGCATTGTGGGCTTTCTTTGGAAGATGTAGCCCAGATGCTAAGCCTCATGAAAGGCAAAAAAGTTGCCTTTTTGGTAGGCACAGGAGTACAACGGTACGCCCATGCTCACGTGGTTTTACGCGCCATCGACTCGTTTGCGGCCATGATGGGGTGGCTAGGGACGCGCGGAAGCGGGGTAGGGTATTTGAGTGATAGCGGTGCGGGATTTACCAATCCTTTTAAGGTCACATCCAAAGAAGCGTCCTTAGTGAACGTGGACTTTTCTGCTTACGACGTGGTGGTGGTGCAAGGGGGAAACCCAGCCTCTCAGATGCCCTTAACCAACGTAGTGCGAGAGCGTTTAGGGCGCACGCCTTGCGTGATTTACCTTGGACTGCATGAAAACGCTACTTCAGACCTGGCCCACATCGTCTTGCCAGCGAAAAGTTTTTTGGAAAAAGAAGACCTCAAAGCAAGCTATGGACACCATTTTCTAGGGCGTATGCCAAAGATAGAGGACAATGAAAACGCCCTTAGTGAACATGAACTGTGCAGTGCTTTGATGGATACGTTTGGGTACGAAGCGCCCGCGTCCGAGGATGCGTATATCGAGGCATTTTTGGCTTCAGGAGCTGTGAAAAAAGAGGGGCGATGGGAAAATCGCCTTTACGAGACGTGGCCTTATGAAAACACCTTTTACACGCCTAGCGCAAAATTTTGCTTTTTAGAAGAGTTTGACGACAGTTTGGACGGTGAGGGGATGTGGCTGATTTTTGCCAAATGGCCCCGCGCGTTAAATTCGCAGTTTTTTACGCACCACGCTTTACATGTACCGCCTACATTAGGCTTAGAAGATGGGGAGCGCATTCGCCTTTCAAGCCCTTATGGCACGTGCGTGTACGAAGTAGAAAATGACCCAAGGTTGCGCGAAGATACCTTTTTGCTCTACTCAGGCGCTAACAATGCCAACGCGATTACCCCTTCTTTTGAAAGCGAAGAGGGCCATAGCGCGGCGTATCAAGAGATGCATGTGCGTTGGGAGCGCGTGTGAGGGCGGCGCAACTTTTAGAAGATGCGCTCTTGCTTGTAGAACAAAATTTTTATTTTTTGCATGCGGGGCAGTTTTTTGGAAAACTTGCCAAGAGCGCCCAGTTTGATGAAACGCTTTTTGAAGTTTCGTTGGTGTGCGACAACATTCACACGTACCACTTTCATCCAAAATTTACCAAAGCCGTACTCGAAGACGCTAAAGAAAACAGTGGTGAAGTGAGTTTGTTTGATTATTTTGTGGCCTTTAACGCCTTTCGTGGCATTTGTATGGCAATGGTCGAAGCCTTGCGGTTTGATTCGTCCTTTTCGGATTTTCTGCATACCCGCTTGGGTGCGCGGTACGAAGATTTTTTCGACCTGCTTTCTTTTGTGCGCAACGTTCTCTCCCACAACATTCACGCCGAAATCGCTTTGAATGCCAAGGATTACGAAGGCACCCTTAAGCGCATCCGTCGCATGGGACGCAATCCTGATGTCTCTTTTACCTTTGTGTATGCGTACGATTTGCCCGAAATTTCCCCGCCCTATGAGGGTTATGGCTTTACATGTAAGGTGAATTTTGAAGGGTTAGAGGAGGGGATGGAATTTTTAGAAATCATCCCCTTGTGGGAGTTATTTATGGTGAGTGAGTTGTGTTTTAACCTCACGCAAGCCTTTAAAGGAAATACTGCCAGTAGCTAAGGGCAATAAACGTGGTGAGGCCAATGGCAAAAAGATTGAGCACAAGGCCAAAACGCATCATTGTGAAGGTGCTGACCACGCCCGTACTCATGGCAACGGCGTTGGGCGGGGTGGCGATAGGGAGCATGAACGCGTAGCTCGCGCAAATAGTCGCGACCATCATCAACAGTTCAATCTGGATATTGGCCATTTTTCCAAGAGCAAAAATGATAGGCAAGGCGATGGAAATCAGCGCGGTGTTGCTCGTAATTTCCGTGGTAAAGGTGATGAGTGCCGCCACACAAAGGATGAGCATAAGAGGCGAAAAATCGGAGATTGCCATCAAGTAACTAGCGATAGACGTGGCAAGTCCTGTGTCAGAAAACGCTCGCGCGATAGAAAAGCCCGCACCAAATAAAAACATAATCTCATAAGGCACTTTTTTGCTGTCTTCCCACTTCAAAAACCCAATTTTAGGGAAAAACATCACAAGGCCAAAGCCTAGCAAAATCACACTCTCGTTAATGCCAAGCCCGTTGTAGTAAGGTTTGATAGGGGAGTTGACAAACAACAAAGCAACCAAGCCTGCTAAAATCCACAAGAGGCGTTTTTGGTCTTTGCTGATGGTTTTGCTATTGTCGATTTCCCGCACGTTTTGGGTGAATTTTAGCCCAAAAGTAAGGACAAAACACGAGGTGACAAGCATCATGGAAGCTAGAGGCAGGGTGAGCATGATCCACTTCACAAAGGGAATGAGTTCCATCCCTTCTTTTTGCATGAAGCCCAGTAAAATCATATTGGGTGGAGTTCCAATGGGTGTGACAATCCCTCCGATGCTTGCTCCGTATGCAATGGCAAGAATGAAGCGGATTTTGAGTTGGGTGTCAGAAGTTAAAAAAGAGGCAATAGGGATAAGCAATAACGCCGTGGTGGTGTTCGAGAGAAAAGAGCTGAGTACGGCTGCCGTGGTGGCCAGAGAAAAGATGATACCACGCGGAGTGGAAGGAAAAACGTTGAGGATTTTAGAGGAGATAAACTCGTGCAAATGAATCTTTTCTGTTGCCACCGCTAAAATGAATCCGCCCAAAAAGAGATAGATGATGGGGTTGGAGTAGTTAGGAGCGGTTGCGTTGATGCTGATGATATCAAGAGAAGGAAAAAGGACGATGGGCAAAAGGGAAACAACCCCAATAGGTAAGCCTTCGTTGGTCCACATAGTCACCAAAAACGCGATGAGTCCGATGAGTCTTGCTTGAATGTCGTTAAACACCAAAAGGCCGATTCCGTAGCCGATGAGGCCAATCACTAAGCCCATGGCGATGAGCTTGAATTGCATTTCTTGGGTTTTTTCTTGCGGCATGTGTGCTCCCGTATTGGTAAAATAAAGTGAACTACTTTAGTATCGGTAAGGATTTTAACACGGGCATGGGAGATTATTGGGATGTTTTAAAGCTTTACATGTAAGGCGTTAAAAAAAGAACAAAGGGTGTGTAAAATAGTTACACACCTTCTTTTTTTAAAAAAATATATGCGGTTTAAAAAGGTGTTTCGCACTCTTTTTAAAGGAAGTATTGCCAGTAGCTAAGGGCAACAAAAGTGACAAGACTAATGCCCAAAAGGTTCAGCACAAAGCCAATGCGTATCATGGTAAAGGTGTTGACTACGCCTGTACTCATGGCGATAGCATTGGGCGGGGTGGCGATAGGGAGCATGAAGGCATAGCTAGCACAAATAGTCGCGACCATCATCAAGAGTTCAATCTGGATATCCGCCACTTCCCCAAGAGCAAAAATGATAGGCAAGGCAATGGAGATGAGTGCTGTGTTGCTCGTGATTTCGGTGGTAAAGGTCATAAGCGCGGCGACACATAAAATCAGCAACAGGGGCGGGAAAGCAGAAATAGCCATCAGGTAACTCGCGATGGAACTAGCCAGTCCTGTTTCGGAAAACGCCCGCGCGATAGAAAAGCCCGCACCAAATAAAAACATAATCTCGTAAGGCACTTTTTTGGTATCTTCCCACTTTAAAAAGCCAATTTTGGGGAAAAACATCACAAGACCAAAGCCCAGTAAAATCACACTCTCGTTAATGCCAAGCCCATTATAATAAGGTTTGATGGGTGAATTGACAAGCAGCAAGGCAACCAAACCGCCTAAAATCCACAGCAAGCGTTTTTGGTCTTTACTGATAGTCTTACTGTTATCGATTTCCCGTATGTTTTGGCTAAATTTTAACCCAAAAGTAAGGACAAAGCACGACATCACCAGCATCATAGAAGCCAGTGGCGCCACAAGCATAATCCACTTCACAAAAGGAATCATTTCCATTCCCTCTTTTTGCATGAAGCCCAATAAAATCATATTGGGTGGGGTTCCAATGGGTGTGATAATCCCTCCGATGCTTGCCCCATAGGCGATAGCAAGGATAAAACGGATTTTGAGTTGCATGTC
>JACUTV010000140.1 GCA_014859645.1 Campylobacterales bacterium
CGTCAAAGAGCTAGACTTCGGGGCATGCGAAGACTTCGCCCACTTCATGCGCGCCGTACAACAAGCCGGCGGCCAAAGCGGCTACATGATGATCGGTGCCAAGCTAGACGCAGGCCACCACAACCAAGGCTTCGACTTCGACGAAACGTGCTTAGTCACGGGCGTCGACCTCTTCTTACGCGCGGCGTATGAGTTGAATGGGAAGTAAGTAAGAACAAAAGGAGAGCTTTTATGGCTCCCTTTACATGTACATGTAAGGGTAAAAATCATGCGAAAATACATTTTCAGGTGAAGAATTACACTGCCTCCTTTAGCCACTCATCATAATCCGTTGCATGGCTCAAGAAAAAAGCTCCAAACAGTAATACCACTGTTCCAAAGATGGCGATGTTTTCTTTAAAAATCCACAGCCCCATCACCCCCACAAGAACTACAAACCAAAAAATAGCCCTTTTCTTTTTGGCAGATTTTGTTTTTTTCATCAAATGTAGCTTCAATGCTTTTGCCCGCACATTAATACCTCTTAACGCCTCCGCCTCATAGCTTCCCTTGACGTTCTTTTTGCCAATATTGGCGGCTTGCCCTTGAAAATGATGAATAGTGTAATAATACGTTCCTTTTCCAGTGCCTGATTCTGAGCCTGTTGTTTTATGGTACGCTACCCTCAAAAGCGCGTTGGCACCTATGGCCCTTGCGCCTTTTAGCATTTCATCTTTGGCATCATCAGGAGAGTGGCGTGATGAGCCATGGACAACCTAGCAAGAAAGGTCCACAACTTCCCATCCTTTTATTTTTTCATCTTTGCTCACGTAAACAGTATCTGGCACTTGGTAATAAACAGGTGCATTGGCATCTACCAAATGTACCTGAGCGGCACTGTATCCTTTGGGTGTAGCTTTTTGCTCAAACTCCACACGCGAGCCTTCGCCTAGCTTTAAAATTTCTTGTATATCTTTAAAATTTTTGCAATGAAAAAAATAATCCTTGCCATCATCTCCTTTGATAAATCCATACTGCTTCTCAGGCAAATAGCTAACAACCTCTCCTTGCAAGGCTCCTCCTTGTTATTTTCTTTGCATTGTAAAAAACTTTTGCTGATAGGCTTATTTTTATTAGGACTTGAAAAAGAATTTGATAACATTTCTTACATTTTTACAAAAAGGGTACAAATTATGGGAAGATTAAGACACGTTGCAATGGCCTCTGTCGCCTTTGCCTTGTTGCTAACAGGATGCGCCACCACGCAACTGCAAACACAAGCAAAGATGACACGGACGATTTCGCTTGCCCCTCATGCGCTTGAAGACAAGCAAGTGCTTTTAAGGGTAACTGGTACGGAGGCGAGTGTACTGGAACTTGAAACACCGTTGCGCCAAGCCCTAAAAGAGCGGGGTGTGACCTTAGTGGACAAAGAAGACGAGGCAAAAATAGCCTTACATGTAAACACGCTCTTTGCCAACAACCTCAAAGAAGCGGCAAACTACAGCAATGCCGTAGGCGTAGGCATCGTAGGCGGTGCGCTCTCTAAGGCTTCGGGAAACAGCAGTGGGGACAGTATCTTAGTGGGTGTTGGTGTCGCGCTAGCCATGGGTATTGCGGACCGTGCCTTGGCGGATGAAACATACCGCGCCATCATTGACATATCTTTGCGCACTAAAGACAAAGAAGCGCAAACGTGGCTTGATGAAGAAAAAACGCGGGTAATTGTCGAAGCAGTACGCATGGGGCTTAATGTGGACGAAGCCAAGCCCATCATGGAAGAAAAAGCGATTTATCAGATTGCTGAAATTTTAAAATAGCAAAAAGGGAAGACAGATGAAAAAACAATTTATGATTGGACTCATGGCACTTGGGATGGCGGTTTTGTTTAGCGGGTGCAGCATTGCATCGAAAGCTTGCAATTTTAACGAAACGCCAGCCATGTATCAAAATACAAATACCGAAGTTGCAACTTTTTATGTTGAAGGAGAGCTTGAGAGTCGCACGCCTTCTGCGGCCAGAAATACTTATACGAGAAACATCCACTTGCTTCAAAATGCGGCCCACCTTACACTGGAAAATGGTTATAGTTTTTTTGCTTTTGCGCACCCAAAAGGGGAGGCAAACAATAAAGAAGGCAGCATGATTAATACAGCAGAGGAATTTATTGAAAAGTGTACACCGTCTGCCTTAAAAATTCTCAATACTGGACAAAATTGCGGCTGGGCAACAAACAATGTTAATGCGAAGGCGATTATCTATACCTTCAAGGAGCGCCCAAGTGAAATGTTCACCTATGATGCTGCCGAAGTCAAGCACTATTTAACGGAGAATAAACTATGGAGAAAAGATGGAATCGACATTTACTCTAGTAATTGCACAGAGAGATTCTTAAAATACAGAACAGCAAAGGAATAAACCATGAACAAAACACTACTTTCACTACTGGCGTGCTCAACGCTCACCGTTGGCCTTTGGAGATAGTGGTGGGATTAATACGTTTGTATTGATTTTTGAAAAGTAGGGTACAAAGGCCTTACATGTAAAGAACCTTACATGTAAAGCCAACTGCGTTTTATTGACGGTTTTGCATATGTTCTTGTATCTCTTTTATGCTCTTTAGATTTGTGCCGTGTTGTTGGTTAAATTTTTGAACGATAGCAAATTCCATGGGGTCTTGCTTGGGGGTGCTTGTTGTCACGTTGCTTACTGGCGCATTGGATGGCTCTAAAATCTTAGCCTTTTCTAGCGCATACTCTTCTTCGCTCAAAGCACCCACCTTGTAAAGTTCAAAAAGTTCTTTTATTTTTTGTGCATTAGTCGGTGCGCTAGGAGTAGATTGGGGGGCGGCTTGGTACATTTGGTTTGCTTTTTGAGGCATGTTAACACGCTTGTACTCAAGGGCGGCAATGGCATCGTTGTTAAGCGTTAGTTCGGCTTCTTTTACTGCTGGTTCAAGAAGAAGGATTGCGCGGTGATGAATACTTACAGCGGGGTCTTTGTCTCCAAGCTGTCGCCCAAGTTGACTTGGTTCAATTTCAACTTGGCGCAACAGGGCGCTTTTTTTGTTGCCTTCCTTGTCGTATTCAACAATAGCAAAATCAGAATCGTACGCAAAAACCGAAGTGTCGGAGCTTCTTCTTGGACTTCCACCCGCATAGGCCGACATAAGCATTTCATTGCCACTTCCATTGTAAATGACGTAGCCACTTCCTCTTTTAATAATTGTTTCCATGTATGCTTTGGCCACATCGTCATTTAAAAAATCGTGCGCCAACCCTCTGTAAAAACTCCGTGATTTACTGTAGCGGATAAAACTATCGGTCTCATACAACCACTTTTTTTCCAAAATAATTGTTTTTGAGCCGTGCTCCACCGCGGTGACTTTTTCAAAAGTGTTGGTTAAAAAAGTCTCTGAAAGTTCTTTATCGGGGCTTTGCTTGATGATATCCTCATTGGAAACCTTAGGAAGAAGCATTTTTTGTACATCTTTTGGCGAAGGAAGAAATATTCCACTATCGGAAAACTTTGATGTCCCTGTCGCACATCCACCTAAAAACAAAGCTGTTGTCACGCTCAAAACCCATTTTGCACTGTTCATTATTCCTCCAATTAAATGAATATTAAACGGCGATTATAACAAATAACGGGAATAAAATTGTGGTATTTGTTGCAAAAAGTAGTGCGGTTTACACATAAACCCTAAAACCAATCTTCCACCAAAAGCCCCTCGACCCTGCTAAATTCACTGGTATTTCTGCTCACAAGGGTGAAGGCATTTGCCTTGGCGCACCCTGCGATGAGGGTGTCAAGGGGGCCGATGGGCATGCCCTTGTGCTCTAGCTCTGCCCTGATACGCGCACTGGCTTTGGCTTCTTTTTGGGTGAAATCTAGGGCATTGACACTCTTTAGCAGCGTTTGGAGTTGCTCTTGGCGCTTGAGGCTGTTGGTCGATTTGGCAATGCCAACTTCAAGCTCAAAAATCACCACCGTGGGGATAAAAATATCTTTAGGCGCAACACCAAACAAGCGTCTTGCCACCTCGCCTTGCCCTTTGAAAAAATAAATGAGCGTATTTGTGTCAAGCACATACATCACAAACACTCTCTTTGGGTATCGCGCGCTTCGCCCCTTATCTCTTCGATGCTAGGAAAATCCCCCCAGCTTCCGCTAAGGCTTTTCACCTCTTCGTTCCACGCGTCTTGAACCTTTTGTTCCAGCACTTTAGCGATAAACTTACTCAAGGAAACGCCGCTTTTCTTGGCCGCTTCTTTGACTTTTGCTTCGAGAGAATTGTCTATATAAAAGGTCAGTTGTGCCATCTGTTCCTCCAAATATAAGTGTACATATAAGTGGATTATAGCATGTTTGATTCTTTACATGTAAGCACAGAAATGTAAAAATCGGTAATTTTAATAAGTTCCCTTTGAAGGAACTATCGTTAAATTTATAGGCACCCATAGCGAGTACGATAAAATAAAGGCAAAGGAGGTTTAAGATGAACATGCATCCCATTCGAACAGAACATGATTATGAAAAAGCGCTAGAGCGTATTGATGCGCTGATGGACCTAGACCCCGAACTAGGAACACCGCCAAGTGACGAATTGGAAATTTTAGTATTGTTGGTGGAAAAATACGAAGAAAAACAGTGGAAAATCGACACACCCGATCCCATCGAAGCCATTAAATACCGCATGCAAGAGATGGGGCTGAAACAAAAAGACCTTATTCCACTTTTTGGAAGTAAAAGTAAAGTCTCCGAAGTGCTCAATCGAAAAATCGGACTCTCTTTGACGATGATTTCAAATATTTCTTCAAAACTCCATATTCCCCTTGAAGTGCTTATCCCCAAGGCGTCTTAAT
>JACUTV010000022.1 GCA_014859645.1 Campylobacterales bacterium
TTCGCGCTCTTTGAGCAAATAGGCACCATTTTCCACGTCTCCAAAGGCACGGTCGTTTTTAAGCACGTCTAGTTTTTGGCGCGAACATACAAAGGCCGCAGGGGCTTGACGTGCCAAGGCCGCTTGCCAAGATTTGACATTTTCCGTAGCATCCGCAGGGCGAAAGACAAAAAAGTTCGGAAGGGCGCGAAATTGGCTGAGTTGTTCGATGGGCTGATGGGTTGGGCCATCTTCTCCCACGCCAATGCTATCGTGCGTCCAGATAAAATAATGCTTCAAGCGCATCAACGCCGCTAGTCTTGCGGCAGGTTTAAGGTAATCGCTAAAAATAAAAAATGTCGCGCTATAAGGAATAAATAGCCCGTACAACGAAAAGGCGTTACAAATGGCCGCCATAGCGTGTTCGCGAATGCCAAAGTGCATATTGCGCCCATGAGGGAAATCACCCATGCCCTTGAGTTCACTTTTGTTAGAAGGCCCAAGGTCTGCACTCCCGCCCATGAAGCCAGGAAGGGCTTTGGCGATGGCATTAAGGATTTGGCCGTTGCTATCGCGGGTGGCTACGCCAGAACCTACCTCATACGTAGGCCATTCGATTTTTGAAACATCGGGATGTTGCAAATTTGCAAGCAAGGAGCGCTGCTCTTCGCTCAGCATAGTGGCAATTTTTTCATTCCACAAAGCCTGAGCAAGGTCACCTTTTTCAACAGCTACCCGAAAGCGCGCTAACACGTCTTCGTCTACCCAAAAATGTTTTTGTGGGTCAAAGCCGCATTTGGTTTTCGCGTTCGCAATCTCTGTTTCACCCAACGGTGCCCCATGGGCGTGGTGACTGCCTTCTAACTCACACGCGCCTTTAGCAATGACCGTATCGGCGATAATCAAATAAGGTTTGCATTTTCCCTTGGCCTCATTAAGCACAAATTCAATCTCATCAAAGTTGTGTCCATCGATGCGCGAAACCGCCCACCCTTGCGCTTCAAAACGCGCTTTTACGTCTTCATTCCACGCGATAGACGTATCACCCTCGATGGTGATGTTGTTAGAATCATAAATGAGCACAAGGTTATTGAGTCCCAAAGAACCCGCCAAGGAACACGCCTCGTAGCTGATTCCTTCTTGCAAGTCCCCGTCGCCACACAAACAATACACCGTATGGTCGATGACGCTAGCTTGGTCAGAATTCAAAATGTTGCCTGCGTATTTTGCCGCCATCGCAAAGCCAACGGCATTGGCTACGCCTTGACCTAGTGGGCCTGTGGTCACTTCTACGCCTGGGACGTCGTGGTATTCGGGGTGGCCAGGCGTTTTACTGCCAAATTGGCGAAAATTTTGCAAATCTTCACGGCTGATGTCATACCCACACAGGTGGTAAAAACTGTAAATCAGCGCCGAAGCATGTCCGCCACTAAAGACCAAACGGTCACGGTTTAGCCAAGTTGGGTCTTTTGGATTGTGCACCAAATGGTTGGCCAACACGGTCACAATATCTGCTAGTCCCATGGGCGCACCAGGGTGGCCGCTGTTGGCTTTTTGCACCATATCTGCTGCTAAAAATCGAATGGTGTTGGCCTGTTTTTGTAATATTTCTTCGCTCATCTACATTCCTTTAATAAAATACATTTCCACAATACGCGCAAGGTCATCCCCTAGCGCACCACCAATATTTTGTGCCTCTGCGCACAACGCTGTCGCTAACCCATCACGTCTGGCAAGTGCTTCTTTAACGCCCAACAGGTTTGTAAAAGAGTTTTTTACCCCATCATTTCCCGTGGGTTTTCCTGCTTCTTGGGATGTTTGTGTTGCATCAATCACATCATCTTGAATCTGGAACAACACGCCAAGCTTAAGGCCAAATGCCTCAAGGGCGTGCTCCATCTCTTCACCACTGTTAGCGATAATCGCCCCCATCTTCAAACTCGCCGCAATGAGCTTGGCGGTTTTGTTGGTGTGCAGAAATTCCAACGCCTCAAGAGACAAAGGTTGGTTTTCAAAATGGCAATCAATCGCTTGACCCAACACCATGCCACCAGCCCCCGCGCTCACCGCCAACGCTTCCACCAAGCGAATACGCACTAACGCGCTCAGGGGTGCGCTAGCCAACACTGCAAATGCGTGAGTATTAAGGGCGTCGCCTATTAGAATAGCCGTGACTTCGTCGTGGCTTACATGTAAGGTCGGATGGCCACGGCGCAAGGGGGAATCATCCATGGCAGGCAAGTCATCGTGAATGAGTGAATACGTATGCATCATCTCAATACTCGCCGCCACAGGCAACGCGTGTTCGAGTAATAAAGGTGCTAAATGCTCCACGACTTTAAGGAGTAGCATGGGGCGAAAACGTTTACCGCCCGCTTTTAGCATCGCTTGCAACGCCTCTTCATAGTGAGGGTGAAAACTTGGCGCCACCGGAAGATTGGCCAAAAAGTATGCCTCAAATGTTTCGATATTGTGTTCTAAAGGTTCCACGCAACGTCCTATTGTTGGGAAATAGTAAGGGTAACAAAGAACTGAAATCCTTTGCGATCAAACAGCATATAGTAGGGTTTATTTTTAGACAATGTCCCTAGTAGCGTGCGGATTTCTTGTGGGTTTTTAAGAGGTTGGCGATCGATTTGCACCAGGGTGTCTCCCACATGAAGCCCTTGCGCGCTCGCCCAAGACCCCGCTTCCACGCGCGTAAGTGCCAAGTTTGCATCAAAATGTAATCCCAAGGCTTCAAGGTACGTTTCGCGTGCCAAGGAAATAGCCCGTTTTGGCCTTACATGTAAAGAAAGTTGTACACTTTGGGTTCCTCGCATCACTTCCACGGGCAAGGTAGTGTTTTTGGGAGCAAACAAAACAGTTTCGTTAAATGCTTGCAAGGTACCAACCCGCGCACGGTTCACCCGTACGATGCGATCACCTTGACGCAATCCACTCGCGTAAAAAGGATCCACTTGCACCACCACAATTCCGGCATCTTGCTGAGCAAAACGCGCGCCAACATCCCCATAGTACACCTCATCGTACGCAACAACATGTTCTAAATAGCGGTTTCCAATAAAACTACCGCCTTTTTTTGCTACCCCATACATATCGCAACACACGCCTGTCACAATAGCGCCCGTAAGAGAGTTTGCCGAAAAAGTATCACTTTGCCCTAGTCCCGAGGCCAGAGCGCTTAGTTTTCCGATGGAGATTTCAGGTTTAGCGCTCACAGAAGCTAGCCATTCACCGCGTTTTAATGCTCTTTCTTCATTTTGAGGCACGGGAGAAAGGGGTGTGGGGCTACGCAAGACATAGAGGTTTAAAAAAGGATCGTATTTTACAAACGAACGAGGACGCTCAAAAGAAATGGCGCGCGTAGGCGTAATGGCGATGGCGCGCACTCCCTCAAGACTCACATAGGCAGGTTTGTTGCGGTTAAAACACGCTTCAAAGTCTTGTACCGTAGGCGCTTCTTGCGCCCACGCGCACAGTGTTAATCCCAGCGTGAGTCCAAGGAGTTTAGTTTTGATGGCCAAATCCCCCCAAGCGTGAAAGCATTTGCGTAGCCGCTAGTTTTTTGTTTTCTTCTACCATGGCACTGGCATCGTTTATGGAGCTAATGAGTAAAATCTGCAAGGACTCTTTGTCTTCTAAAAGCGAGGCATCGATGTGTATGTCGATTACCTCACCTTTGCCATTCATTGTGACTTTAACCATACCGCCGCCACTTTTTGCAGTGAATTCTTTATTGGCAGCTTCGGCTTCCATCTCTTTAGCGTGTTTTTGGGCTTCTTTAAACATGGCACCCATTTTTGAAAAATCAAGATTGTCAAACATCAGATAAAATCCCTCACTTCCGTAATGCGATTGTGCTCATCCACCAAAATCGCAATGGGTTTGTGCGCATCCGCTTCGGCTTCGTTCATGGAACCATAAGCGATGATGATGATTTTATCACCCACATGCGCTTTTCTAGCGGCTGCACCGTTGAGGCAAATATCCCCACGGCCTCGCTCTCCTTGAATCACATACGTTGAAAACCGTTCGCCATTATTGACATTGACAATATCTACTTTTTGACCCACACGCAACTTTGCGGTTTCCATTAGCACCGCATCAATCGTAATAGACCCAACATAGTTTAAATTTGCATCACTCACCGTTGCGCGGTGAATTTTGCTGTAAAGCATTTCAAACATCATTTGCGTATCCTTAACATGAGAGAGGTTTTGCAAAATTCTTTAAACACAACGCTCTCAAAAAGGAGCTATTTTACCATAACTGTGCTTAGTGTTTTTGTGCGCTAAACCATTCACGCACTACCACGCGGTCATCGTAAGGGTATTTTACCCCTGCAATATCCTGATATTCTTCGTCCCCTTTGCCTAAAATCATCAACGCTTCTCCTTCTTGCAAAGAAGCAAGGGCAGTTTCGATGGCCGTGCGCCTATCCACTTCCACGACAACATCCCCACACACTCCTTCAAGAATTTGCGTGATGATTGTCGCAGGATCTTCAAAACGCGGGTTGTCGCTCGTGACAATGAGGCGCTTAGCAAAGCGTTTAGCTATCTTTCCCATCACAGGACGCTTGGTGGCATCACGGTTTCCTCCCGCTCCAAATACGACCACGAGTTGGTGGTGCTTCATCGCGTCCAAGACTTTTTCCATGCCATCAGGCGTGTGGGCAAAATCAACAATCACGAGGGGGTCTTCATGTACCACTTCCATGCGTCCGCTCACCCCGCCAAAGCCCTCAATCGCCTCGCACAAAGCCACGCTTGTGGGGGATTCTAACAAAAACACGCCTGCTAACGCGGCAAGGAGATTGTAGAGGTTAAAATTTCCCTGAAGAGAAGATTCCATGTGAAAGGTTTCTTGCTTGTAGGCAACCACAGCACGAATGCCTTGTTGGAGACCATACGCTTTCACTGAAAAATCAGCAGGAGATTCGACGCCATAAGTCACAGCATTCGTGGGGTTATAGCGCAAACCACGCTGATCGCGGTTAATGAGCTTCATCCCTTCTGTGTCAAAAAAAGCACTTTTTGCCGCAGCATAGGCTTCCATGGAACCGTGAAAATCTAGGTGATCTTGAGAAAGATTGGTAAAGATACGCAAGGCAAAGCTCAAAGACTCAATGCGCTCTTGCACAATCGCGTGAGAGCTTACTTCCATGATAAAATATCGGCATCCTGCCTTAGAGGCTTCTGCCATATGCCACAACGTTTGCAAAATAGGTGGTGTAGTTAGGCTACGTGATTCAAAGAGGGTTTCGTTAATCATACACCCTCTTGTGCCTTGCAGCGCAACCTTTACATGTAAGTCAAGCAAGAATGAGTACATGGCCGCAGCGGTAGTGGTTTTTCCATTGGTTCCTGTAATGCCAACCACTTTAAGTTCGGGAGAAATACCAAGAAGCGCGTGGCACATAGCGGGTGTTAGTATTGCGGGCGCACCATGTGCTTTTGCGTCTACTTCGTACTGTGTATTTTGTGCAGTACGCACAAAAGCAGTGGAAGCATCACACGCAAGCGAAGAATCACTAATATGGGAAAATTGGGGATGGGTAACAGGAATTTTCACTAGCTTAAATACCCTTGGGCTTTACGAAATAAAGAGTGAAATTGGGTGTCGTTTGGAAAAAGAGAAACCGCACTTTCTAAGTACTGCAAAGACATTTCGATGTACCCATGGTCGATGAGTAAATCCAAAAAATGTAAAAAATCTTCTTTGCTAGAAATGAGTACTTTGGTAGAAAACATAATATCTTCAAAGGCTTTTTTAAAATCACCCTGCTCTTCCACAAGACTCATAAAATCATCATAAACGATTCCATTTTCTTCTTGAAGTTTTTGATCAATAAATTCGGTTTCAAACAAAGAGAGTAACTTCTCCATGCCCACTTCCAGTGAATCAATAATGTCTTCGAGCATGGCTTCATTTTCTTCGTTTTCACCGCGTGCACTGGTAGTATAATACTCAAAAAGCGACATTGCTTCTTCTTCACGCTCTAGGGCCAAATCCGCCAAAATAGCGCAAATACGAAGTTCTTTGTCTTCTGGATTTTCCTTTAGGGCAAGGGAAAAATAAAAAAGAGCACGTTGAAACTCTTTGTTATAAAAACAATCAATGGCACGCTCTTTGTAAGTGGTCATTCGTATCTTTCGAGTTCATTTTCCATACCAGGCACGATGTTTATCACCTCGATTTCTGGATGGATATCAATGCGAAGCTGGCGTTCGATGCCGTATTTGAGTGTTTGTCCGCTAGAAGAACAGCCATTGCACGCTCCTTGGAGCTGCACAAAAACACGGCCATTTTTCACTGCGAGCAATTGCATCCCGCCACCATCAAGTGCTAACATAGGTTTGACTTTTTCCAGAGATTTTTCAACCACCGGTAATAACTCTTCGTCGCTAAAAGGTATCATGTTTTTTCTCCCGAGTTTTGATGCAATGGACTATAATATAAGTTATTGTAGCAAGTTTTAGGATAGAAAAGGATTAAGAAAGAAGACATAGGGGCGTTTTGCCCCTATGGTGTGCTATTTATACGAGTTCGATAAATGCCATTTCTGCGGCATCGCCACGACGCATACGGGTTTTAATAATCCGTGTATAGCCGCCGTTGCGCTCTTTGTAGCGTGGAGCAATCTCTTCGACAAGTTTTTTTGTTGTTTCTTTATCTTGCAAGGCTGCAAAGACAGCTCTGTGCGCATTAAAGTCACCTTTAAGTGCTTTAGTGATGAGTTTTTCCACATAGCCTCTAAGCTCTTTTGCTTTAGGCAACGTTGTTTCGATCTTTTCGCTTTTGATAATGGCGATAGTCAGATTTTTTAAGAGCGCACTTCGATGTGAAGACGTGCGTCCTAGTTTACGGTATCCGTGCTTGTGTCTCATGGATTATTCCTCTGTCGCTTCTGATTTAATCTCGCTGATCCGTTTTTTTACCGTCTCAACCGTTTCACTTGAAAATGTGGTTCCCACGGGGAAACCAATCTCTTCCATTACAGCCTTAATCTCTTCAAGAGACTTCTTACCAAGATTTTTCAATTCTTTCATCTCCGTCTCATCCATGAGTGCCAACTCGCCCACTACTTTCACGCCTGCGCGATCAAGACAGTTAAAGCTACGTGCACTAAGATTAAGCTCTTCAACACTTTGCAAAAGCTTTGCTACTTCAACACTGGAAGCGCCGCCTTCTGCCTTTGATGAAACATCCATATCAACAAGTCCATTGAAAATAGACATTTGTGAATACATGGCATTCAATGCATTTTTAAATGCTTCTACAGGTGTTACCAAACCATCTGTAACAATAGTAAAAATAATTTTTTCAAAGTTGGGGTTATCCTCAACTAAGACATTTTCAATCTCATACACCGCTTTTTTCACTGGGGTAAAGAAAGCGTCTAGTGCAATATAATCGGTTTCAGCAGAATCACGTGTAGACTCGCTTGGAACATACCCAATCCCGCGTTCAATTACTAAAGAGAAGGTAAGTTCTGCGTCTTCATTAAGCGTGGCAAGGTACCCATCAGGAGTAACCACTTCGATGTCGCTGTTGTTTAAATCAATTCCACGAATCTCTTTAGGGCCTGTAAATGTGTAATTCACAACGACCTTGTTTGCATCGCTTTTAATTTTAAACCGAATGTTCTTTAAGTTAATAATAAACAACGCAACATCTTCGAGCATGCCGCGCATACTGTCAAACTCGTGCGAAGCACCCTCAATTTTCACTGCTGTTGGCGCAAAACCAACAGTGCTACTGTAAAGCAAACGTCGAAGTGGGTGTGCCAATGTCACAGCAAAACCCGATTCAAACGGGTGTGCTGTGATTTTCACATGGTTTTGAGAAACACTTTCCACTTCAATATCAGTGGGCATGTACGCAGATGTCTTGATCTTCTTCATCGTACCGCCTTTGTGTTATTTGGAATAAAGTTCAACAATGAGTCGTTCCTCAACAGGAATGACAACCTCTTCTCTTTCTGGAATGCGTGTAAAGATACCAAATAGTTTCTCTTTTTCAACATCAACCCATGGAACAATTCCTGTTTGAGCAGTCAGTTCCATCGCGCGAACGATTTGGGGATTTTGTCTAGATTTTTCACGTACTTCCACTTTTTGGCCAGGCCGTACACGGAAAGAAGGAATATCCACTTTCTTGCCATCCACCAAAAGGTGTCCGTGTGTCACAAGCTGACGTGCAAAACGTCGTGTTGTTGCCAATCCCATACGGTAGACAACGTTATCAAGACGCTGTTCAATTAATTGAATTAAGATAGTCCCTGTGTTTCCCGTGCGTCGTGCCGCATCTTGAAACAAACGTCTAAACTGTTTTTCAGAAAGCCCGTACATGAATTTCGCTTTTTGCTTCTCACGAAGCTGTAAGCCGTATTCACTGATTTTTGCGCGTCGTTGTCCATGTTGTCCTGGAGCATACGGTCGCTTATCAAGAGCGCTCTTTCCTGCAAGGCGACGCTCACCCTTGAGCGCAAGGCTCACACCAAGTCGTCTTTCTAGTTTTTCAACCGGTCCTCTATATCGTGCCATATTGTATTTCTCCTAAAATCTTAAAAACATAATGCTGTCGTTTTTACTACGCACTGTACCTATACACGTCGACGCTTGGGAGGTCGGCAACCATTGTGAGGAAGAGGCGTGATGTCTTTTAGGAAAACAACCTTGATTCCTTCTGTTGAACCGATGCTTTTCACAGCTGTTTCGCGTCCGCTTCCAGGTCCTTGAACCTTGATACCTACCTCTTTAAGACCGTGCTCTTTTGCTTTGTTGAGCGCGTCTTCTACAGCTTGTTGTGCAGCATAAGGAGTGGATTTTTTACTTCCTTTAAAGCCAAGGCTTCCAGCGCTACTCCAGGAAATGACGTTACCCATTTCATCTGTTACCGTTACTACGGTATTGTTGAAAGTAGCAGAGAGGTATACAATGCCACGCGCTATATTTTTCTTAACAACTTTTTTTCGTGTTACTCTACGTTTTGCCATTGATTTCTCCTTGCCTTACTTCGCTTTTCCGCCAACAGTCTTCTTTTTACCCTTACGAGTCCGTGCGTTTGTTTTGGTTTTTTGACCACGCACAGGAAGACCTTTTCGGTGTCGTAGTCCTCGGTAACTTCCAAGGTCCATCAACGCTTTAATATCCATCGCAACACTCTTGCGCAAATCACCCTCGACACTGTATTTGTCTTGGATTTCATTACGAATGGCCGCTACCTCATCTTCGCTCAATTCATACACACGCTTGTCATAAGAAATGCCTGTCGCGTTAAGAATAAGTCGTGACATATGGAGTCCAATACCGTAAATATAAGTTAAACCGTATTCAACTCTCTTTTTCTTTGGTAAATCTACACCAGAAATACGTGCCATACTCTATCCTTGTCTCTGTTTGTGTTTTGGGGTTTCGCAAATAACTCGAACCACGCCGCCCCGCTTGATAATCTTGCACTTATCGCACATCTTCTTTACAGAAGCTCGTACTTTCATCGCTGTCTCCTGAACATATATTCCACTGGACCGATCAACTGCCATAGGTTTGACGAACATAAGTCAAACCAATTATTGAAAAAAACAGTGGTCAATTTTTTCAATAATTCTTCACACAGTTTTACAAAAAGGGGCATATTATAGTTAAAATAAGCTTTTAGCTTACTTATACCTGTAAGTAATGCGTCCTTTATCCAAACTATAGGGAGTTAACTCCACCTTTACTTTATCCCCTGGCATAATCTTAATATAGTGCATGCGCATTTTTCCTGCAATGTGGCACAAAACAACATGCTTGTTTTCAAGTTCCACTTTGAAGGTTGCGTTGGGAAGTGCTTCCACCACATTGCCATCAATCTCAATGACATCATCTTTTGCCATTTTTCCTCCTATTTATTAAGTTCTTGGGAAAGGATTTGCGCCCTTCCATCCACTACCGCCACCGTGTGCTCATAATGACTTGTGCGTAACCCGTCTTTTGAGACCACCGACCATTTGTCTTCTAGTATGACAGGTGTTCCATCGCGATGACAAATCATAGGCTCAAGGCAAAAGACCATACCATTTTTTATCTTGGGTCCTTGCTTGGGGTTATTGCCTTCCAAATAATTAGGAATTTCAGGTTCTTCATGGGGCTTTCTGCCAATCCCATGGCCGCAAAAACCCCGTAAGGGCACGTATCCTCGCTGATGAATGAAAGACTCTAAGGCTTGGCTTAATTCTTTAAAACGCATTCCTTCGCGAATCACATCAATCCCATAGTATAGGGCATCTTTCGCGCAAGCAATCAGCGCTTCATCTTGGGGAGAAATCTTGCCCACCGGCATCGTTACCGCAGCGTCACCATACCATCCCTCACACTCCACGCCAATATCAAGCCCTAGTATATCACCCTCTTGGAGAATAGTTTGATTGGGAATACCATGAATGACAACCTCGTTTAAAGAGGTGCACACACCGCCTGGAAATCCGTACAGCCCTTTAAAAGCAGGCCTTACATGTAAGGCCGCCATAAAGTCTTCGCCCAGTTGATTGACCTGTGCTAACGTCATGCCTGGCGTAACGGTTTTTTGAAGGTAATTGAGCGTTTGGGCAACGTACTGGTTTGACCTAGCGAGTTTTTGAATCTCGCTAGGTTTTTTAAGCAAAATTGCCATTAAAGACCAACAGCACTTAAGGTTTGGTATTTGTTCATGTACATTTGCGCTTCGATTTTACGCATGGTATCTAACGCCACTTGCACGACGATAAGCACAGCTGTTCCGCCAAAATAAAAGGGAACGCCCATCATTTTTACAAGCACCCATGGCAAAGTAGAAATAAGCCCTAGGTAAATCGCGCCTGTAAAGGTCAGTCGACTCGCCACTTCATTTAAAAAGCCTGCGGTACTCGCCCCTGGACGAACACCAGGAATAAATCCGCCTTGTTTTTTCAAATTCTCAGAAATGTCTTTTGCATTAAATACAATAGACGCATAAAAATAAGAAAAGAAAATAACAAAAAGGAAGGTAAGGACGTTAAACATATAGCCATTGGGGTTTAGAAAATCGTTGATGGCTAGGATGTAGGGATTGCTACTGGCTTGGAGAATCGTCGAAGGAAACATCAAAATAGCTGAAGCAAAAATCGGAGGAATAACCCCACTAAGATTCACTTTAATAGGAATGTAATTCATAATGCGCTTGTCTTGATTTTGCATAACAACCTTACGAGAATACGAAATAGGAATACGACGTTCACCCATTTCCACATAAATAATCGTTCCAACCGTTGCTAAAATGACTACTAAAATTCCAATAACTATCAGAAAATTAAGTTCGCCCGTGTTTACAAGGTTGATCGTGCCGCCAATCGCTGAGGGAATACCTGAAACAATACCAGCAAAAATAATCAAGCTGATGCCGTTTCCAATCCCGCGTTGTGTGATTTGTTCGCCAATCCACATCAAGAGCATGGTTCCAGCTAGCATTGATGCTGTTGCCACCGCGATAAAGGTGCTCATGTCAATCATAATCGCCGCTTCGCCCGTACGTCCTGTCATGCTTTGAAGCCCAACAGACACGCCAATGGCTTGCACAATAGTAATCCCAATGGTTGCGTAGCGAATGATTTGCATGTATTTAACCATGCCATCGCGCTCTTTTTTCATTTTGCCAAGGGCGGGGAAGGTTGCTGCAAGAAGTTCCATCACGATGGAAGCAGTAATGTAAGGCATAATGCCTAGAGAAATAATACTTAAACGTTCAGCAGCGTTGCCACTAAACATATTGAAAA
The DNA here is from genome assembly GCA_014859645.1 of Campylobacterales bacterium. GTDB lineage: Bacteria > Campylobacterota > Campylobacteria > Campylobacterales > Campylobacteraceae > Sulfurospirillum_B. Next base: position 11,759 of record JACUTV010000022.1, read on the forward strand.
GCCCCAACGCATTGGAACTGTTTGAATCAAAAAACTCTTTAATTACGTCAATATTCACACCAGGCACTGGCACATAGGCCAGTATCCTGTATGCGAACAAAAACGCCAACGTGATAAGGATCTTGTTGGTCAGTTCTTTGCTCATCTTAATTTCCAGTAACGCTTACGTTGTCGTCTTTAATCTTTGCCAAAAGCCCGTTAGCGCTTGCGCCGATAAGCTTTACCCTGGTTACTGTTTTAGCCATTTTGTGAACTTCACGAATGCTTTCCATTGTGATGCTTTCCAACTGGGCAACTACGGTGACTTTTTCTACGTTAATAACGTAAGGTTTTGTCACGCGTGAAGTAAAGCCAACTTTAGGAAGTCGGCGTTGCAAAGGTTGCTGGCCGCCTTCAAAACCGCGTTTGATTTTATAACCAGCGCGTGCGCGTTGACCCTTGTTTCCTTTTGTGGCGGTTTTACCCATACCACTTCCTTGTCCACGGCCTACGCGTTTACGATCGCGTGTTGAACCGTCTGCAGGGGTGAGGTTGTCTAGTGCCATAATCGTTCCTTCTTTCTTTAGTTAGCTCTTAAGCATACTGAGCGCTTTAATGGTCGCTCGCACTACGTTAGCAGAATTATTAGACCCTAGTGATTTTGTCAAAATGTCTTTAATTCCGGCCAACTCGATGACTGGACGCGTTGAGCCACCAGCAATAACACCCGTACCTTCACTAGCAGGCTTGAGTAAGATACGACTTGCGTTGTATTTCACTTCAATATCGTGGGCAATAGTTGAGCCTTTAATTTTAACATTAATAATGTTTTTAAATGCATCATCCACTGCTTTTTTAATCGCATCAGGAACCTCTTTGGCTTTACCGAAGCCAAAACCAACGAGTCCATTGCGGTTTCCTACAACCACTAACGCGGTAAAGCGAAACCGTCGACCACCTTTTACGACCTTGGTAACCCGACCGATATTAACAATAACCTCTTCAAACTCTTCTCTGTTATATTTTTCCATCAATCTATCCTTATTGACTTATCGGGTTACAGCGCTATGCCGTTTTCACGTAGCGCATCCGCAAAAGATGCAACAACACCGTGGTAAAGGTAACCATTTCGGTCAAACTTTGCTTTTTCAATCCCTTTGGCTTTTAGGTTTTCTGCCAATGTTTGTGCCAGTGCGACTGCACCTTCTTTATTGGACTTAAGGCCTAATTTTTTGCCATCTGCAGCGGCGAGTGTTGTACATGTAACATCTTCAATCGCTTGTGCGTACACGGTACGGTTTGATTTAAAGATGGAAATACGGGGACACTCTGGCGTACCAGATATTTTGCCACGAACACGTTTTTTTCGTTTAACACGAAGCGCTAATTTGCGCTTTAAAATTGTTTCTTTCATTTAGCTCCCCTTACTTCTTGGACGTTTTGCCGGCTTTGCGGATAATGCGCTCGCCCACGTATTTCACACCCTTGCCTTTATATGGCTCCGGAGGTCTAAATCCTCTGATTTCCGCAGCAATTTGGCCAATCGCTTGTTTGTCTTGACCCGTGATAGTCACCACGTTTTTCTCGACTACGATTTGCACATCTTGTGGAAAATCATATTTAATGGGGTGCGAAAAGCCCAATTGAAGCTCAAGAATATTGCCATTTACTGCTGCTTTATAACCAACACCGTTGATTTCAAGTTTTTTTGTAAATCCATCTGTGAGCCCAGTAATGACGTTGCTTGCCAATGAGCGGTAGGTTCCCCAAAACGCTTTATCTTGGCGCTCTTCACTTTTAGGCGAGAACACAAGTGTATTGTCTTCAACTTTTACATTAACATGACCACGCGTGTCTAACACTTTTTCTGTTTTACCTTTTGTAAACACAACACTGTCGCCATCCAGCTTGACGTCAATCCCGCCAGGGATAACTACTGGTAATTTACCGATTCGAGACATTAGAATCCTTTTTACTTGTCTACGATATGTCTACTTTTACGAATGGATATCGAATACCATAAAAAGTAACGGCAGCATCCTTACCAGATGCTGCAAAGCAATTCGCCACCGACGCCTGTTTTGTGCGCCTCTTCGTTACTAAGAACCCCTTTGGAAGTACTTACAACGATGGTTCCATAACCGTTTTTAAACCGCTTAATCTCGTCTTTGCCCTTATACACACGGCGTCCAGGCTTGGAGATACGCTTGATTTCGTTGATTACCTTGTTGCCTTTTTCGTCATATTTCAAGACAACATTGATAGACTTTTTACTTCCCTCTTCCACTACGTTAAAGCTTTCGATATAGCCCTTCGTTTGAAAGATGGCCAAAATCGCTTCAACAGCGTTGGTGTGGATTAGTTTGGTAACCTCTAGTTTGCGCATTGAAGCGTTTCGGATGCGGGTGAGCGCATCGGAAATCATATCATTCATCATTTTCTCTTCCTTACCAACTAGCTTTTTTGAGGCCTGGAATCAGTCCTTCATTGGCCATCTTGCGCAAACATATTCTGCAGATACCAAAATCTTTGTATACTGAGTGAGGTCTACCACAAATCTGGCATCGAGTGTATCCGCGTACGGCGAACTTAGGCTTTCGCGCAGCCTTAGCGATCATTGATTTCTTAGCCATTGATTTTTCCCTTCGCAAACGGCATACCAACAAGCTCAAGGAGCTTGAATGCTTCTTTGTCTGTTTTTGCTGTTGTTACAATCGTAATGTTCATTCCGTGTGTTTTCATGACTTTATCATACACTACTTCAGGAAACATCATTTGCTCGTTCAAGCCGAAGTTATAGTTGCCTCGACCGTCAAATCCGTTGCGCGGAACACCACGAAAGTCTTTTACGCGTGGAAGAGCAATGGAAATCAATTTGTCTAAAAATGCATACATTTGCTTAGAGCGCAATGTCACTTTGATACCTACAGGAAAGCCTTCGCGTACTTTAAAGCCCGCAACGGATTTTCGTGCATCTGTTGTCATCGCTTTTTGTCCAGCAATCAACGAGATAGTATCTGTCATGCTTTGCATCACTTTAGCATCTTTTGCAGAATCGCCCGCACCTACACTGATGACAATTTTTTCAAGTGCAGGAATAAGCATTGGATTCTTAATGTCAAATTCTTTCACCAAAGCAGGTTTGATTTCTGCTTGGTATTTTTCTTGTAGTCTCATCTACCTAGCCCTCCACTTTCGCAACATTGGAGATATCGATGGGCATTTCTTTGTTAACAAATCCACCATCAGGGTTTTTATCGCTAGGTTTAATTGCTTTTTTGGCAACTTTGCATCCCTTAACGATTACTTGGGATTTCTTTGGAAGCACTTGAAGTACTTCTGCTGTTGTTCCCCGGTCATCTCCAGCGATCACTTTAACGGTGTCGCCTTTTTTAATTTTGAACTTTTGTGCCATAGCTACAGTACCTCCGGAGCTAAAGAGACAATTTTCATGAAGTTAGCGTAACGTACTTCACGACCAACAGGTCCAAAGATACGTGTTCCGATAGGCTCGCGCTTGTTATCAAGGATAACCGCTGCGTTCTCATCGAATCGAATCAATGAGCCATTTTCACGTTGAATCTCTTTTTTGGTTCGGACGATCACCGCTTTGACGACCTGTCCTTTTTTTACTTTGCCCGTTGGCAAAGCTTTTTTTACTGAAGCAACGATAACGTCGCCAACGCTTGCGTATCGGCGCTTACTACCGCCAAGCACCTTGATACACATAATCTCTTTTGCACCACTGTTATCCGCAACAGCAAGTCGTGTAAAACTTTGTATCATTACTCAACTCCTGTGGCCAAAACAGCCTTAAGTCTAAACGATTTACGTTTTGAAAGTGGTCGGCACTCAACCGCAACAACAGTGTCGCCAGCGTTGGTTTGGTTTTCTTCATCGTGCACAAGGTACTTCTTAAATCGTTTTACAAATTTGTGGTATCGTGGATGCATAACGCGTCGCTCAACTAAAACAGTGGCCGTTTTGTCGCCTGTTTTTTGAACAACGACTCCCTGAATTTCTCTTTTTAATGACATTTCTCGACCCTCTTACTTTAAAGCAGCAATTGCTGTGTTGATACGAGCAATGTCCTTACGAACATCGCGAATCTCATTAGGGTTTGTCAGCTGCATGGTTTTAAGCTTCTGTTTCAACGTAAACAACAGCACCTTTTTCTCTTTTAACAATCCCTGAAGCTCTGTCGCGCTTTTCTCTGTTAAATCAATATACTTCATTTTCACTCTCTCGCGTGATGATTTTCGTCTTGAATGGCAACTTGTGCATTGCAAGCGTCAACGCTTCGCGCGCCAATTCTTCACTTACACCCGCCATTTCATAGATAATACGACCAGGCTTGATGTTCATAACCCATTTATCAACAGAACCCTTACCTTTACCCATCCTAGTTTCAAGAGGCTTAGCTGTAAGTGGTTTGTCTGGAAAAACACGAATCCATGTTTTCGCCTGACGTTTCACGTGGCGTGTCATTGCAATACGTGCTGCCTCAATTTGTCGTGAATCAATCCGTCCAGCTTCGATTGCTTTAATGGCAATCTCACCAAAAGCGATCGAGGCACCACGGCTTGCTTTACCGCGGTTTCGGCCTTTCATCATCTTTCGGTATTTTGTTCTTTTTGGCATCAACATGATTACTTACCTCTTCTGTTTCTTGGGCTTCGCGGTCGCTTTGGCTCTTCAGGCTTTTCTGCTTGAATTCCTTTAGCAAGCACTTCACCTTTAAAAATCCAAACTTTTACGCCAATGATTCCATAAGTTGTGTGTGCTTCTGCAAAACCGTAGTCAATCTTTGCTCGCAAGGTGTGCAAAGGAACGCGGCCTTCAAGGTACCACTCGGTACGTGCCATTTCCGCACCACCTAGTCGTCCAGCCACAGAGATTTTAATCCCTTTTGCTCCTGCTTTTTGAGCACCTTGAATTACTTTTTTCATGGCACGTCGGAAAGCAACACGGCGCTCAAGTTGCATCGCAACGTTTTCTGCCGCAAGTTGAGCAGAGGCTTGTGGGCGTCGCTCTTCTTTGATGTTCACGTTGACATCTTTATTGATAAGTTGTTGAAGTTTTTCTTTCAACTTTTCAATATCAGAGCCTTTTTTACCGATGATAATACCTGGGCGTGCCGCCACAACAGTAACGCGAAGTTTCTTTGCAGTTCGTTCGATTAAAATCTCACTAACACCTGCATAAAAAAGTTCTTTTTTCAAAAACGTACGAATAGCATAGTCTTCACCGATGTTAGCAGGAAGTGTCTGCTTGCTAGGGAACCAACGAGATTCCCAGTTACGGTTAATCCCAAGTCTCAAACCAATTGGATTTACTTTTTGACCCATCTTAGTCTTCCTTCTTTGCTTGCTTACTTACTTCCACCAACACGTGTGAGGTCGGCTTGCGGATGCCACTGGCACTGCCTCTAGCTCTTGGACGGAAACGTTTGAGTACGGGACCCGCATCAACACGGCAAGAAGAAACAATCACTTCTTCAGGCTCAAATCCGCCATTGGCAATTGCAGAAGCAATCACTTTAGAGATAACGTGCGCGGCTTTATTAGGGGTAAACTCTAGGCGTGCTAATGCAATCTCGCCATTAAGCCCTTGAACTTCACGTGCGATCAAACGTGCTTTGGTTGGAGAAAGACGGATGAATTTTAATACTGCTCTACTCATTCATCGCCCCTTATTTACCAATCTTTTTTTGCACAGAGCCCTTGTGGCCCTTGAACGTTCGTGTTGGAGCAAATTCGCCCAATTTATACCCAATATGGTTTTCTGTTATGTAGAGTGGAATAAAGCTTTTTCCGTTATGGATTTGAAACGTAACTCCAATCATGTCTGGAAGAATGGTGCTACGTCGTGACCATGTTTTGATTGGCTTCGTATCGTTACTCTCTTTTGCTTTGAGGACTTTTTTCATGACATGATCGTCAACAAAAGGTCCTTTTTTCAATGATCGTGCCATCGTTATTTTCCTTTCTTTCGAGAGATGATCAACTTGTCACTTGCTTTCTTGCGACGCGTTTTAGCACCTTTGGTTGGTTTGCCCCATGGCGTAACTGGATGTCGTCCAGAGTTTGTCTTGCCTTCACCACCACCATGCGGGTGATCGATTGGGTTCATCGCAGAACCACGGGTTTGTGGTCGGATACCACGGTGTCGGTTACGACCCGCTTTACCAATCACGATGTTGATAAAATCTTCATTTCCAACAACACCTACCGTCGCCATACACTCGCTAAGCACTTGACGCATTTCACCACTTGGAAGGCGCATAATGACGTATTTTTCGTCTTTACCCATGAGTTGCGCGTACCCACCAGCACTGCGTGCCATTTGGCCGCCTTTGCCAGGCTTAAGTTCGATGTTGTGCAAGATAGTACCCACAGGGATGTTTTTAAGCTTCATTGCGTTGCCTGGCTTGATGTCAAGTCCAGATTCAGCAGATTGAACGCTATCGCCCACATTTAAGCCAGAAGGCTGAAGAATGTAGCGTTTTTCCCCATCAACATACGTAATCAATGCGATACGGCAGTTGCGGTATGGGTCGTATTCGATTGCATCAACGCGACCAGGGATACCAAACTTTGTACGTTTGAAGTCGATGATGCGGTACAGTTTTTTAGCGCCTGCTTCTCTGTGTCGTGATGTAATCCGACCGTGGTTATTACGACCAGCAGAAGCTGGAAGCTTTTTAAGAAGTGAAGGAACGCTTGGCTTTGCCGTAATGTCATCTGAACTAAGGCCAGTGATGTAACGGCGACTTGGGGTATAAGGTTTATAGGTTTTAATCGCCATAATTATGCCTCCAGATTCTCAAGTTGAGCGCCCTCAGGCAACTTAACATAGAACTTTTTATAATCAGGTCTGCTTCCCAATCTACCGCGGAATTTTTTCACTTTGCCGTTCATGCGAAGAGAATTAACACGCAAGGGAGTAAACCCGAAGTACTCTTTTAAGACTTCTTTGAGTCCATTTTTGGTCATCTTTGGAGAGGTTTGAATAACAACCATTCCATCTTCTTGGAGACCTAAGGTTTTTTCTGTATACAGAATTGCTCTGATATCCGTAATATCTGCCATGATTAAGCCTCTCCTACTAAAGTTTCAAGGACTGCTTTTTCAATCACTACCGAACGGAATGCTGCTACGAGGTAGGCATTTAGCTCATTTGGCTCGATGACATAGCAGTTTTTTAGGTTACGAAATGCTAAAAAAGTATTTTCATCCATCAATTCTTTAACAATCAATGCATCTCGTACGCCCAATGTGTTAAGAATAACAGCCGCTTCTTTGGTTTTACCCGATTCGATTGCAACAGTATCAACGATAAATAAGGCGTCTTTGGCTGCTTTTTCATTCAAGGCAAACTCAAGGGCTAAGCGCTTTTGTTTCTTGTTTACTTTTTGGATGTAGTTACGGTTGGTGCTAGGACCAAACGTTACGCCACCGCCAACCCATACAGGACTACGTGAGCTACCTGCACGTGCGCCACCACGGCCTTTTTGATTCCATGGTTTTTTACCACCACCGCTTACTTCGCTACGTGTTTTTGCGCTTGCTGTGTTGGCACGCGCTGCAGCCATGTAGGATTTAGAGTAGAGGTAAAGGTTGTGGGCATTGATTTGCTCGTATCGCTCAGGAAGAGCGATCTTGGAAGCGTGTTCCCACTTTTCATTTAATACGATTGCTTGACTCATTTTACGATCCTTATCCGCCCCATAGCGCCATTAAATCCAGGAACAGATCCCTTTAGCACTAGTACGCCATTTTCTGCATCAAATGAAACAACTTCGTTTTGAACGGTTGTTTTTGCATTGCCCATGTGTCCTGGCATCTTTCTGCCTTTTTGTACACGTCCTGGCCATTCACAGTTACCAATCGAACCACCATGTCGGTGAAAACGGCTACCATGACTTGCAGGACCACCTGCCATACCATGACGCTTGATAACACCTGCAAAGCCACGACCTTTACTGTTAAGGCTCACTTTTAATGTTTTTGCTTCCTGTAGCGGAGCAACGTCCAAAACACCCGCTTCTTTTGCGCTTACATGTAAGGTTACAAAACGGTTGTATTCTGCGGAGAGGTTATACTTTTTTTGTTGGCCGGCGATTGCTTTGTTCATCTTCTTGCCATCGCTGTAGGCAACAAGTGCCGTATCGTTTTCACCTACCTCGCACACCTTCGCTTCTAGCACTTTTAGTAGGGTCACAGGTACGCTTGGCACGCTAATGGTTCTACTCATTCCGATTTTTTCTACGATATATTCCATCATCACTTCCTTACTTACCCATAGCTCGTACTTCGACGTTCACTTCAGGAGCGAGGTCAAGTTTCATCAGCGAATCAACTGTGTCAGAGGTTGCAGAGACAATGTCAATCATCCGAGCGTGGATGCGCATTTCAAATTGTTCTCGTGAATCTTTGTTGACGTGAGGAGATTTAAGCACGGTATAACGCTTAATCTTAGTAGGCATCGGAACGGGGCCGCGAATTTCAGCGCCTGTTCGCTTAACAGCTTCTACGATAGCTGCAACTGATCGATCTAAAACTCGGTGGTCATAAGCTTTCAGCTTAAGTCGAATTTTTTCCATAATTTACCCTTAAAAAAGAACATGTCGCCCGTAAGTCGACCCTAAAAAGGACTGAGATTTTACTGAAAGGAGGCTCAAAAGTCAAGGATATAGGCTTTTTTAGGACATAAAGATTATCATCTTTTCCTTTTCATAAGGAAAAGATGATAATCTTTATGTCCTAAAAAAGCCGTGTGCTTGCGTTGGCGTTTGTTCGCCTGTTGTGGGATTTCTTTGGGTGGGGTATTTCCCAAAGGCATGTGGCGCAAAAAGGCAGGAAGCTTTCGCCCTGCTACGGCCATGATGTCTTCAGTGAGCAGTGCTTTGACCGTTTCTTCTTGGTGTCCCATGTGTGTACATGTATAGGTAAGGAGCAAGTGCGCTAAGCGGTCCAGGGAAATCTGCCATGTAGACTCGGTTTGCGCGTAAATCCACTGACTAAAGGCACTAAACCCTTCAAACACCTTGCCCTCTTTCCACAGGAGTGGGGCTGTTTTTTTAAAGTTACCGCTGTTGTACGCTAAGTCCCAAAAGCGCGCGAACCGTTTCATGCGTTGCATGGCGGCAAAGGAGATAGCGTTGTTTTGCAAGATTTCATACGGTGGCGTGTCGGCGTACACCATGCCATGTTCCGCGTCGTGGCGGGACAAGGTGGTGCCTGAGAGTTTTTTGAGCATCCCAATTTGAATCTCGCATTGGGTTAGGGCTTGAAGCGCGTCAAGATTGCGCCCAAAACTCTCCAAGTCTTCCCCTGGCAACCCTACAATCAAGTCTACATGTAAATGGGCGTGGGTGTGTTCTTGCAAAAAGGCAAGGTTTTGGGTGATTTTTGGAATGTTAAGCCTACGGCGAATCCCTTTGGCAATGGCGGGGTTAAGGGTTTGTATCCCCACTTCAAGCTGCAACGAAGCGGGGGCAAACTGGGCGATGCGCGCTTTGAGTGCTTCAGGAAAGCGTTCGGGGATGACTTCAAAATGAACAAAATATTCCCCCTCTTTGGCTAAAAAGAAATCCAACAGTTGGGTTGCCGTGGCGATGCTAAGGTTAAAAGTACGGTCAATAAACTTAAAACTTCGCACGCCCCGTTGCCACAGGGTTTCTAACGCTTCTAGGAACCTTGGCAGGGGAATTTCCCGCACACGCTTATCGATAGAAGAGAGGCAAAACTCGCACGTAAAGGGGCATCCACGGCTCGCTTCCACGTAGCACGTACGGTACGCGATGTCGTGGTCGGTGTAAAAGGCATAAGGAAGTGTAATGGCGTCCATATCCACAGGCGCAGGAGAAAGGAGGCGCGAAGAGGGAGGATTGGCGTTTAGGAGGTCGCGCGCAAGGGTGTAAAACGCCACTTCTCCTTCGCCTTGGATGATATAATCTGCCTTGCTAAAGTCCACGCGATGGGGAAGATGGCTCGCTTCTGGGCCACCTAATACTACCCACGTTTGGGGCGAAACTTTTTTGATGATTTCTACCAATTCGTGCACTTCGTTGGCATTCCAAATGTACGCACCAATCCCCACAACCTTTGGTTCGTGCGCTAAAATCACCTCAGCAGCGTCCGCCACGCTGGAGTTGATGACAAATTCCAAGATGTGGCTTTTGGGCTGCAAGTCGTGAAGGTTGGCAAACAGATACCGAAGCCCCAAAGAGGTGTGGGCATAGCGGGCATTAAAAGTCGTGAGAACAATATCGTGCATTATTTTTCTTTACATGTAAGGGTTGTGTGGGTGACATTATACTTTAGGTTTCTTGCAAAAACAGATTTTGCAAGAACTCTTTTTTACCATGGGTTTGGTATACTTTTTGGGTTACCATGTAAGGAATCCCCGTGAATGCACTTGAAGCATTATATGAAAAACCTCCACTCTTTCACCATTTTCATGACCGCAAAGTGCGCATAGAAACGCCCAATACCCTCGTCATTGGCCCTAAAGGTGCGGGAAAAACAGCACTGCTGCTAGACTATCTTTCCACCCTAAGTCCGGGGTCTTTTTTGTACATAAGCTTACAAGATGTGCGCCTTGACCACGACACGCTAAGCGATGCCCTCGCCTCTTTTTGTAGCGCGCATCAGCTAACACTTTTGGCCATCGACAATTACACACCCACGTTAACCCTGCCTGAGGGCATTCCGCTGTTGCTAAGTTCTAATGACCACGCCTTACACCTGCCTGGTTTTACGCGCTTGTGGGTTGACACGCTGGATTTTGAAGAATTTATCGCCTTTAGCAAGGGGGCCGCGTCTAGCGAACATTTGTTTAACCTCTACGCCAACCACGGTAGATCACCTGCGAGCACGACGTTAGGAGAAGCAGAACTCTTTGTCTACCTTCAAACTTCTTTGTTGTTGGACTTATACGACCCGCTTTTGGTCATCTTGTTTCGCCACATGGCCTTGTCCCAGTCGCGCCCACTCTCACTGCACCGTTTGTACACCGCCCTCAAGCCCCACCTAAAACTCTCCAAAGACAGCCTTTATGGGGCGGCGGCGTTGTTTGAACGCAAAAGTTTGATGCATTTTGTGCCCAAATTTGACGCGCCAAAAACACCCAAAAAGGTTTACCTCAACGACTTTGCCCTTAAAAACGCCCTCACCTTTGAAAAAGACTTCCTGCGGCGGTTTGAGAATATCGTCTTTTGCGAATTGCTTAAAAAACACGCTAGCGTTTACTACACGTCTGTGGTTGATTTTTACCTTCCTTTGGCGCAAGAAGCCCTCGTGTGCATCCCTTTTTTACCTCCAGAACTTGTGTTGCGCCGCTTTGGCGGGATGGTAGAACACTTGCGCACCCTTGGCATTAAAAAGCTCACGGTGCTAAGCGTTGGCAACGAAGGTGGCGGAGAAAAAGAAGGGGTTGAATGCGAAATTGTGCCCTTTTGGGAGTGGGCACTGCAACGCTAAAGCAAGCGTTTAAGGATAGTAATAGCGTTGCCTTTAGCGTTAAAATAAAAACGATCCACCAGTTTTTTGACAATCATCAGCCCCCGACCGCTGTACTTTGCGGGGCTAATCATGGCGTTTTTGATGGCGCGCGTTGCAAACCCTTCTCCTTCGTCTTCCACAGTTGCTTCAAAGATTTTCCACTCCCCTTGCCGATAAACGCGCAAGCTAAGGACGATGGAACGGTACCCGTGGGCTTTTTCCAAGGCTTCAAGCATGCCCTCAAATGCATCGGTTGCAAGATAGCGGTGTTTTTGTTCTTTGTCGATGCCAAAACTACCATGTTCAAGGGCGTTGGTGAGTAGCTCCAAGAGGGCGAGTTTACTTTGGGTGATGACTTTAGACGTGGCGCCGTGGCGCTCTAAAAAAGGGCGAACCTTTTCAAGCCCTTCTTCGATGCTTTCTCTCGTGCTACGCAGGGTATAACTCTCTTTTTCACCCTTAGAAAGGTTGGCGCCTTGGAGGTAAAAATAGGCAATATCATCGCTCCCTGAGCCGATCTTTTCGCTCACGCGCTCCATAAAATCAGCGATATTTACCGAATGCAAAAAATCTTCTGCCAACTCTTTTTTATACGCCTTTCCTTCCGTAGTCTCGCTCTCATTTAGCCCATCGCTGTAGGCCAAAAAGCGGTTAATGCCCCGCAAGGAGACCGAATCAATAGCAAAGGTTTGCGTGTAGGGAGAGATGGGCATATTGTTCCCTTTGATAGACTCACATTCGCCCCTAGGTGTGGTAGCTAAAAAGGGTGGCATGCCAAAGGAAGCGTACTCTAACGTGAGTTCTTTTTTGTTAAACACAATAAAAAACCCTGAGATGATTTCATCTTCCATCAACTCTTTTTTAATGTAGCGCACGTATTTTTCCACCAAGGTTTCGAGGCTAAAGGTTTCTGCTTCTCGCAACTCGTCAATGAGATAATTCAGCATGGACGTGGACGATGTGGACGTGAGTGCCGCCGCAACCCCTTTGGACATGGCATCAATCAAAAAGCACGCCACGATGTCTTCATCAATAGTACGCACCGAGTAAGAATCGCCGCTTAAAAGGTCCATGGGTTTGTAGACCATATCCAACCGCAACACAAGGTTTTCGTAAAAAGGAAGAGCGACTTGCTGGTAGTACAAATCGTTGCGGATGATGCTTAGTTCTTTCTCAAACGCACGTTCCATGTCCAACACCACTTGGCGGGTTTGGCCTTTTTTAATGGTGTGTTGCAAGGAGTGCAATAAAGCCAAATCTTCCTTTACATGTAAGGCTTTTTCCACGTTCTCGAAGGCTTGTTTCACATCTGCTTCTTCCATGGGAACATCCACGAACGCACTAGGAATCCAGTGGTTTAGGGACGTTGAAGTCAGAGGGGTGCACGTTGTGCGAATGAGTAGCATTGGGTAAAGGGCAAGTTCCACGCACCGCTCGCACCGAAACTGTTCCAAAAAGGCAAAATCCCCCACCCACGCATTGGCAAGGCCAGATTCTAGAGCATCGCAAAACATCGCTTCATCTTGCGCTAGAAAAATCGCTTCTTCGCCTAGGATTTTCCCAAGGGCTTCGCCGTAGTGAAGAATACTCGGCGGAACAGCCAAACGCAAAGAAGTGTAGGTGATTTCATCGACGTAGCGCATGGGATTCCCCCTTTGTCCAGATGTGCCATCCTAACTTTTTTTGTGTAAAAAATGGGTAAAATGCACTAATAACACAAAGGAAATAGGATGCTGTGCGGTATAGATGAAGCAGGAAGGGGGTGCCTTGCGGGGCCTTTGGTTGTAGCGGGCTGTGTGTTGCACGAACCTATTGTTGGCCTTGCGGATTCCAAAGTCCTAAGCCCCAAACGCCGCGACATGCTTTTTAACCGCATCGCACGCAGTGCATCGTTTAGGATTGTGTGGTTTTCCCATGCTAAAGTGGATGCTCTAGGACTTAGCACCTGTTTGCACCGTGCCCTACACCGCATCAAAACCCACTTTAGTGAGCACGAAATCCTCATGGACGGCAATTGCACCTTTGGCGTGGAAGGGATTCAAACCCTTGTCAAAGCCGACGCAACCGTTCCAGAGGTGAGCGCGGCAAGCATCTTAGCCAAAGTCGCCAGAGACCGGTATATGGTACGCATGCATCTGCGCTTTCCCCAGTACGGATTTGACGCCCACAAAGGGTATGGTTCCGCTTACCACGTACAACAAATTCAAATCTTAGGCCCCAGTCCTTTGCAGCGCCATACCTTTAAAATCAAGTCGCTCAGACAGCCTTCGCTTTTATTTTGAATACACCTTCAGGGCAAAGCCCTAAAGGCTACGCTAACGCTGAGTTTTCCTCGGCGGAAAGCCCACGACGCACTCTTAGTGCTTTTGAATACACCTTCAGGGCAAAGCCCTAAAGGCTACGCTAACGCTGAGTGCTTGCCTTTTTTCCAAAGGCTGATTTGAAAAAGGGTAAGCTTTTTTCGTCAGTATGGTTTAAGACTTTATGAGTAAAATTCCTAAACAATAAAATTTATTAATAAGGAGGATTTATGAGCAAGCAGTTAACCACCACCGCAGGCAATCCTGTTGCCGACAACCAAAATAGCTTAAGTGCGGGGGCGCGGGGGCCTCTTTTGATGCAAGATTATCAACTCATCGAAAAACTTGCCCATCAAAACCGCGAGCGCATCCCTGAGCGTGTTGTTCACGCTAAGGGCAGTGGTGCTTACGGTGTACTGGAAATCACCGAAGATATTTCCCGCTACACCAAAGCCAAAGTCTTCCAAAAGGGTGAAAAAACCCGCATGTTGTTGCGTTTTTCAACCGTGGCAGGCGAACGTGGCGCGGCTGATGCTGAGCGCGATGTACGCGGCTTTGCCATGAAATTTTACACTCGCGAGGGCAATTGGGATTTGGTGGGCAACAACACGCCAGTATTTTTCATCCGCGATGCGTACAAATTTCCCGATTTTATCCACACCCAAAAGCGCCATCCTCACTCCAACGTGCGCTCCAACACCGCCATGTGGGATTTTTGGTCTCTAAGCCCCGAATCCATCCACCAAGTGACCATTTTGATGTCAGATCGTGGCCTTCCCAAGAGTTTTCGCCACATTAATGGCTACGGGTCACACACGTACAGCCTCATCAATGGCGCCAATGCGCGTTTTTGGGTGAAGTTTCACTTTAAAACCCGCCAAGGCATCCAAACGTTGACCAACCGCGAAGCCGAAGCCATCGTCGCTAAAGACCGAGAGAGCAACCAACGCGACTTGTTTGAATCCATCGAAAAAGGTGACTTCCCTCAGTGGGATTTTCAAATCCAAATCATGACCGACGCCCAAGCCAACGCGGCACCCTTTAACCCCTTTGACCTTACCAAAGTGTGGCCGCATGGGGAGTATCCTGTGATTCCCGTGGGCACACTGACCCTCAATGAAAACCCACAAAATTATTTTAACGAAGTGGAACAAGCTTCCTTTTCGCCTTCAAATGTGGTACCTGGCATTAGTTTTTCACCTGACAAGATGCTCCAAGCACGGATTTTTTCCTACCCCGATGCGCACCGTTACCGCGTAGGCACGCACTACGAAATGCTCCCTGTTAATCGCCCTATTGTGGAGGTTAATACCTACAACGCCGATGGGTCGATGAACTTTAGCGCAGGCATTAATGGGAATGCGTACTACGAACCCAACAGCTTTGATGGCCCCCAAGAAAACGCCGCCTTTGCCGAGCCACCATTGGCCCTTGAAGGAGACGCAGACCGCTACGACCACCG
>JACUTV010000023.1 GCA_014859645.1 Campylobacterales bacterium
CGCCAGAACGTTCCAAAGCAGTGCTTCCTCCTGAGCCTGAAAAGCCACGCAAAAGTGAACCTGTTGAGCCTACGGTTTATGAGGAAACACAACAGCGCCCTTCGGAAGTTGTGGATTATGAAAAAAGCTTGCAAAAAAGCTCCAAAACCGTTGTGTTTGAAAAAAAACCTCCCGTGGCATTTTCGGGTAGGCCAAAGTTGGTGATTATCATCGACGATGTTTCTTTTGCGCATCATGTGCCCAAAATCAAAGAAATTCCTTTCAAAATCACTCCTTCCATCCTCCCTCCAACAGCCAGGCACCCTGACTCACACACCCTCGCCAACGAGTTTTCCGTATACATGGTGCATTTGCCCTTAGAAGCCTTGAGTCATAATACCCCTGAAGAAAAAACCCTCAAAGTGGGTGACACAGAAGAAGCCATTCAGGCGTGGATTCGCGAACTCAAAACACTGTTCCCTAAGGCGCTGTATTACAATAACCACACGGGAAGTCGGTTTACGGCCCACCTAGGTTCCATGGAAAAACTCCTCCGCGTGCTTAAAAAAGAAAAACTCGTCTTTTTAGACAGCCGTACCACGCCCCATGCAAAAGCGCCAGAGTTGGCCAAAAAATACGGCATGCTCATCCACTCGCGAGATGTTTTTTTAGATAATTCGTACGAAAAAGAGGCTATTCGAACCCAACTTAAAGAAGCTGTTCGCCTTGCAAAGCGCAACGGCCAGGCTATTGCCATCGGACACCCTCATGCTAATACGCTTAGCGTGTTAGCTGGTGCGAAAGAGATTTTAGCAGAGGTGGATGTGGTGTACGTGGGAGAGCTTTAGTGCAAACACTTGAACAAATCCCCGCTACTTTGGCCCCACTTTCTAGGCCTGTAGAGCAACTTTTTTATGCGGGCGATGTGCGGTTGCTGGACTTGCCTATGGTTGCAGTGGTGGGAAGTCGTCGTCCAAGTGCATATACCCGTCAAGCAACAGTGCGTCTTTGCCAAGCCCTGAGTGCTCATGGTGTGATTGTGGTGAGCGGGGGTGCTATGGGCGTAGATGCCCTAGCTCATCAAGGTGCTTTTCCTAACACCATAGCGGTGTTGGCAAATGGGCTTGATATTTTTTACCCCAAAGTCAATGAGTCTTTGCTTCGCAGTGTGCAAGAAAAGGCGTTGCTACTCAGTGAATACCCCCAAGGAACACGGGCGATGAAGCACAGCTTTGTGGAGCGAAACCGCATTGTGGTAGGGCTCTCTTGCACCGTTGTCATTGCCCAAGCAGAAGTGCACAGTGGCTCGATGCACAGTGCTAGAATCGCACAAGAACTGGGAAAACCTTTGTATGTTTTACCGCAGCGTCTGGGGGAGAGTGATGGCACTAATCAGCTTCTAAAAGAAAAAAAAGCGGAGTTAATAGACGACTTAGACGCCTTTGCACGCATGTTTGGGCAAAAAGAAGAGACGAGTGATGCACTGCTAGCCTTTTGCGCGAAAGAGCCACGGCTTGATAAATGCCTTGAAAAATTTGGAAATGCGGTGTACGCATATGAACTCGAAGGGCGATTAAGCATCGAAGGGTTGATGGTGGTGGTGCATGGATAAGGTATGTACCATGGCAATTGATGTGGGGCTAAAACGTATTGGAGTGGCTTTGAGTTTTGATGGGTCTTTGGTGTTTCCTCAGCCATGCATTATCCGCAAAAATAGAAACCAAGCCTCAAAGGAAGTTTTGATGCGTGCCCAAGAGTGGAAAGTTGGTCGCCTTGTAGTAGGGCTACCAAAAGAGGGGCAAAGCAGCGAGGAAATGGCACGCAGAATTTACCATTTTGTGGGGCTCATTGGGTTTGAGGGCGAGGTGGTGTATGTGGATGAACAGGGAAGTTCTGTGGAAGCAAAAGAGCGTATGCGAGGCGTAACAAAACAAGAACGGGACGGAAAAATAGACTCCCTTGCCGCGGCTATTATTCTTGAGCGCTATGTTGAACAAAGCAAAAAAAGCTAAGCCAAAAACAACCTAGCGTAGGCTTTTTCGTCGTAACCTATAAAGATTCCATGGTCGTATTCAATCACCGGACGTTTAATAAGTAGTGGTTCTTTGAGGAGCCATTCGCGCTTTTCTTCGTCGTCTAAGTGTAATTCTTTGAGTTCCAGGGTGCGGTATTTTGTTCCTTTGGTGTTAAGGAGCGTGTCGATGGTGGTGTAACTTAGCCACGCATCAAGCTTTTCACCGCCGATGGGTTCTTGGCGTACATCAATAAACTCAACATCAAGGGCGTGATTTTTGAAAAACGCCAACGCTTTTTTGACACTCCCGCAAGTTTTAATCCCATAAACAATCATGGGGCATTTCCTTTTTTGAAGGTTATTTTTTTAGCTTGGTTTAAATGACCAAGGAGTAGTATACCACATCAAAGGAGCTCCCATGCAAGTCAATCAAACTTCCATGGCCGCACATACGACCTACCTTGCGGCCAATGCCAATAATGTTGCCAACGTTAATACCGAAGGCTATGGAGCACTCAAAACTTCACTGAATAATGATGTGCAAGGAAATGTAACTGCCTCGGTTAGCCAAACGCCAAACCCAACCTCTTTAGCAAGAGAATTAACAGATCAGATTGTGATTGACAATGGCTTTGATGCGCAGGTGCGCTCCATCCAGACTAAAGATGACATGCTAGGAACTGTGTTAGATATTCGTAGCTAACAACGCGATGCTTAGAGGACAAGCATCGCATCCCCGTAAGAAAAAAACCGGTATCGCTCTTTTACTGCCTCTTCGTAAAGCTCTAGCGTTTTTTCCACCCCAACAAACCCCGCAACAAGCATTAAAAGCGTAGATTTTGGCAAATGAAAATTGGTCAATAAATGGGTGATGCGCTGTGGAGGATTGTGCGGGTGTAAAAACAAATCGCATGCTCCTTGCAGCTTTTTGGTGCGCGCGTAGTATTCAACAGTGCGCGTCACTGTCGTGCCAACTGCA
Organism: Campylobacterales bacterium; assembly: GCA_014859645.1. Taxonomy (GTDB): domain Bacteria; phylum Campylobacterota; class Campylobacteria; order Campylobacterales; family Campylobacteraceae; genus Sulfurospirillum_B. Next base: position 2,973 of record JACUTV010000023.1, read on the forward strand.
AGCAACGGCGTTGGACTGTCGATGAGGGTTTGCGCCCTTGTTGGGATGTAAAATTGCTCTTCGTGCATCACATGGTCTCGAATATCTAAAGCCTCTACAGGCTTGAAGGTTCCCGCTCCTACATGTAAGGTCAGTGTAGCGTTCTTGTGGCGTTTTTGCAGTGTTTCTAACATCTCTTGGGTGAAATGCAACGAGGCCGTGGGCGCAGCTACGGCACCTTGGACAGCAGCAAACACACTTTGGTAATCGTGCGCGTCATCTTGGTTGTCTTCGCGTTTAATATAAGGCGGCAAAGGAATGTGCCCAATGCGTTCAAGGATGTCATACAGTGTGGGCAAGGAGACAGGAATATCCTTACATGTAAAGCGTACAATGCGCATTCCATCTTCGTGCAATGCTTCAACGTGCGCGTTGAGTTCTTCTTGGAAGAGTAAAACCGTACCTTGCACTACTTTTCCTCGGATATACACTTTATAGGCTTCATCTGGTAACGGAGAATTGAGCAGCAATTCAACTTTACCGCCGCTTTGCTTGGTGCCAAAAAGACGCGCTTTGATAACCTTGGTGTCGTTAAGCAAGATGGCGCATTGGGGAGGAATGAAGTCAAACAACGCATCAAAACGCGCATGGGTTAGGGTTTGTGTTGCTCGCTCATAGACCAAGAGCCTTGCGTGGTCTCTAGGAAAAACAGGAGCAGTTGCGATAAGCTCACTAGGAAGTGTGTAATCGTAACTGCTTTGAAGGAAGGGATTATCCGATTTCGTCTTCGCCACTCTTGTCCTCTTCGCCTTCCTCTTCCTCATCATCACTCTCTTCTTCTTCCTCGGAGGCTGGATTGACGGACTTGGCGATTAAAATAGAAACACCATAAAGGATAATCATAGGTCCAGCCATGAGAAATTGCGTGACAACATCAGGTGGGGTGAGGAGTGCGGAAAAGATAAAGATAAAGACTACGGCATAGCGAAAGAACCCTTTGAGGGTTTTATCATCCACAAGGCCAAGTTTAGCAAGGAAAAAGGTAATAACAGGCATTTCAAATGCAACGCCAAAAGCAATCAAGAGTTTGGTAAAAAAGCCCACATACTCCCCAATGCTAGGAAGGGCTGTAAAAAGCGTGTCACCAAAATTAATCAAAAAATCAAACCCAATAGGAATAACCGCGTAGTAACAAAAGGTAGCGCCAGAGAGAAACATCAAGGTTGCAAAAAAGACAAAAGGAACCACCAAGTGTTTTTCGTGTTCGTAAAGTCCAGGAGCTACAAAAAGCCAAAATTGCCAAAAAATAATGGGCAAAGAGAGGATGAAGCCCGCAAAAAAAGCAACTTTAATGGCGGTAAAAAAAGGCTCTTGCACTTTGGTAAAGATAACAGAACTTCCAGGAGGAAGTACAGCTTCAAGAGGAGCAATCATCCAGTTGAGTAAGGGTTCCCAGAACGTAAAACAGACAAAAAACATCACAAAAACAACCGCTACGGAAATTCCTAGGCGTTTGCGAAGTTCGACCAGATGGGGTTTGAGTTCGTCAAGCATTAGGCATTACTCTCTTTCGTTGAGGAGGATGGAGTTTCTTTGGGTGCTTCTACAGCAGGAGCAGGAGTGGTTTCTTTTTTGGAAGGGTCAAGGGTACTAGTAAGGTCAAGGTCTTGTTTGATGTCGTTAAGGGTTTTGTTAACGTTCGCTTTGGTTTCTTTGAGTTCTTCAAGCTCTTCAAAGGTGAGTTTTTTTCGCACCTCTGCCGCTCCCTTTTCGAGTTGTTTTTTGTACTTTAAGCTGTCTTCGCGCAACTCTTGAAGTTTAACTTCTTGTTCAAAGGTAGACTTGGCTTCGTTGATGCTGCTTTTAAAACTTTTGAAAAACTTTGCCACTTGCACAAGGGCCGTGGGTAGTTTATCTGGGCCTAAAAAGAGCACAGCAATGACAGCAACGATAAGGATTTCGGTAAAGCTCATTCCAAACATGGGTTTTTCCTTGGGCAATCTAACGCAGGGGATTCTACCCACTTAAAGCTCAATTTCGCCTAAAAGATTTCCCTCTTGTCCTAATGCGAAAGAAAGGAAAAAAGGTGTTTTTAGAGAATAAAAAGGGCTAACTCGTCGGAGAGGAAAAAATCTTCATTGTAAATACGGTTCTCACAAAGACGCACCTTTCCTTCTTTTTCAAGAAGAAAAACCCGTGCTTGTTGGGTGGGCGTGAGAATGTCCATGGCAAAACCGATGCGACTGCGTAGCCCTAAGAAGATTTTTTCAGTAACGATTTCTTCAAGGCTCACCTCTTCGCGGCGGTGCGTTGTGGGTGCGTTCAGGTACGCCTGAATATCGTGCGTGGGGTAAAGGCGCGCAGTGCCATCGTATCCAACCGCTCCGCACCCAAGCCCAATGTAGGGTTTGTGCTCCCAGTAGCCAAGGTTGTGTTGGCAGTAAATAGTGCCAAAATTGGAGATTTCGTACTGCTCAAACCCGCGGTGTATGATTTCTTGAGCAAACCACCGTGCAAGAGAAGTTGAAGGGTTGAGGGTTTCTGTGCGGTTAAAAAACGGCGTTCCCTCTTCAAGGGTTAGCGCATATGCACTAAGGTGGGCGATAGGCAGGGAAAACGCGGCGTCAAGCTCTTTTTTTAAAGAGGCTTTTGTGTCCATGGCTGTGCCGTACATTAAATCAATAGAAACAGAGTGAAAGCCAAGACTTACTGCTGTTTCCACGGCATGACGCGCTTCGTCACCGGTATGGTTTCTGCCCAAAAAAGCAAGTTTGTCCTGGTTGAAACTTTGCACGCCAAAACTGATGCGGTTGACCCCTAATGCCATCATGCCCTCAAGCCATGCGCGTTTAGCCGTGTTGGGATTGGCCTCAGTAGAAACCTCCGCTTGTGGGTGCAAGTAGGGAGAGATGATTTCAAACAAGGGTGCAAACTGGGAGGGAGTGAGCGTCGAAGGGGTGCCTCCCCCGATAAAAAAAGAGGTAAGAGAGTGAGGAGCGAGGTTAAAGCGACGCACTTCCTCGTGAAATTGGGTGATTACCGCTTGGATGTAAGCCTCTTTAGTTCCCTTGTGCTGGGTGTAAGAATGAAAGGAGCAGTAGTGGCATTTGGTTTGGCAAAAGGGTACATGTAAATACAAAAGCATGAAAGTCCAAAAGTAGTTTTTAATGACAGTTTGGCTACTATTTTACCACAAAAAATGGACACATAAAGCGCTAAGGTAACTCAATGGCAGAGAAAAAACGATTTCGCCCGAATGTCGCCGCGATTGTGCTTTCTCCGCACTATCCGCACAAATGCGACATCTTGATTGGCCTGCGGGGTGACATTGACGGAGCATGGCAATTCCCTCAAGGGGGTATTGACAAGGGAGAGAGCCCAAAACAAGCCCTTTTGCGAGAACTTGAAGAAGAAATTGGAACAAGGGATGTTGAGATTATTGCGCGGTATCCAGAATGGCTTTCTTATGAGTTTCCTGATAAGATTGCCAAAAAGATGTATCCGTACGATGGGCAAACCCAAACCTATTTTTTAGTGCGACTTAAGCCAAAAGCGAAAATTGACTTAGGCTCAGACCACCCTGAGTTTATTGACCACACCTTTGTAAATGCGAGTCGTGTACTTGAAGTGATTACCCATTTTAAAAAACCTGTTTATAAAAAAGTTTTACATTATTTTAAACAAGAAGGATACTTGTAGGATGTTGATTGTACAAAAGTACGGAGGGACGAGCGTAGGCACTTTGGAGCGCATTGAGGCGGTCGCCCAGCGCGTTGTAAAAACAAGGGCCGAAGGGCATGATGTTGTCGTGGTGGTTTCTGCTATGAGTGGTGAAACCAACAAACTAATCGAATACGCCGAGTATTTTACCAAAACCCCAAAACCACGGGAAATGGATTTGCTTTTGAGTGCTGGCGAGCGGGTGACGAGTGCGCTACTTGCCATCGCATTGACAGGAAGAGGGTATCCAGCGGTTGCTTTTTCGGGGCGACAAGCGGGCATTATCACGGACGATGTGCACACGAAAGCACGCATTGACCATATTGACACAACGCGCATGAAACAAGAGTTAAGTAAAGGCAATATCATTGTCGTGGCAGGCTTTCAGGGTGTAAATACAGTAGGGGATGTTTCTACCCTTGGCCGTGGAGGGAGCGACCTTTCTGCGGTGGCTATTGCGGGAGCGCTAGAGGCAGATGTTTGCGAGATTTATACGGACGTGGATGGGGTATATACAACAGACCCACGCATTGAACCAAAAGCAAAAAAACTTGACAAAATCAGTTACGAAGAAATGCTAGAACTTGCTTCTTTGGGAGCAAAAGTCCTTCAAAACCGTTCTGTTGAGCTGGCAAAAAAGCTTAACGTGAACCTTGTAACACGTAGCAGTTTTAATGATAATCCTGGAACCTTAATCACAAAGGAAGAAAATATTATGGAACAACCACTCGTAAGCGGCGTTGCACTTGATCGCAACCAAGCACGCATCACCCTTCGGGGCGTGACAGATAAGCCTGGTATCGCGGCTGAGATTTTTACTACATTGGCTAATTGTAACATTAACGTAGACATGATTATTCAAAATGTGGGACATGATGGTACGACCAATCTTGGCTTTACGGTGCCTGAAAATGAACTAGAGATTGCCCGCAAAGCAATCGATGAGCTTCAGCCTGCAAATGTTGTAGAGTATGACAGCGAAATCGTCAAGGTTTCCGTCGTGGGCGTGGGTATGAAGTCGCACAGTGGTGTCGCAAGTCGCGCGTTTCGCACCATGGCGGATGAGGGGATTAATATCGAGATGATTAGCACCAGCGAAATTAAAATCTCCATGGTTGTGCACCGAAAATACGGTGAATTGGCCGTCAGGGCTTTACACAAAGCATACGGGTTGGACCAATAACCCATGCAGGCATTTTTAAAGTGGACGTTGGAAACCATTCGTAAAGAAGGCTCATGGATGAGTTGGATGGAGGAAAAGCGCTTAGAATGGGTGCCTCTAGCCGCTTCAAGACTTCAAAATCTTATGAATGGACATACTTTTATCGTGGTGACCGATGAAGACAGGGAGTGGTTTGCGCATTACATGATTTCTTCCATTAACCGCAACACAAACAGTCGTCCACTTTTGCCTTTTGTTTCGTTGAAAACCTTTTTCCCCAACTTGGACCAATTGCGTTCGCGGGAAGAAATTGTGCTACTAGAAGACATGCTTTCGCTCTCTTTTCCTAATGGCTACACGCTGTTTTACATTGGCAAGAGCAACGATTTTAAATCACAAATTGCAAAGCAAAGGGACGACAGTTTTATGTGGCTTTTGGACGAACAGATGCAAAACAGTTTTTACCTTAGTTCATCGGATGAACTCTTGGACGTCAAGCTTATTCAACTGTATAAACTCATGGAAAAAACCATTGACGCACTCCTCTTTGCCGAGGTGAGTGTCGAAGATGAGTAAAGAACTCTCTAGCTACATCGCTGTCGTTTCAGACCTTGAAGCCTTTCAAGCCACCCTTCTTCATACCCATGGCAAAGGCGCGTTGAAACTTTTTATTAAAGATGATTTTTTAGTGGAAGATGCCAAGGCGGTGATTAAAGAAGCGTACGTAGCAGAAGCTACGGTGAAGGTCATCGCCCTTGGGGCAAAGAGTTACAACATTTATGCTCAAAATACCTTACTGAAAATCCTAGAAGAGCCCCCGCGCAATACGGTGTTTGTGGTTGGGGTACTTTCAAAAACTTCCCTCTTGCCTACCATTCGCTCTAGACTTCCTATTCACTCTTTTGCCCAAGAGAAAACCTCCCAAGCTACGGCGTTGCAGTTTCGCTCCCTTAGCCTTAAGGAAATCTACGCTTTTGTGCAAGCACGAAAATTTTTAGAACGCCAAGAGCTAAAAACCTTGTTGCAGACCATTGTGGTGGAAGCGACCCAACAAGGTGTGCATTTTACCCACCAAGACTTGGAGCTTTTTGGGGTGTTGGTACAACTCGCAGAATTAAACTCCAGAGCACACAATTTGCTTATGACGCAACTTCTTACCATCTACCAAAGGGTGCGTTCATGACATGCTGTGTTCTTGCGCCTTCTACGGATGTGGGCGCGTTGTTGCAAACCATGGAAGTGACCATGGAGGGCGTGAAGATTTTGGAAAAAAAAGGGATGATGAACCTGATTTACCTTCGAGATTTGCGTACCCCTGGGGCCAATATTTTAAAACAAGATGCGCTTTCAGTGGGGGCAGATTTGGCTGTGCCTCGGGGAACGATTTGTTGCGAAACGCACACGGTAGACGCGCTGTTGATGGCAACGGACGCACAGTTAAAAGCCCTTGCACGCAAGGCGCGCGTGCAGCCTTTTGGCCTTAAAGCGCTCAGCTCCTTTTTGCATTCTTTGGACAACGCAAACAAAGAAAACCCTTCCGTGATGGGAGTTGTGAACCTTAACGCGGATAGCTTTTTTAGAGGAAGTCGCTGTGAAAAAGATACCGCGTTGGCGCGCATCGAGACGATGATAGCCCAAGGTGCGAGGTATATTGACATCGGTGGCGTTTCCTCGCGTCCTGGTAGCGAGGCGGTGAGCGAAGAAGAAGAAATGGCGCGCATCCAGCCTGTTGTGGACGCAGTGTATGCCCGCAAACTGCACGAGAAGGCGGTTTTTAGCCTTGACAGCTATACACCAAAGTGTTTAGAGTATGCCCTTTCTCATGGCTTTGGACTCATCAACGACATCACAGGACTTGCCAATGATGCGGTGGCAAAACTTGCAGGAGAGTATGGGGCGAGTGTGTGCATCATGCACATGCAAGGCGACCCAAAAACCATGCAGCACAATCCTTATTATGAGGACGTGATGGGAGAAGTGGATGCTTTTTTTGAACAGCGTATTGAAAAGGCTACAGCCTTTGGCGTTGAAAAGATTATCTTAGACGTGGGGATTGGATTTGGAAAAACCTTGGAGCATAATTTGCTACTCTTAAAACATCAGCGCCATTTTTTGCGTTTTGGTTACCCGTTGCTTGTGGGGGCAAGTCGCAAGTCGCTAATCAACACCCTTTCTCCTTCATCGGCGGAAGAACGCCTTGGGGGCACCCTTGCTTTGCATCTTGAAGCGGTGCGCAATGGGGCAAGCATTGTGCGGTGTCATGACGTGTTTGAGCACGTGCAAGCGTTGCGGGTGATGGAAGCCCTTGAAAAAACATTGGTGCAAGGAAAACATACATGCTAACATGGGTTTATGGCGCAGGTGCCTTGGTGGTATTTTTGGGCGCTTTGGGGTGGTGGATTGTTGCTAAACAACCTCTTTTTAAACGCTACAAAGAAGAGACCTTGTACGGAGTGATATGGCGTTGGGTGTGGCGAGGACGCAGTGTGGTGGGATTGTGGTGTTATTGCCCTACATGTAAAGGGGAGCTGAGCTTTGATGATGAAAATTGCCGTACCACAAAAAACCTCAATGAAAAAACCACGTTTTTTATTTGTAAAGCCTGTAATGGCGAAGAAAAAGGGCGTGTGGTGGGCGGCGATAGACGCTATGTGATGACCCTCGTGCAACACGAACTCATGCGCCGCGCCAGTTCACCCGAATTTTTAGCAAATCTACATCCAAAGAACACTCTATGACCCACGAAGTGTACCTAGAGACAATAGCCACGCTCAATGCGTGGGCCCATGCGTATTATGTTTTAGACAATCCCATCGCCAGTGATGAAGAGTATGACGTTTTATACCATCGTGCGCTTGCGTTTGAGCAAGAGAACCCTGAACGCGTTGCCCCAGATTCCCCCTCGTTGCGCGTGGGTGGCGAAGTGCTAGAAGGGTTTGAAAAAGCCCTGCACCTAAGCCCCATGTGGAGCATGGAAGATGTGTTTAGCGAAGAAGAATTTTTAGCGTGGATTGGGCGCGTCAAGAAAACTAAAGAGCAGTTTTCTTTTTACTGTGAGCCAAAATTTGACGGGGCGAGTTTGAACTTGGTCTATGAAAATGGGGTTTTGGTCAAAGCCATCACAAGGGGAAACGGAAACGAAGGGGAAAATGTCACTCAAAGCGTGAAAACCATCCGTTCCATCCCTTTGCGCATCCCACACCTTGGCACCATTGAGATTCGAGGTGAAGTTGTTATCCCTTTAGAAGATTTTGAACAGATGAATGCCGCGCGTGCTAAGGCGGGCGAAGCCTTGTTTGCCAACCCACGCAACGCAGCAGCGGGCAGTTTGCGCCAGCTTGATACAGCGGTGACGGCGGGACGAAAATTGGTGTTTTACCCGTGGGGCATCGGGGTAAATACCTTGCACGAAACGAAGCTTAGCCAAAAGATGGAAAAAGTCTATGGCTTTGGGTTTTTACGTCCTCCAAAAGCGTTGAGCACCCAAAGTACCCAAGCGGTGATGACCCTTTACCACGAACTTTGCGCGTACGATTCGCCCATGATGATGGACGGTATGGTCGTGAAAATCGATGAGATTGGCCTCCAAGAAGAGCTAGGCTATACGGTCAAAAATCCCCGTTGGATGGTGGCGTTTAAATTTCCTGCGGTGGAAAAAACCACGCGGGTGTTGAGCGTGGATTTGCAAGTAGGGCGCACAGGTGTAGTGACGCCTGTGGCCAATGTGGAGCCTGTGATGATTGAGGGGGTGAAAGTAGAGCGCGCGACCTTGCACAACTTCGATGAAATCGAACGCAAAGACTTGCGGGTGGGCGATGCGGTCATTTTAATTCGTAGTGGAGATGTGATTCCTAAAATCACCAAAGTGTTGATTGAACGCCGCAGTGAGGAACTTTCCCCTATCCTTCGCCCAACGCAGTGCCCCGAATGCGGCAGTGAGCTTTTGGATGAAGGCGCGCTGATTAAGTGCCAAAACCTGAGCTGTTCTGCGCGCGTGGTGGGGGCGATTATCCATTTTGCTTCCAAAAAATGCCTTAATATCGACGGCTTGGGCGAGCGGATTGTGATGCAACTTTTCGAGATGGGTAAGATTAATACCGTGGGAGATTTGTACACGTTAACACCCCAAGATTTAGAAGGCCTAGAAGGCTTTAAAGCCAAAAAAATCACCAACCTTTTAGAGGCCATCGAGGCGAGCAAAGGCGCACCGCTGGAGCGGTTTATCGCAGGGCTTGGGATGGAGCACATCGGGGAAGTGGCGGCCAAAAAACTCGCGTACGCTTTTGGGGAAGCGTTTTTGGAAGCCAACCACGACGCGCTGTTGGCACTGGAAGGCTTTGGGGAAGAGATGGCCCAAAGTGTGCTAGAATTCGCCCGCGTAAACCGCGAAAAGGTGGCGGGACTCTTGGCGCATGTGGCGCCTAAAATCCCTGAAAAAACCCAAGTTATACCTTCGTATTTTACGGGTAAAACCGTGGTGGTCACAGGCAGTATGCGTATGCCAAGAGAGAGTATCAAAGCCCTTTTGGAAGCCCATGGTGCTAAGGTCACGGGAAGTGTTTCCAAAAAAACCGATGTGGTGATTTTTGGAGAAGACGCGGGAAGTAAGTTAGATAAAGCTATCACATTAGGAGTGAAAACCATGCCAGAAGCAACCTTGCACGAATTAGTAAGCCAATCCCATGCGTCTTGATGCGTATTTAGCCGAGAAAGGCTTGGCGCAAAGCCGTAACAAAGCCCAAGAAATCATCAGCGAAGGCTTTGTGCTTGTCAACGGCGAATCCATCCAAAAGCACGCGTTTGAAGTGGGCGAAAAAGACAAAGTGAAAGTATTAGAACACGCGCGTTACGTCAGCCGTGCGGGAGAAAAACTGGCCAAATTTTTAGAAGATTTCCCCCTTGAAATAGCGGGCAAGCGGTGCTTGGACGTGGGAAGCAGTACGGGCGGTTTTACGCAAGTCTTGCTTGAAAACAACGCCTTACATGTAAGCGCGGTGGACGTGGGCAAAGACCAACTGCACGTTTCCCTTCGCGCCCACGAAAATCTTGTGGTGCATGAAGAGACCAATATCACCCAATTTTCCTCGCCCACACCCTTTGAAGTGGTGACGTGCGATGTCTCGTTCGTGGGTGTTGAAGCGTTGATGCCTTCCATTGATGCCCTAGCGTGCGGAATGATTGTTGTGTTGTTTAAGCCTCAGTTTGAAGTAGGAAAAGAAGCCAAACGCAGTAAAAAAGGGGTGTTAAAAGACGGAGTAGCCATCATGCAAGCGCGCCGACGTTTTGAGATAGCTGCGGCGGGATTTGGGTGGGAGTTGTGCTATGTGGAAGAGTCTAAGCTAAAAGGAAAAGAGGGGAATGTCGAATTCTTCTATGCATTTAAAAAAAGATAGCGTCACCGCCATTGCTATTGGTGGGTTTGACGGGGTGCATTTGGGACACCAGCAACTCATTGCGCGTCTTGGTGAACATGGGGCGCTTTTGGTCATCGATAAAGACGAAGCCAACTTGACGCCAGGGACAAAACGCAGTGAATACGCGGCGTATCCGTGCATGTTTTACCACTTTTTGAAAGTCAAGGATTTAAGTGGAGAAGCCTTTGTCGCGCTTTTAAAAAAAGAGTTTCCGAAGCTTGAAAAGATTGTGGTGGGGTATGATTTTTGTTTTGGCGCCAAGCGTGCACACCGCGCCAGTGACTTGCCGATGCTTTTTGATGGGGAAGTGGAGATTGTTAAAGAGTTTACGCTTGAGGGCATTTCGGTCCATTCTTCGACCATTCGCACCTTGTTAAAAGAAGGCAATATTGCATTGGCAAACCGCTTGCTTGGGCGAGAGTATGGGATTGTCGGTAACGTGATTGCTGGTCAAGGGCTTGGAAAAACATCTTTGTATCCCACGCTGAACTTACATGTAAGGCATTATTTATTGCCAAAAGAGGGCGTTTATGCGACGCGCACTTTAGTCAAGGGGCGCTTGATGGATTCGGTTTCTTTTGTGGGAGTGCGTAGCAGTACCGATGGAAAATTTGCCATCGAAACCCACATCTTGGAAACAGATGCGTTGGAAGCTGTGGGGTATGTGGAACTGTTTTTTGTGGAATATTTGCGTGAAAACAGAACCTTTGAAGTGCTTGACGCGTTAAAAAAACAAATCGGAGAAGACATCATCAAGGCTTGTGAAGCCTTACATGTAAAGCAATAGTGTCCGCGCCATCTGACGCGGACATGACGCTACTGTACTTTTCCTGCGATAAGAAGTGATTTTCCTGCTACATCTTCGCTAATGCGCATTTCCCATCCTTCTTTGGCACTCTCAAGATGCGCAAAACGTGGCACTTGCGTTTTTGTGTACGTTGTTGAAGGTTGCTCGGTAAAGAGCGCGCAATTGCCATTGGCGACAAAACTTCCTTGGTACACGTGCGTGACACTTTTCGTTAGACCATTTTCGTGAGAGCCTACAAGTGCAAAAGTGGCTTGGCAAGGCGTGGCGGCGAACCCTTCTCCTGTGTTATTTTGAAGTGAGGGAAAGGTGATGGTGACATTTTTGCCTTCCGCCACAAGCGTCACAGCAGTGCTTTGGGGTGCCATTTTGTTGACATTGGCCGCGGTGCCTTGAAGGGTGCTTGCCTTGGGCGCAGAAGGGGTTGCGCATCCAGCAAGGCCAAGCAGCACAAGCGCGGTTAAAACAGTGTATAGAGATTTCATGGTGACTCCTTAGTTTGCCGGTTTTTGTTTGATGATGCCTTTGTAAGGCCCTACTTTATAGCGCATGCGCTCCATTCCCTCATCAGGGAACATCAATTCACCATTTTTGCCATAATACCCCATGACATCTTGGTCAGGAACGCGCACTTTGGGGTCGCTAAAGTCAGCGTTGCGGTTGATTTTGACAGGACGATAATGGGCGTCTTGGTTGATAAACGCAGCCACATCATAGGCTTCTTTGTCGGTAAGAATAGGGGCATGACCACTAGCACCTTTGGGCATGGCAGCAAAGATAAAATCCGCAGCTTTAAGTGTGCGGTACATGCCAGCCCCTGTGTTGTAGGTGTCATCCGTTCCCCATAGCGGTGGATTGGTATAGCCATCAAATTTGCCATTATCGTCCAAGCGTTTTTCCCCTTGGCCATTTTCTCCGTGACATACCGCACATTGGGCTTCGTAGACTTTCGCTCCGTTGTCTATGTCTGCAGCGTTGTTGCGAATCATGGGGCGGTTAACCAGTTTGAGTCCGCGCCCTTGGATTTTACTTGCGCCCACGGGGATTCCTTGGCTTAGCCAGTGCATGTACGCTTGCATGGCTTTCATTTCATTGCTCTCAGTGGGAAGTTTGTAGCCATTCATACTGCGTTCCATACAGCCGTTGATACGTGAACTTAGCGTGCCTAGGACATCTTCACGGTTTCGGTATTGGGGAAAGTGGCCGTAGGTGCCCACAAAAGGAGCGGAGTATTGCATCGTACCAGCACCCAAGTGACAGTTATTACATGCATTGTTGTTACCCGCGTAACGCATGTTTACATCTTCCACTTCTGGCCCAATGTGCCGCCACGTGGCCACAATGAGTTGATACCCGTACTGCACCGCTTCGCCGTATTTGGTGTCAGGGGTGATGGGTTTGGCATTGAGAGGGTCCCACAACGGATCGCCTTCAAAGGCGGGCAGGGCGTAGGTGATGGTCTCATTTTTCACCTCATTGATGGTAGTGCCCTCTACCCATTGAATAGAAGGTTGCTTATACCCTCGGTTTCCGCGTTCTGCCAGTGTCCATGGCTCAAACGCTAAAGCGTGTGTACATGTAAGGCCAAATAACACAAGGCCTAAAGTCAAACGACGCATCTTTTCTCCTTTTTAGTATTGATGTGCGATAATTCTAAATGATTTATGTCAACTTTGTGTCAAGATTTGACTTATTGTTTTAAGAAATAATTAAGGATTTGCCATTTTTTCAGTGCGCTCACTCGTGTTACTCATCCTCCTTTTTGGGGCAACCATTGCTATTAGCGTGTATGGCATTCATGCAATCAACCAAAGCATCCAGCAAGAATCCCTAGAAAAACAGGTGGAGTCTGCGTTGTGGCACGCCCAAGAAGCCATCGACTCTCAAAAACGCGAAGCCTTGGCATTCTCCCTTTTTCTCTCCCGAAGCCCTTCGGTAAAAGAAGCCTACAAACAACACGATCGTGCGGCGGTGCAAAGGGCACTGGAAGCGTATTTTGATGATGCGGTTTTGGCGGGAAATTACCAAACCATGGAAGTGCAGTTTCACACCCAAACCCTTCACGCGTGGGTGCGAAGTTGGGACAAAGACTCTTACGGAATGCCTTTGTCGGAGTTTCGCAAAGGGTTGGTGTATGTGAAAGAGAGCTTGAAACCTCATGTTTCCATTGAACTTGGGAAGCGCTTGAACATTAAAGCCATCGCACCCATCGTACTAGAAGGGGAATTTGCAGGGTCGGTGGAGGTGATTGTGGGGTTTGATACTCTTTCGGTAGCGTTGATGCACAAAGGGATTGAGCTTATGGTTTTGCTTGATAAAGCGTATTTGGAGATTGCGGAATGGGAAAGTTCAAAGCACAGAATCGGGGATTTTGTGCTCATCAGCGACACGTGCCCGTGCGAAGTAACCCTTGAAGCATTTGCCCGCACGCGCGCTTTTTCGCAGGGATTTTTAGAGGATGGACAGCGGGTGTACGGATTTTTGCCTTTGTTTAACGTGGATGCAACCCCTTTGGGATTTTTGGGTGTGGCGCTCAACAAATACGAACTGCACAAAGGGAATTTCGCCCTCGTGCGCTCTAGTGGAACGGGCGTGTTGCCTGTCGCACCTTTACTTGAAGGGCAAATGCCTCAGGTAAAAATCCAATGAAGATTTTGCTTTTAGAGGATGATTTTGCCTACAAAGAAACCATGCGTGAGTATTTGGAGTCCCTTGGGTATTGGGTGGATGATTTTGACAACGGACAAGAGGCTCTTGATGCGGCTTTTTCGCAGCGGTATGATTTACTCCTTTTGGACATTCGCGTGCCAGGGATGGACGGGTATGAGATTGTAAAGATTCTTCGCGAATACCAGATGGAAACACCCGTGATTTTTGTGACCTCCTTAACAGACATCCACAACCTGAGCCTTGGGTATGAGCTTGGCTGTAATGATTATCTGCGCAAACCTTTTGCCATGAAAGAGTTAAAATATCGGGTTAGCCAGGTACTCAAAAGCCGCTTTGAAAGCTCCAAAGGCGCATGGGTTGCTTTGGGTGAGGCGACACGGTTTCATTGCGAGCGTTTTGTCTTGGAGTGCGGGGGAGTGGAAGTGGCGCTTACAAAAACCGAGCAAAAACTTATCTGTATTTTAGCTCAAAACCTTGGCCAAGTGTTAAGCCCCGAATCCTTGCGCGAATACGTATGGAACGGGCAAGAGGTAAATGATAGCGACATTCGCATGGCCATCAAAAAACTGCGTGACAAGACCCATAAGGGGCTCGTTAAAAACGTGCGCGGGCAGGGGTATGTGATTGAAAAAAAGCACTAAAAGCGCCCTTGGGTACGCACTGCTTTACACTTTCGTAATGGTCTTTGTGACGGCTATTCCTTTGTACTCGTATGTGTCGTTGGCACTCGCCCACGCGCAACTTCAGCAAGAACAAGAGCTCAAAGCCTATGCCTTGGAAGTGCAACGGGCGATTTATGGGATTGGCCCAGAGGTTACTACCTTTGTCTACCCGCGTTCGTTGCTGTTTGAGTCTGCAATTTTTGATCAAAATGGGGAGCCGTTGTTTTCGTTATTAAAGGAAAAAGAGGTAGTCTCGGGCGAGGGAACGGCAAAACTAAATGGGCGGTTGAGTCACCGCGTACTGCTAGCACCCAATCGCCTTGATGCCCATTCATTGGTAGTTTCGCGCCCCCTTTCCTACGCGACGGTGCTGTTGGATGTTCTCATGCTAATAGGTGTGGTCGGGGTGTTTGTGTTTGCTTTTTCCTTGTTGATTTTGTCCCGCAGTATTCAGCCTTTTGAAGAAGCGGCACGGCAAATGGACCGTTTTTTTAAAGATGCGATGCATGAACTGAAGACGCCTTTGGGGGTGATTCGGCTTAATCTTGAAATGCTTGGTGAACACATCGGCCCGCACCGTGCGATTTCACGGGCAAATTCGGCGTTGATCGCCCTTTCGACAATCTATGAAGATATCGAATACCTTATCAAGCACCGTCGAGTAGAGTACCGCCTCGAATCCTTTTGTGCCTCAGAAGCACTTCTGGGGCGGGTGGAGTTTTTTGCAGATATGATTGCCATGAAGCGCTTACATGTAAGCCATGCAATCACGCCAGAAGTGATGCTTTTGCTTAACCGTCAAGAGTGGCAACGGATTGTGGATAACACCCTTTCAAATGCTATCAAATACACACCCGCAGAGGGAAGCATCCACCTTGAACTCTTGCGTCAAGAGGAAAAAGTGGTGTTGTGCATCGAAGATACGGGCGTGGGGCTTGGGGACACAGAAGCCATTTTTCAACGTTATTTTCGTGGGGATGAAATCCGCGGAGGCTTTGGGATTGGGCTTAGTATTGTCAAGGAGATTTGCGTGAAAAATGGGATTGAAATTCAAGTGCGCTCAACCCCGGGAAAAGGAAGCCGTTTTTGTTACACTTTTCTTGCTTTATGAACCGCTTTGTCTTCGTACATTAATGCATCAGCTTCAACGTAAACGTCGTTAAATGCATCCCCTTTGTCAAAGTCACTTACACCAAAAGAAAAGGAAACAAGGAATTTTTGATCCCCGGTTTTTAAAGGAGTGTGTTTGAGGTTTCTGTAGACCGTGGTGAGCATGTGTCGAAGTTTCTCGCTGGAGTGAACAACGCTCACGACCACAAATTCGTCTCCTGCAAAGCGTATGACGTTGACGTTTTCCATCTTTTGCAAAACCACTGCCAATACTTTTAAAACTTTGTCGCCGGTGGTGTGGCCGTAATTGTCGTTGATGGATTTAAAATCATTGATGTCTAAAAAGGCAAAAGCACCTCTACATGTAAAGGTGTCTTGGTCTAAAAACTTTTCAAAAAGCCAACGGCGGTTAAACATGCCTGTGAGGCTATCGAGGTAGATTTCATGCTGGAGGCGCTTGATTTTTTTCTCTAAGGTCATGAGGTCATCATGGATAGTATGCAAGGCTTCGCTGTCTTTATTTTCCACCGCTTCTTTGGCTTGGGCAACGTGTTCTTGAAGTTGGTGGGCAGATTTTTGTGCTTCTTTGGAGAGTTTTTGGATTTTGGCTAAAGCGTAGGTGAGCGCTTCTTCTTTGTCATCTTCGTTGATGGTAATATTGCGTTTTTGTGCCATCGTGTAGAATACGTCACGGTAGATTTCTGGCAAAACAATTTCAAGCTTTCGAATTTCACGGATGGTATCATCGGTGAGTTCTTGTAGCTCTTGGTTCATAAGGTTTTCCTGATGATGAAATTGTGATAATGATGCCAACATTGGGGCAATTATAGCGCATTCCAAGTGAGCTTTTGTATAATGTTGCTTGAAAACAACACAAAGGTGGTTTATGGATACTGTTTTTACACGTCCCATCGAAAAGCAGTTTGAATTTGATGCATCGGTGGCCAGTGTGTTTGATGATATGGCGGCGCGCTCCATCCCTTTTTACAAAGAAAATCTCACCCTTATTGCTCAACTTTTGTGTGCTATGCTTAAAGAAAATGACACCGTGGTAGACCTTGGGTGTTCTACGGCCAATACGCTTTTGATGATTCACAAACATACTACCGTACCGTTGCAACTTTTTGGGTTTGACAATGCCGAAGCGATGTTGGAGATTGCTGCGCAAAAATCCCATGCTTTTGGGGCAAATATAACGCTAGAAAAAGCAGACATCACAACCCTTGCCATCCCCCATGCTCAGGCGATTGTGGCTAACTATACTTTGCAATTTATTCGCCCGCCCAAACGCGCGTTGCTTGTAAAGTCCATCTGCGATGCCTTGACACAAGGGGGGATGTTTGTCTTTAGTGAAAAGATTGTGCACGAGGATAAAACCCTCAGTAAAGCCATGATTGATGTGTACTTAGCCTTTAAGCGCCAACAAGGGTACAGTGACTTTGAGATAGCCCAAAAGCGCGAAGCGTTGGAAAATGTCCTTGTGCCTTACACGGAACAAGAAAACAAAGAGATGGCATTAAAAGCAGGATTTGCTCATGTGGAAACGTTGTTCAAATGGGGAAATTTTGCAACCTACTTGGCTAAAAAGGCTTAGCGTGAAAAAAAAGACTTGATGATTTCAATCTCTTGATTAAAAGTACGCGCCCCTTCGCCGTTGAGGATTTTGCCGCCAGAAAGACCCAAGACAAGCCCTGCGACAATGGCAAAAAGTGCTTTTAAGAAAGAGGAAGTGAGCGTAGATTTCATAGGAAAAAGCCACCGCTAGGTGGCTTTGCTTACTTAAAGAGCGCGGGTTTGGTTTTTTGGATGTGTGTGATGACTTTGATGACTTCCTCAAAGCCCATCTCGCCATCTTCCTCTTCTCCGAAGCACTCATCCAAGCCATCAAGATAGGCATCCACTGCTTTTTGGATGTTCTCTTTTTTGACACCTGCAAAATAGAGTGCTACGCCTAGCATGTCGGCAAGTTGCATGGCTAGCTCTTCGATTTCAAACTCTGCACGCACTAATTCTTCGTTGGTTTTTTCGACATTCATCTTATTTGTCCTCGTTTTTGGAGATGATTTCTTTGACTTGAGAAAGAACCCTATCATACACAAAGCTATCTTTGAAATTCGTTAACATTCCCCCGCTTGCATTGGGGTGACCCCCACCATTGGCGAGGGCTTTGGCCATTTTACTCACATCGACTTTGCCGCTGGAACGAAAGCTGACAGTTTTGCGGGAGGTGACGTCCATAAAAAAGTCAAAATCAGGATTTGCAACCAAAAAATCATTGCCCACGACGGAGACATTGCCAATGTTGTAGGTCAAAATGCCTTTGTGTCCTTTGTAAGTGATGCTCATGCGCTCTTTGTAGCGCGTAAGTAAGGCCACCATGTGGTTGGAAACAAGATTGCTTAGGGTGTCATCGGTTTTATCGGCCCTAAAATAACGCTTTTTGAGTCCATGAATTGCTTCATCAAGGGAGATGTGCGGGTTAGGTTGGTCAAAATACGCCTGAGTGCTTTGAAGCAGGGTGAGCAGATAATGGCTGTTGGGTTTGGCAAACATGATGCGGTTAATCTCTTTGGCGTTTGCTACAAGTCCAAGGCCTACCTTGCCAAGCTCAAAATTTGGGTCTTGGTCAAGCCAGATATCTACCGCGTTAACCACATCCACGAAGCGTGCCAATTGGGTGTCTGGTTGGAAGGTAGAAGCAAAAAAATCATAGGTGATTTTAGTGGCACAGCGGGTGTCATCTAGCATATACCATGGGTGGTTTTCGTAAGAGTCTTCGCCGCTTTTGTGGTGGTCAAGCAAGAGCAACCGTGCTTCCACGGAAGCGTTTTGCAACTCTTTTTCGAGGCTTTCGCATTGTTCGACGGTGAGGTTTAAATCGGTAATGAGCACGAGGTTTTTGGCCGCTTTGCGCTCTTCCATCTCTTCAAGAATCTCTAAAAAACGCTCTTCGATTTCTTTGCCATAGTTGGAGTTATAAAAGCTGACGCTTTCAAAATAGTGTTGTGTGACAAGTTGGCACCCGTACCCATCAAGGTCCGTATGGGAGAGGTGATAAAGGTGGTAGGTATTCATAAGACAATCCTTCATAGTGTGTACATCTTAAAAACCTTCGATTTCAATGGAACCCATGACTTCAAAGGGGGTGCTTGGGTCGATTTCGGCGTGGCTTAGCACCACGACATCTAGGCCAAATTTTTCATAAATATCAGAAAGTGACTTGCGCAACAAGGGGTCGACGATGATGACTACTGGGGCAATGCCACGCCCAAGGAGCCGTTGGGCTTCTTTGGTGGTGGTTTGAACCAGCGTATTAATTTGGCCAATGTTGAGCATCAAATCGCGCATGCCATCCCGTTGTTTGAGCATGTCAAGAAGACGCTGTTCGCTAGCCGCATTAAAGGTGAGCAGTTTAAGCCGGCCTTCTTCATCTTTGTAGAGTTTGGTGATGACGCGAGAAAGTTTGGCACGTACTTGTTCCACAAGAATGTCCACATTTTTTGTAATCTCCGCCACATCGCTGATGGCTTCAAGAATAGTGAGCAAGTCTTTGATGGGAATGTTTTCGTGCAAAAGGGATTTGAGAACTTTTTGAATAAGCCCGATGCTTGCCACGCGCAAACAATCCTCTACGACTACAGGATAATCGTGTTTAAGCTTGTCGATGAGGTGTTGCACTTCTTGGCGTGTGAGCAATTCTTCCGCGTATTTTTTGACCAGTTCACTCATGTGGGTCGAGATGACGGTGGCGGGGTCTACGGCTGTGTAGCCTTTGATGATAGCGTCTTCTTTTTTATCGGGGTCAATCCACAGTGCATCTAGCCCAAAGGCAGGCTCTTTGGTAGGGATGCCTTGGATGGCGTCAGTCACGAGGCCGCTGTCCATGGCAAGGAATTTATCAGGGTAAATCTCTCCTGAGCCTATGTCGATGCCTTTGAGTTGGATTTGGTAATGGTTTGGGCTAAGGTGCAAGTTGTCGCGGATGCGCACTTGAGGCATCAAAAAGCCAAAATCTTGGGCGATTTTACGGCGCATACTGCGGATGCGTTCTAGCAAATCTCCTCCTTGATTGGGGTCGGCAAGCTTGATGAGTTGGTAGCCTAAGTCAAGTTCTAGGATTTCTAGTTTTAAGATGTCTTGCAGGGCACTTTCTTCTTCTTTTTTGATTTCATCAGGGCTTTTTCGCACGGGTTTCTTTTCGGACTCTTTGGCTTCAGCGGCTTTTTTGGCTTCAGCTTTAGGCAAGGGTTTAGACAGGTCAAGAGAGAGATTTCCCTCTTTGGTTTGCTTCATCAAATACCCAATGGTTAAAAAAATCAACCCAACAAAGCCTAGTGAAAAGGTAGGAAGACCAGGGACAAGAGCGAAGATGAGCAAAATAAACCCCACGATGAGCAGGGTTTTGTACTCGTCAAAAAGTTGGTTAATGGCGCCTTCGGCAAAGTTGGTGTCTTCTTTGCTTGCACGGGTGATGATGATACCTGTAGCGGTGGCGGAGATGAGGGCAGGGAGCTGGGAAACAAGGCCGTCACCGATGGTCAAAATGGTATAGGTTTGTGCGCTGGTTGCCATGTCGAGGTCGTTTTGAAATACACCGATTAAAAACCCGCCGATGATGTTGATGATGGTGATGATGATACCCGCGACCGCGTCGCCTTTGACGAATTTACTCGAACCGTCCATGGCGCCGTAGAAGTTGGCATCTTGGATGATAGACTCACGGCGTTCTCTAGCAGTTTTTTCATCGATAAGTCCTGCGTTTAGGTCAGCATCAATGGCCATTTGTTTACCAGGCATCGCATCTAGTGTAAAACGCGCTGCCACTTCGGCAACGCGCGTGGAGCCTTTGGTGACGACCATGAAGTTAATGAGCACAAGAATGGTAAAGACAATAATCCCGATGACGTAGTTGCCGCCCACCACAAACTCTCCAAAGCTTGAGATGATGTCACTCACGGCATCTGGTCCTTCGTGGCCTTTGCTTAAGATCATCCGTGTGGTGGCGATGTTGAGCGAGAGCCGAAAGAGGGTGATGATAAGGATAAGGGTCGGAAACGTGGTAAGGTCAGTGGGCCTTGGAATGTACAACGAAATAAGAATAATCAACACCGAAAGGGAAAGAGAAATAGTAAGGAAAAAATCGAGCACACCGCTAGGCAGTGGGACGATGATGATGGCAAGAATCGCCATAATCAAAGCAACAATAGTAAGGTCTTTAGCCCGAATAAGAGGTTCTAAAAAGGGAGCTATAAGGGCGAGGATACTTCGCTTAGAACGTGCCAAACACTGCCTTTAGTCTTTGATGATATCGTTGAGTGTCATGGTATCTAAAAAGTCATCAATTTTTGTTTGGAGCTTGTTGAGAAAGGGCCAAATCTTGCAAAATTCAGCACGGTTGTTGGGGCAAAGGCTGGGGGAAGGTGAACATTCAAAGACATTCATGGCGCGTTTTTCGGCGCACTGAATGATGTGTTTGATACTCATTTTTCTGGCTTCTTGGGTGAGCAAAAATCCGCCATGTGCCCCTTTGAAAGAGCGCAGTACGCCTTCTTTGGCAAGGCTTTGGAGGATTTTGGCTAAGAAACTTTTGGAAATGCCCAGTTGGGTGGAGAGGGTGTCTACATCTTGTGGCGTCTCTTTTTGAGAGATAGCAATCAAGGAGAGCAGGGCGTATTCACTCGCTTTGGTTAATAGCATCAGGACTCCTAGTGGATCTGCAAATAAGAGTATAATAGTACTAAATCTACACTGCACTTTCGTTTAAAGACGCGACCTAATATAAGGTTTTGAGACGAAAAAGACGCGAAGAGGTGCTTCAGCCGCTTTTTGGTTTATTTAGATAGAATACCGCTCCAAATATTACCAATCAGGAGGTCACTATGGCTTTGGATTCGGCGAAAAAACAAGAAATTGTTGCTAAGTTTGCCAAAAAAGAGGGAGATACCGGTTCTCCAGCGGTTCAAATTGCACTCATTACTGAGCGCATCAAATATTTGACAGAACACTTAAAAGTAAGCAAGAAAGATCACTCTTCTCGCTTAGGACTTTTGAAACTTGTTGGCCAACGCAAACGCCTCATGAAATACCTAAAACGTAAAGATTATGCAACCTTTACTACAGTTATTGTTGAATTAGGGCTTCGAGACAAATAATCCACGGCGGCATTTTGCCGCCTTTTTCTTCCCCCTCCCTTTTTCCCTCTTTTATTTTTTCCTTACATGTAAGAGTTTTTATACGTTTTTCTGCATAAAATAAGCATTTATAGCCATTTTTTCTTGCATTTACTGCTTGGTTGTGGTAGGATTCTACTGTTTGTATGAAATATTGATGGTATTTAATTCAATCTAGGCTATAATCTCCACCATGAAGACTAGCGACATTTTCAATCTGCTTCACAACGCGGTGGAGTCGAAACATTTTGGCAAAAAGATTTCCCAGAAAAAGATGGCCCAGCGGCTTGGAGTTTCCATGCGCACCTATCAAGACTGGAGACTTGGCAACTCAGACCCCCAAGCAGCTAAAGCTGTGTTTGAATTGCTGTGTGAGCTAGACGATGAAGATGCCTTGCATTTAATTCGACGCATTCGTCGAGGACTAAAGGAAAAGGAATGACCCGCTTAACCAACCAAGAGCGCCAAGGACTTGACGACCTTTTCTCTTGCTTGTGCTCCAAACCAACTCCTTTTTACCTTCGCGTGTTTTATAGACTCCGTTCGTTTTTTCTTTCTCCTTACATGTAAGGGTTTTTTGCCTTACATGTAACACCTCGTTCACCCTCTTTTTCCTTGAACTCCCAACATCTGCCCCTTTGGGTACGCATTCTTTTTTAAGATTGAGTCTACTAGACTAAAGAATCTTTATTTAAAGCATTGCATATAAACTCTTGACATCTATTCACTCAATGCTGTATAATACACCTAGCAATCAGAAAGGACGAGTGCTAATATGCCACGAGTAAGTAAGCGCGATTTAATCCTTGACTCCATTATCAAAGCCTATTTGGAAGAGAATCTTCCGATTGGTTCTTCTGAACTTGGCTTGCGTATGCCAGGAGACATTCCCGCGTCAACCATCCGTGTGTATTTTAAAAAACTCTCCCAAGAAGGTGTGCTCACCCAGCTACATGTAAGCGGGGGACGCGTGCCTACGGACGTTGCGATGAAGCAGTATTGGGAAGAGCGTTTGCGCTTTGACCGACCGTTGAGATTAAGCGAAAAGCTTGCGCCTGCGGTGGATGCCTTTGGCTTGTATTGCCTCGTGCTCTCAGCCATGCCCTTACAGCTTCAAGAGATTGTGAACATTGAAAATCGCTACTTGCTGTTACTGTTGGGTGGCGAGGAGATCGTGTTGGGGTATTCAAACCCTGTAGAGCGTTTTTTGACAAGCCTTATTGGGGCAAGTCCTAAAGACCTTGAGAGTATTGGTGCTCAGGTTGGATTGTACGAATTGCGCGACAAAGCGGCACGTGTCAAAGAGGCAAAAGTGTTGTTTAAACGAGGAGAAATGAGCGTGTATGAAATGGCAAAAGCAGAGGAAAACCCGACCATGTTTCGCCTCTTTTTAGATCCCGGATTTCCAGATGCGCTCACCGAGGGACTTTTTTTTGAAGATTTAGTGCCAGAGGGATACGTCGCCATGAAACACAAAGCGATTTACCAAGGTGAAGATGCGCATGTGTTTTGTTTGGGCGGCTTGTACGCCGACTATGAGCGGTTTTTTATGATGACAAAGGAGGATGCGTGAGTAAAAAAAATGCAACCGATACACAGCACGAAGAGCTGCCTGCTGACGAACACGAAGAGCAGCTACTAGAAGAAAACATCCAAGAGGTGTTAGAAACGCCACCGTGTGAGCAAGAAGTAGCGGCGTTAAAAGAGCAGATTAGCGTCCTTGAAGACCGCTACCTTCGCGCGAATGCGGAGTTTGAAAACTTGCGCAAACGCCTTGAAAAAGAGAAGTATCAGGCTATCGCTTATGCGCACGAACAGTTTGCGCGAGATCTTTTGCCTGTCATCGACGCCCTAGAGATTGCGGCAAATACGGGCAATCAAGGGGACGAAGCGGCAGGCAAGATTCAAGAAGGCATTGCGCTAACGATTGAACAGTTTAAAAAATGTTTTGAAAAACACGGTGTGAGTACCGTGAGTGGCGAAGGGGAATTTGACCCCAATGTTCACGAAGCGGTCATGCAAGTAGAAAGTGCGGAACACGAAGGCGGTCAGATTGTCCA
>JACUTV010000141.1 GCA_014859645.1 Campylobacterales bacterium
AAAATAGCACCACCAAGGTCAAGCTTGTGTACAATACAAAAAACCTTTATAAGGAGCGTCAATGAAACGATTGAGTGTTCTTGTTACTTCAGTTGCATTAGTCTCCTCTTTGGCCGTGGCTAAAGAGATCAAGATTGGTGCGGTAATGCCCATGAGTGGGCCACTTGCAGCCTACGGTCAAACGACTTATGAGGGGATTGAGCTAGCCAACAAGCTTCAGCCAACCCTCAAAAACGGCGACACCATCAAACTTGTCTTAGTAGATAACAAAGGCGATAAAGTAGAAACTGCTACGGCAACAACACGCCTTTTGAGTTCTGATGGCGTTGTGGGCATCTTGGGTGCATTAACCAGCACCAATACCGCGCAGGTTATTTCTGTAGCAGAAAAACGCGAAGTACCTGTCATTGCCGCAGTTGCGACTAATGACCAACTTACTGAGCGTAGAAAATTTGCCAACCGTGTGTGTTTTATGGATTCATTCCAAGGCGCGGTAGTAGCAAACTATGCATTTAAAGATTTGGGCCTTAAAACCGCTGCGATTGTCATCGACCAAGCGCAGGTATACTCTTTGGGACTTGCCAAAGCGTTTGAACAAGCGTTCAAAGCAACCGGTGGAACCATTGTGAAAAAAATCACTGTCAGCTCTGGCGATAAAGATTTCCGTGCCGCTGTCTCTCAGATAAAAGGGGCCAATCCTGATTTTATGTTCTTGCCTCTTTACCACCCAGAAGCTTCTATGATTGCGCGCCAATCCAAACAAGCAGGACTTAATGTTCCTATGTTCTCAGGCGATGGCGTCTCCAACCAAACCTTTATTGACCTAGGCGGTAGCGCGATTGAAGGGTACATGTTTACCGACTTTTTTGACTACTCTGCTCCTCCAACCCAAAAGTCCAAAGATTTCATGGCTGAGTATGAAAAAGCGACCAGCAAGAAAGAGTTAGGTTCCTTTACTGCCCTTGGTGCGGATACGTACTTCTTGATGGTTGATGCCATGAACCGCTGCGACGACCCGACAAACTCTGTGTGCATTAACGAACAAATCAAAGCAACACGAGGGTTTGAAGGCGTGAGTGGTGTCATCAACCTAGACGAAAGCGGCAACGCTATCCGTTCTGCTGTTATTAAAGAGATCAAAGACGGTAAAGCCGTTTATAAAGCGACCGTAAACCCCTAATCTGTTTTCGTATACCACTGCCCAAAAGCCTTACATGTACGCTTTTGGGCATGGGGGTGTCCAAAGCCTTACATGTAAAGCCTTTTGGAGACACCCATTCTCATGTTATTTTGACTTGTCTGGAGAGTAGATGGAATTTACAACGTTTATGCAACAAATGATAAACGGGTTCAGTTTGGGAAGCATGTACGCATTGGTCGCCATCGGGTACACGATGGTCTATGGCGTACTGCGACTGATTAACTTTGCCCACGGTGATGTTTTGATGGTCGGTGCCTTTTTAGGCTTTTTTGGGATTGCAGTGCTTGAGCTTCCTTTTTTTGCTGCGGTTATTTTAGCGATCGCAGGTTCCGCTCTTTTGGGCGTCATGATTGACCGCATTGCCTACAAACCCTTGCGCGACGCGCCACGTATCTCCCTTTTGATTACTGCTATTGGCGTGAGCTTCTTTTTAGAAAACATCTTTAATGTCGTCTTCGGCGGCGTTCCTAGAGCATTCCCCGTGCCTGAATTTACCGAACAAATCATCTCCGTATCGGGCTTGCTGTTTTCGGTGGCGTCCATCATGGTGCCTATCGTTACCCTCATTTTGCTCGGTATCATTTTGTTGGTTTTGTTCAAAACCAAATACGGCATGGCGATTCGCGCCCTTGCCTTTGATGCGCAAACGGTCAATCTCATGGGCATTGACGCCAACCGTATTTTTGCGGTGGTGTTCGCCATTGGCTCTTCTTTGGCAGCAGTTGGGGGCATCTTTTGGGCGCTTAATTACCCCACCGTTGAACCCATGATGGGCGTACTCATCGGCCTAAAAGCGTTTGCCGCGGCAGTTGTAGGAGGCATTGGTAGTGTTGCAGGTGCCGTGCTTGGAGGGCTTATCATCGGCTTTACCGAAGTTGTCGTGATTGCTTTTTGGCCAGAATTAGGTGGCTACAAAGACGCCTTCGCCTTTGTGTTTTTGATACTCGTACTCCTCTTTAAGCCCACAGGGATTTTAGGGTACGACTTTGAAAAAGCACGGTTTTAGGAGGCGATGATGGTATTTTCTCAACGAAAAATGGCGCACCTCTTTTTCTACGCCCTTGCAATTTGGTTTATTTGGTTTGCACAAACAACCTTAGATGAGTATTCTGTACACATCCTTAACAACATTGCTATTTTTATGATTTTAGCAGTGAGTTACAACCTCATCAACGGCGTCACGGGTCAACTCTCTCTTGAGCCCAATGGCTTTGTGGCCGTCGGAGCGTATGTGACGGCGATTATCCTGCTCGATGCAGACACGATGCTCTACCAGTATTACATCGAAGACCCTAGTCCTTTCGTCTTAGCTATCTACAGCCAAAGCTTTATCCTCGCACTTTTAGCAGGGGGTGCTGTTGCCTCGTGTGTGGCCTTGTTGCTCTCTTTTCCTGTGTTTCGGGTGCGGGGAGATTACTTGGCGATCGTGACCTTAGGCTTTGGGTTTATCATCCGTATTTTAACCATCAACAATCCTCACATCACCAATGGCTCATTAGGCCTTAATGACATCCCCCAATACTCCAACCTTTACTGGACAGGCGGCATTGCCCTGGTTGCAGTGACGGTGATTTTGAACACTATCTACTCCAAATACGGCCGCGCCATGAAAGCCGTGCGTGACGATGAAGACACCGCCATCGCCATGGGGGTCAATACCTTCAAAATCAAAACCCTCGCCTTTTGCACCAGTGCTTTCATGGAAGGGGTTGGCGGTGGCTTGCTTGCGTGTTTGCTCACCAGTATTTCGCCAGACTTGTTTACGTTTTTCTTGACGTTCCAGTTGCTTATTATCATTGTTTTAGGCGGACTTGGAAGCACTACGGGTGCCATTATTGGGTCGGTTTTGGTCATTGGTGGCGCAGAATGGATGCGCTTTCTGGATGAGCCGATGGAGTTATTTGGATTTGCAACGCCAGCGATGCCGGGCATGCGCATGGTAGTATTCTCGGTGATTTTGATTTTAGTGATGCTCTTTGCGCGCGAGGGAATTATGGGGAAAAAAGAGCTTTTTGACCACTTTGGCAAAAAGAAAAAGGAGGAGTCATGATACTGCAAGTCAAAAATGCCACCATGCGTTTTGGTGGTGTAGTGGCAGTCAATGACACCTCTTTTACGGTCGCTCCTAAAGAGATTTACGGTCTCATTGGCCCCAATGGTGCGGGCAAGACTACGATGTTTAACATCATCACAGGAAATTACATCGCCACGGAAGGGAGCATCCTCTTTCGCCAAGAAGAGTTACGTGGCACAAAGCCCCATAAAATCGTACGCAAAGGCATTGCGCGTACCTTTCAAAACATCCGTTTGTTTAAAAGCATGAGCGTACTGGACAATGTGCTCATTGGCTTTGACTTTCAAGCACGGTACACCTTTTTGGAGGCTATCATACGCTTGCCACGCTTTTTTGGAGAGGAAAAACGGATTCGCAATAAAGCCTTTGAGATTTTACGCTACCTTGGCATCGAACACTTAGCGCACCACACTGCGACAGATTTGAGTTACGGACAGCAACGCAAGGTTGAAATTGCGCGCGCCCTTGCGACCAATCCTGAACTGCTTTTATTAGACGAACCCGCCGCAGGGATGAACCCTGTGGAAACCAAGGAATTAGCAGAGCTTATCTTCAAAGCCAGAGAAGATTTTGATTTGACCGTTTTGCTCATCGAACACGATATGAAATTTGTCAATCAGCTGTGCGATAAAGTGCTTGTGTTGGATTATGGCAAGACCATTTTTGAGGGCAAGCCTGCCGATGCCATTCAAAACGAAGAAGTCATTGCGGCGTATTTGGGGGATTTTAAACATGATTAAGGTGAAAGATTTACATGTATACTACGGCGTCATTGAAGCGGTCAAGGGCGTCTCTTTTGAGGTGCCTGAGGGGAAGATTATCTCGCTCATTGGCTCCAATGGTGCGGGCAAAACCTCAACCTTGAATGCACTCTTAAACCGCGTCAAACGCAAGGGCGAAGTGATTTTTTCAGGGTTTCATACAGACAAACACAAAACCCACACCTTGGTGCAACAAGGCATTGCCCTCGTGCCTGAAGGGCGACGGGTGTTCATCAACCTCACTGTAGAAGAAAACCTTCGCATGGGCGCGTTTAACAACGACGAAAACTACGAACACCTCAAAGAAGCCATGTATGAACTTTTTCCACGCATCAAAGAAAAACGCTTTCAAATGGCAGGCACACTCAGCGGAGGCGAACAACAAATGCTTGCCATCTCACGAGCGCTCATGAGTGAACCCAAAGTGCTCATGCTAGACGAACCAAGCTTAGGTTTGGCACCCAAAGTCATCGGCGAAGTCTTTGCGACTATTGAGCGTCTCAAAAAAGAGGGGATTACCATTTTACTTGTGGAGCAAAATGCCTTTGCCGCGTTAAAGATTTCTGATTATGCGTACGTCATGGAAAATGGCCACATCGCCATGGAAGACGTAGCCGCTTCGCTCATCGGCAACGACGAAGTGCGCAAGAAGTACCTTGGAGGGTAAATTTACCCCTTACATGTAA
>JACUTV010000142.1 GCA_014859645.1 Campylobacterales bacterium
GCGACGATTTCAAGGCCGGTAATAAGGAGGTATTTGGGTGCTTTGGTTTGAAGGGCTAGAGCCAATGACCACACCAGCAACATGGGAAAAACGATGTTGAGCATGTCTGTATCGTAGTAGCCTGACATGGTGCGGTTGTAGTAGCTCACCCCAATGCTTGCCACCAACGCCCCGATAAACGCAGCCCCTCGCTCATTCAAGTGGTTACCTAAAAGCAAGATGGGCACCACCACTAACGAACCAAGCACGGTGGGCATGTAAAAAATGATAGTTTCAAAAGAAAAAGGAAGAAGAAGCGCGACAAGCGCGGTAAACTGCGCTGTAGCCGTATGGGTGGGCGAAAGAACACCCGCCTCGCCGCGCAACAAATCCCGTGCCCCCTCAGCAAAATAGTAGCCGTCGTTGGTGTTAATCATAAACATACCGTCGTAGTAAACACTCTCAACCCCACCAAATTGGTACACCCAAATCAGGCGCACCGCGACACTAAAAACAAAGGCAAATGCGATAAGCGCCCACAAGGGAAGCGTGTTTAAACGACTCATAGCGCACCTATTTGGTGGTATTCAAACCCGTATTTTTGCATTTTGCTTTTGCTAAACTGGTTACGGCCATCAAAGAAAATGGGGTTTTTGAGGCGTTGTTTCATCTCACCAAAATCAGGACTTCGGAACTCTTGCCATTCGGTCACGAGCACCAAGGCGTCCGCGCCATTCAAGGCATCGTATTTGCTTTTGACATAGCTTACATGTAAAGCCTCTTTGAGGTAGTGTTTTTGGGCTTCTTCCATGGCTTTGGGGTCGTAAGCCACGACGTTTGCGCCTCGTTCGCCCAGCAAATGAATGAGCGTTAGGGAAGCGGCTTCGCGCATGTCGTCGGTTTCAGGCTTAAAGGCAAGTCCCCACAGTGCAAAGGTGAACCCTTGCAAATTTTCCCCAAAACGGGCAACGATTTTTTGCACCAAAAGGGTTTTTTGGTCTGCGTTCACCGCTTCGACGGACTCTAAAATGCGTGGCGTGTAGCCATAATCTTTCGCCGTTTTTACCAGAGCTTGCACGTCTTTGGGGAAACAACTTCCCCCGTACCCGCACCCAGGATAGATAAAACTGTACCCGATGCGGCTGTCTGAACCGATGCCGTTACGCACTTGGTTTACGTCCGCCCCCACACGCTCGCAAATGTTGGCCATTTCATTCATGAAGCTAATCTTTGTAGCCAGCATGGCGTTGGCGGCATACTTGGTCATCTCGGCACTTTTGATGTCCATGTCGATGAACCTGTCGTGGTGTAACATAAAAGGTGTGTAGAGTTCTTTGAGCACCTCCAGGGCTTCTGGCGCGTCTGTGCCAACCACCACGCGATCGGGCTTCATGAAGTCTTTAATGGCCGCGCCCTCTTTTAAAAACTCAGGGTTAGACGCCACGTAAAACGGGGTATCAAGACCGCGTTTGGCCAGTGCTTCGGCGATGCGTTGGCGCACTTTATCGGCCGTTCCTACGGGCACGGTGGATTTGGTCACGACCACCAACGGATGACGCATGTGCTCCCCGATGCTTTGGGCCACGGCCAACACGTAGCGTAAATCTGCACTGCCGTCCTCGCCCATGGGCGTACCCACGGCGATAAACACCACCTGCGCACCGTGCAGGGATTCAGGAAGGCTAGTGGAAAACACCAGTGTCTTTTTTTGGGCATTTTGTTTCACCATCTCTTCAAGACCTGGCTCGTAAATGGGGATGATGCCCTCTTTTAGCTTAGCGATTTTGGCTTCATCTACATCCACGCACGTCACAGCGTTTCCCATCTGAGCAAAGCAGGCCCCCGTGACTAATCCCACGTATCCTGTTCCTATGACACTAATTTTCATGCAGTTTTTTCTCCCATGCTAAAGCTGTTTTACAAATGTGTTCTAAATCGTCGCATTGGGGTTCCCACCCCATGTATCTTTTAATTTTTGCGCTGTTGGCCACCAGCACAGCGGGGTCGCCCTCGCGTCTTGGAGCCATTTCAACCTTAAAATCTACCCCACTCACGCGCTGCATAGTCTCCACTACTTCGCGGTCGCTAAAGCCGTGCCCGTATCCCACATTAAAGGTATCGCTTGGGTGCGTTTTAAGGTATTCAAGAGCCTTCAAATAGGCATCTGCCACATCTTCCACGTGAATATAATCGCGCTCACATGTGCCGTCTTTCGTGGGATAATCCCCTCCAAATACCTTCAACGCATCGCGCGCACCAAGGGCCGCTTGTGCCGCGACTTTCACAAGATGGGTCGCATCAGAAAACGTCTCTCCAATATCTCCCGCCGCGCCCGCTACGTTAAAGTAGCGCAAAATCACGTGCTTAAATGCAGGATGAGCATTCGAAGCATCTCTTAGTACTGTTTCACTCATGAGTTTGCTTCTGCCGTAAGGATTGATAGGGGCAAGCGAAGCGTCCTCATCGATAGGGTTTACCGAAGGTTCCCCATACACCACCGCAGTTGAGGAAAAGACAAAGCGTTTGACCCCAAAGTTTACACACAGTTCGATAAGCCCCGTGGTTTTGGCGGTATTGTTTTTGTAGTATTTGAGCGGATTTTGAACCGATTCGGAGACCACGATAGACGCGGCAAAATGCAACACCTCTGTTACTCCAAAACGTTCGATGAGCATTTCGAGCATTTCGAGATTGTCAAGGTCAATCTTGGCAAAATGAAAATCCCGAATCTCCAAAAGCGTATCGATGCACGCTTGGTTGCCAGTGGAGAGATTGTCCACCACGACGACGTTTTCCTCTGTTTTCTCCAACAACTGTTTGAGCACATGGGAACCGATGTAACCCGCACCGCCGGTGAGTAAGATAGCCATTAGCGCTCACTCCTTACATGTAAGAACACCGGAAAGCGTGGCAAGCCCGAATTTGTGGTGCCATAGAACTTGTACGTTACTGTAGCGCCAAGGGGTGGTGGTGTGCGGCGGTCGGCATCTTTAAGACCTGAGCCAATGCGAAACTGTGTGCCGTTTTCATCTTTACATGTAAAGGCTCCTAGCAAGCCTTCAAATTTCCCTTTACCCTCGTGGTGCGCCACCACTTCGCATTCGGCATCTTCGTAGCGTTTGACCTTCAGGGCCAAGGGTGAACGACTGGTTAAATACCCGACATTAGGGTCGCGCACCACCACGCCCTCGCCTCCTTGGTCTTCCACAGAGGCTAAAAAATCTTCCAAAGAGGAGGTATCTTCACACACATATTGGGGAATCACACGGACAAAAGGCGTAGGAATGCGTTTGAGGTAATCTTCCAAAACACTCAAACGTTGCGCCAATCCACCCTGCCCGTCTGGCACGTCAAACACATGAAAAGCAAGCTTTCTCCACCCCTCGTGGGGTGTGAGTTGCGCCGTGATAGAGGCAATCTCTTCAAACGCCCCGCGCCCACTCCACAGCTCACCATCAAGGGCAAAAGGTGGAAAATCTTCGGTAAACCACGCGGGTGCGGCAAAAAGATTGCCGTTGCGTGAATAGAGCGCCGTCCCATCCCAGTAGGCGCGCGCGCCGTCGAGTTTTTCACTCATGAGCCACCCTGAAACGTTGTGGTCACGGTAGGTTTCAAGGAGCATGAGGGCGGGTTTTTGCGCCCAAAGGGAAAGGGAGAGAAAAAGCAGTAACGCCCAAATTCTCACAACTTCACTCCAAAAAACTGCGCGTACCACTCCACAAAACGGTCAATACCTTCTTGGATGGGTGTGGCGGGTTGGTAGTTCAAATCCTCCACCAAATCGCTCACGTCTGCATAGGTAGCGGGCACGTCGCCTGCTTGCAAGGGCATGAGGTTTTTTTGGATAGGCTTGCCAAGCTTTCGCTCAATGGCTTCGATAAAATCCATCAATTTCACCGGCGCATTGTTGCCGATGTTGTAGATTTTATAGGGAGCAAAAGAGCGCGAGGGGTCTTGGTGGTTCCATGTGGGATTAGGCGAAGGTGGGTTGTCGATGACCCGCACTACGCCCTCTACGATGTCATCCACGTAGGTAAAATCTCGCTGCATATTGCCGTGGTTAAACACGTCGATGGGGTTGCCCTCAAGTGCCGCTTTGACAAACAAAAACAACGCCATGTCGGGTCGTCCCCACGGCCCATACACCGTGAAAAACCGAAGCCCCGTGGTAGTGATGCCAAAAAGATGGCTGTAGGTGTGCGCCATAAGTTCGTTGGATTTTTTGCTCGCCGCGTACAGGCTGATGGGGTGGTCGACGTTGTCTTTGGTGGAAAAAGGAAGGCTTTCATTGAGTCCGTACACCGAACTGCTCGACGCGTAAGAGAGATTGTTCACGCCGTAATGGCGACAACACTCTAAGATGTTTAAAAACCCGATGATGTTACTGGTCATGTACGCGTCTGGGTTGGTGAGTGAGTAACGCACGCCCGCTTGGGCGGCAAGGTTGCACACGGCATCAAACTTTTCGGTGGCAAAAAGGGTTTGCAAGGTTTCTTTGTCTTCGAGGTTTGCTTGAATAAAACGGTAGTTGGCGTGTTTGGTGCTTTGCGTGAGGGTGTTTGGTGCGATGGCCTCCCCCGCAATGCCCGCTTCGCGCAACCTGCCGTACTTAACCCGCACGTCGTAGTAGTCGTTGATAGAATCAAGCCCGACCACCTCATCGCCCCTGAAAAGAAGACGGTTTGCAAGGTGAAAGCCGATGAAGCCCGCGGTGCCTGTGACTAAAATGCGCATG
>JACUTV010000024.1 GCA_014859645.1 Campylobacterales bacterium
TGGCGCGGAAAATTCGGGAAAACTCGTAGCCCATGTCAAAGAACGCGCCCGAAAAAAAGCCAAAGAAATGGGCGCGCGCTATCTCATTAGCGACGCGAGTCCAGGGATTGGATGCCCCGTGGTTTCTTCGCTTAGTGGCGCATCGTTGGCGCTTGTAGTGGTGGAAGCTAGCGCTTCGGGTTTGCACGATGCCAAGCGGGTGGTTACGTTAGCGCGCCAGTTTAGCATCCCTTGCGTCGCGGTTATTAATAAGTGGGATTTAAGTCCCCAGTCCACTGGGGATATAGAAGCGTATTTGGAAGAAGAGCACATTCCTCTTGTGGGAAAACTGCGGTATCAAAAGGCGTTTTGGGAGGCGCTCAAAGAGGAAAAAACCCTCTACGAACACCCAAAATTAACCCAGCAAATGCAAGTGTTGTGGCAAAACATCTGTGTTTACATGTAAAGGAAAAAAAGATGAAACTACTCTTTACGACCCAAGGTGAAACGTGGGAAGCGTCCATGGATCCGCGTTTTGGACGTACGCAAATGGCGCTTGTGTACGATGAAGCAACCAAACAGTTAGAAGTTCTTGGCAACAGTGGTAAAGACGATGCCCAAGGGGCGGGATTGAAAATGGCCGCAAGCGTTTTAAATGCGGGCGTGGATGTGATTATCACCGGCAATGGTGCGGGTGAAAAAGCCATCAAAGTGTTGCAAAACTCCCCCGTGAAGTTGTTCATTGGGGCGGGTGAGATGTGTGTGCAAGAGGCGTACGAAGCCTACAAACAAGGGGCATTGCCCCAACAACTCTAAGCGATAGAGGTGCGCGGACTCTCTGCTAAAGGGAACTTAGCGTTAGCGTAGTTTTTAGAGCTTTGCTCTGGAAGTGTTATTAAAAGTAAAAAGGTAAAAAAGATGCGATTAGTATTTCCAACCAACAAAAATATGGGGAAACTTTCCCCGATGGACGGCCATTTTGGCAAGGCAAAGTTTTACACCATTGTGACCCTTGGTGAGGGGGAGATTGTTGAGGTTTCTACGGTAGAAAACCCTGGCCACCAAGAGGGCGGATGCGGCAACGCGGTGCTTAATATCATGAGTCTTTCTCCTGATGCACTTGTGGTAACAGGCATCGGCGGACGCCCTGCGGAAGGATTTTCGAAAGCGGGCTTACCGTTGTATTTTGATAAACACTCCAAAACTGTGGAAGAAAGTGTTCGCGCCTTTTTGGCAAACAGCCTTCAAAAAAGCGTGGGCGAAGGTACATGTAAAGCCCATTAAGGCACTTTTCCCCCTGTGAATAACCTGTGAATATTCAGCACAATAGTGCTGAATATTTCCCTTTACATGTAAGGCTTCTTCCTTCTAAACCCCTTCTTGCCCCAAATTTTTCAAAAACACCCACTTTTCCTCTCTTTTTTCGTCTTTAGGCAAGGTGTAACACCAATACAACATTCTCATGTTATCATAACGCAAAGGAGCCACCATGTTTGTATCCGCATCGTTTTATCCTTCGCAAGAAGCATGGCAACGGGAGGTTGTTGCAGGAGAACGGTACTTGCTCCTTGTGGGCGAGCACACACCCTTTTGTGTTGAGACTTTGCCCGAAGAATGCACCTGCGTGGGGGCTGTTTTTCCGTATGTGGTGGCACAAAACGCGTATCACAGCGAGGGGATTTTGGCCGTAATTCTCTCCAAAGAGACGCGCATCACGCTGGTGCCTTCCATGGCGCAGGCATACTTTGACCCAAAAGATGAGGGGTTTAGTGGAATGCTCTTTGTCCTTGTGGACGGACTTTCTGCGCACATTGTTGCCTTTTTGGAAACCTTGTTTGAAGTAACAGCACCTGCTACTTCCCTCTTGGGAGGCGGGAGTGGAAAACTCACCTTGGCGCAAGAGCCGTTGCTTTTTAAGGGGAGGCAAACCTACCAAGATGCCGCGTTGATTCTTTCTTGTGGGGCGCCTTTTGGTCTTGGCGTGGGGCACGGATGGGATGAACTGATGGGGCCGTTGATGGCGACAAAGACGACGAAAAACCTCCTTCAAGAGTTAAATTACAAAGACGCTTTTGAAGTATACAAGCAGATTGTAGAGCGTGATAGCGGAAAAAAACTGACCCCTGAAAACTTTTTTTCTCTTGCTAAATCGTACCCCTTTGGTATCCGCAACTACGGTTCAGAAATGGTCGTGCGTGACCCCATTGCCACCGATGGCGTGGCCTTGGTGCTCGTAGGAGAGATGGAAGAAAATTCCATCGTTTCGATTTTAAAAGGCGAAACAGACGCACTCATTCGGGCGGCCAACGAAGCCGCTCAAGATGCAGTTATGGCGCTTGGGCGCGCACCCACGGGGGCGATTGTGGTGGATTGCGTGTCGCGGGTGCTGTTTTTGGAAGAGAACTTTGCGCGTGAATTAGAAGCCATCAGCGCGGGTGTGTCGGTGCCTTTTTGGGGAGTATTAAGCCTAGGAGAGATTGCCAATAAACACGATGGTAATATTGAGTTTTACAACAAAACCTGTGTGGTTGGGGTGGTATGAAATGTTTGCACGTATTGAAGAAGTAACACGGTTAGACCAAGTGGCAGGGTGCATTGATGCACACAAACGCTACTTGGTGTTAGCGGGGGAGGGGTTTCCTTTTGAAAAACTCAGTGGTGAAATTTGTGCTCCTTGGCTAGGAGCGGTGTTTCCCGCGCTTTTTAGCGAAACCACTCTCACTAAAGCGGGCGCGTTTGTGTGTGAACTTGATTCGGACACCACCTTGGGATGGAACGTGCAAGAAAAGACACTCGCAGGATGCCAGAGTTTTTTGACGATTGTGGATGGAAACGATCCACTGGTGGGAGAAAAACTTGAACTACTGTTTGAAAATACCCCCGCGAAAGCAGTGGTATTTGGAGGCGGTTCGGGGTGTTTGGAACGCCAAGAATACCTCTACATGTACAACGGTGACGGATACACCAACAAGGGAATAATTCTTTTAGGCAGTGCAAAAGGGTTTGTCACGGAGGCACGACACGGGTACGATTGTGTGGGTGATTTTTCGATGATTTCAAAAGCGGTACACAATGTGATTGAAGCTATTGATTTCAAAGAAGCCTTTAGCGCGTACAAACGGTTGGTGCACGAGCGTTTTGGAGCGGAAGTTACCCCGCAAAATATTTTTGAGATGGGATTGATGTACCCGTTGATGTTTGAACGCGCCTTTGGGGAAAAAACCATTCGCATCCCAAAAGAAACAGACGGACGTATGCTAAAACTCGCAGGCGATGCCCTAGAGGACACGGTTGTCTCCCTAGGCTCAGCCACCAAATCCAAGCTTCTTGAAGCATCCTCGGCCTGCGCCCGTGCGGTGGTGAGTCAGCGCCGTGAGAAAGATGGGCCGATGTTTGTGTTTGATTGTGTGGGAAGGCAAAGCGTGTTGGCGGAAAGATTCACCGAAGAAATCGACGGGGTGCGCGCGTGTCAGGGTGCGGGAAAATTAGTCGGTGTGCTTTCTCTTGGGGAGATTGCCAACAGTTCAAAAAGTTATGTGGAACTGTACAATAATACGTGTGTTGTGGGGGCGTACTGATGCAATTTAACCAACAGTTATTGGTGACATACGAGTGCGTGAATGCCATCGGGACTTCGTTAGACCTTGAAGCAATGTTGCGGACCTTTTTGCGGGTGTTTGCGCGCAAAAGTGGGGCGATTGCTAGCGGGTTTTGGCGTCCCAATGCAGAAGGGTTTGCTTTGGTGTGTGGACAGGGAAAACGCAGCCTTTATGGGGTGATTGCTCCTGAGAGGCACAACCACTCGTGGGACTTACATGTAAGGCGCAATGGCGAACAAGTGCTTTACATGTATGTGGGCAAAGGGGTCATGAGCTTTATGTTTTACCTTGGGGAGGAAGAACTCGCCGCCATTGAGGCGATTTTGCGCTCCTTGCACGCAAAACTTGATAACGCCATTTGCGCGTGCAACAACCACGAAGCGTTGGTAAAACTCAACACCACCCTTGAAGAAAAAGTGCGGTTTGAGGTGGAACAAAATCGCGAAAAAGACAAACACATCTTGCAACAATCCCGTTTGGCACAAATGGGGGAAATGATTAGCATGATTGCCCACCAATGGCGCCAGCCTTTGGGGTCTATCTCCACCGTGGCCGCGTCTATTAAGGTCAAGCTGATGCTGAAAAAATTTAACCTCCAAACCGAAGAAGGGCAACAAGCCCTGAGCGCGTATATGTTAGAATCAGTGGAAAAAATAGAGCATTATGTGAAATTTTTAACCACGACCATCGATGATTTTCGCAACTTTTTCAAGCCCGATAAACGGCGCGATAGCACAACCTTGTACGAGCTTGTGGAGCGCACGTTGGGGGTGATTGGCAAGGCGTTGGAGGTTAATGGCATCACGCTTGTGCGTCAAGAGTGCTCTTCGCGCACGCTGGTGTTGCACACCAATGAAGTGATGCAAGTCATTTTAAACTTACTTAAAAACGCCGAAGATGCCATCAAAGAACGCAATCCTAGTGAAAAAACCATTTGGTTACGCACGTATGATACGCCTGAAGTATCAGTCTTGGAAATCGAAGACAGCGCGGGAGGAATCGAGCCACTCATTATGGAAAAAATCTTTGAGCCTTATTTTTCCACCAAAGAGGAAAAAAATGGCACAGGCCTTGGGTTGTATATGTCAAAAACCATCATCGAAGACCATGCTAAGGGGCGCATCCATGTGGCCAATACTGCCCGTGGTGCCTGCTTTACGATTGTGTTTGCTGTGAAAGAGGAGGGGGGAGAATGGACGAAATAACAGTGTCGCAATTGACCGCACCGTTGCGGGTGTTGTACGTGGAGGATGATGCTTTTTTGCGCGTCGAGACGGGTGCTTTGTTGGAAGAATTTTTTGCCAAAGTGCTATACGCGAGCGATGGAAAAGAAGGGCTAGAAGTCTTTGAAGCACACAAAGAGAGACTGGATTTGCTCATCACGGACATCAATATGCCGCGCATGAACGGGATTGAATTAATCCGTGCTATCAAAGAGCGGGATGAAAATTTTCCTGTTATTATTATTTCTGCCCACAACGAAACGGAACTTTTTTTAGACAGTATTCAAACAGGCGTGAACGCGTACATACTCAAACCTTTGCAGTACGAGCAATTTATAGACACGCTAGGCAAAACAGCCCGCGTGATTTGCGCCATGAAAGAAAACGTTGCTTATAAACAACATTTAGAAAATGCTATTGAAAAAAAGACCGAAGAGCTAGAAGAAAATTACCAAAAACTCCAACGCGCCCTAACAACCGACTTGGTAACCTCCTTGCCCAACCAAGCCTCTTTGCATGAAGAGCTCTATTGCATGGGGCGCGACACACGCCTTTCGGTGATGGTGTTTGATGTGGACCATTTTAGTGGGTTTAATGATTTTCTAGGGTACGAAGTGGCAGATGAATTGCTCTTTAAGATAGGAACGATGCTGCGTTATATTTTGCCAGAAGATGCGTTGTTGTACCGGGAAACTTCCGATGAATTTGTGGTGCTCTTACAAGAGAGTACCAAGTACGTTCCTGAGGAAATAGCCCAACAAGCCATCAGTTTTTTTAAAGAAACGCCCATTGCCCACAAGGAAGAAGAAGACGTGTATGTCTCTTTTTCCATCGGGATTAGTGTGCGTGCGTCGGCAAGGACGGCGTTACTTAAAGCGCGCACCGCCTTGCACGAACTCAAGGAGGCAGGGTTGGCGGGAAAATACCAAGTGTATGTGAAAGACTCCGCCTTTTCGTTGACCCAAAAACACAATGCCCTATGGATTCACAAGGCGCGCAAAGCCTTGGAAGAAGACCGAGTGGTGCCTTTTTTTCAGCCCATTGTGGCGATGGATTCAGGTGCGCATGTGAAATACGAATGCTTGGCGAGACTACGGGAAACGGACGGGTCGATTTTGATGCCGCTGTATTTTATTGAGCCCTTGCGTTTAAGCGGACTGATGGGAAATCTGACGCGCATGTTGGTGAAAAAATGCTACGAAACCTTTAAGCACAACACTTTTCCTTTTAGCATCAACCTCTCGCATGAAGACATTATGGACCACGAATTTGTGGATTTTTTAATCAAACGCACCGAGCTTTCGCACATGGATCCCTCGCGGGTAATTTTGGAAATCCTTGAAGACGCGGTGATTGACAAAGGGGCTACGTACGCCAATGACGCTTTGGCGCGGTTGCGGAGCGTGGGCTTTAAAATCGCCCTTGATGATTTTGGGGCGGAGCGGTCAAATTACAGTCGGCTTGAAAAAATTCCTTGCGATATTTTAAAAATAGACGGCCAATTTATACGCAATATCGACGCTTTGCCCCACAAAGAAACTATCGTGAAAACTATCGTGAAAATGGCACAGGGGATGGGCCTAGAAGTCATCGCAGAACATGTTGCCACACGGCAAGAAAAAGAGGTGCTAGAGCGTTTGGGCGTGCGCCTCGCCCAAGGGTTTTATTTTAGTCAGCCTCTAGAGGCGTTGCCTGATGGGTGTTGAGTTGGTATCCAAACCCACGGTAATTGACGATAGAGGTGGGCAGATTTAGTTTTTCTCTTAGTCGGCGAATCAAGGCGCGTACCGTAGAAGGGGAAATAAATTCATCTCCCCAAATCGCCTGTCCCATGGCCTCTTCGGTTAGAAAATGGTGGCGGTTTAGGGCCAAAAGATGGAGCAATTGCCCCTCTTTTTTGGTTAAATGGTGAGGGGTGTTATTGATGGTGAGGGTTTTTGACTCAAGGTCATAACACACCGCATCGCCAATAAACAGTGTAGGTGTAGGGAGTTTGAGCTTTTGTTGGCGTAAGGTTTGGGTGAGTGTGTGCATCTCGTCGATGAGCTTTTGGGTGTCAAAAGGCTTGATTAAAAAGCGATAAATCCCTAAAGTAATACTCTCAAGTAAATAGTCAGTTTGGGGGTGGGCTGAAATGACGATGAGGAGTTGTTGGGGGCGCTCTTTGCGTACACGTTTGAGAAAATCGAGCCCGTTGATGTGGGGCATGCAAATGTCGCTCATAACCACATCTACGCTATGGTCTTTAAGCCAGACAAGGGCATTATTTACGTTGGTAAGCAGGGTGACTTCATGGAAAAAATCCAACAAAAAAAGACGAAGCTCATTTCCTAATGCGGTGTCATCTTCTACTAAAAGCAGTGAGAGCATGGTATTTCCTGTGTGTTTGAAACAATTATACCAATATACCAAAAATGCAACACAGATGCAACTAAGAAGGCGTAAGATAAAACATCCAAAGGAGTTGGAATGTCACATTTAGAAAAGTTGTTGGAGATGGGCAAGAGACTGCGCATTTTGTACGTGGAGGACGATGAGGCATTGCGCGAAGAGCTAACCATGCTGCTTTCGGATATTTTTGACACCATTGTGCTTGCAACCAACGGGGAAGAGGGACTTGCCGCGTTTGAAAAAGAGACTTTTGATTTGGTGATTACTGACATTCGTATGCCAAAAATGGACGGTATTGCGATGATTGAAGCCATTCGCGTGCTTAACCCAACCCAACCCATTATCGTGACATCTGCCCACGATGAAGCGGAGTATTTGCTCAAGCTTATCCGCTTAGGCGTGGATAATTTTATCACCAAACCGCTCTCAAGTGACCACATTCTTGAAACCCTTTATAAAAGTGTTGGATATATTTTTGAAGCGCGCGAGCGTGTGCGTTACCAAGAAGAACTCAGGCAACTCAACGCCTCTTTACAAGAAGAAGTGGCGCGCCAAAGTAAAGACTTGAAAGAGAGTTGTGCCAAAGCGTACGCGTATCAAAATGCGTTTTACCAAACAGGAAGTTTTTTGGTGCTCAATGGGCGTGGCGAAATTCTCAAAGCCACCCCTTATGCTGCACATCTTTTGGGTTTTGGGGTTCAAGAACTAGAAGGAAAGCCCTGCACTATCTTTCTTCACGCGCAAAATCTTCTTAGTGTACGTGAGGCATTTTTAGCAAGCATTGCCCAAAAAAGCCCATGGGAAGGGGAGATGGTGTGCCAAACAAAGACTATGAAATCCTTACATGTACACTTTGATAGTACGCCCGTGGTGTTGGCTGATGAGGCTGTAGAGTTTTTGTTGGTCTTGCAAGACCAAACCCATATAGAGCGTATAGAAGTGGATGAAACGTGTTTGGTGTCTTATACATGTAAACATGTTGTAGACGCACTTCCCCTTCCCGCGGCGATGGTAGATGCCCAAGGATGTATCGCCTTGCACAATTTTGAGTTTATTCAATTGGTGGAAGAAGGAATTGAGGAAGGAGTTATGTGCCGACTAAAAGAAGGTACCTTGCGCCTTGATGCGATAATTCAAACCGAAGACCCCTTTTTGCGCATGCCATCTTTGTGGGACAGAAAACCCAAAGGCTTTGAAGTACTCGGGATGTATGAGACGGTCTTGGGAAGTCTGGAAGTACTTGTACGCATAAAACCACTAGACAAAGGCGCTAAAAATTACCTCGCCTTGTTGTGCCCTCAAGGAGCTAGGGATGATGCCCTCTAGGCGGTGGTTTTCCCTAGACGTTGCGGTGACGGGGGTTTATGTGGATGAGGCGAGCCAGCAAATCGCCATTACCGACCGTGCGAGACGCCATACATTGGTGGATTTGACGACATTAAACCTTGTTAAAGTGACCAATTTTTCAAAGCCAGCCCAAGCCCCTTTTGACTATTATCAGCGCTCCTTATGCTTATTGGGGCTTGACCAACTCTTTTTTTGGCCTAGAGATTCGGAGTATGGGTATCTTATTAAAGTGGGCAAGGTTATCTCTTTTGTGTTTCGCTTCACACACCACCATGCCTCCGTGAGTAAGGTGGCCCTTTCACGCTCAAAACACAAACTCGTTAGTGGCGATGAAAAAGGGCGAAGTTATGTGATTAACCTCGCCAGCGGCGCCATCGAACACCGCTTGCCTGCTTTGCCAGACACCATTAGCGCCCTGTGCTTTTCGCGAGACGATAGCTTGGTGAGTGTGGCGGGGTTTGACGGGAGTATCGTGACCCACAACACTCTTTTGTTGGAGTCTGTGAGCCACATGAAAGTGGGCAGTGTCGTCGAAGCGATGGAGTACCTCGAAGGGACAACCGCTTTGGTGGTCTTGCGCGATGGGCGTGTGTTGAAGATAGACGTGCGCCTAGGAAAAATCCTCAAAGAAA
Source organism: Campylobacterales bacterium (assembly GCA_014859645.1). GTDB lineage: Bacteria > Campylobacterota > Campylobacteria > Campylobacterales > Campylobacteraceae > Sulfurospirillum_B. Next base: position 9,172 of record JACUTV010000024.1, read on the forward strand.
CTAAACTCCCCCTTGGCGTGTGGCCTAGTACGCTGTTTGTCGCTCCCAACAAAAAGTTTTGTTTCATCGGCACGCGCCAGTCCAATGTGGTGGCGCTTCATGTTACCTCTTTGGAGCAAATGTTTGTGTTTGATTTTGGGTGTGGTGGGGTAAGCGTACTGGCCCAATCTGAAGCGTTTTTCTTTGTGGGATTTACCAGTGGCGAGCTAGCAGTGCTCAATTACCGCGAGTATGAAAAAGAATTTTCCCACAATGTTACTCTAGGAAAAATGGACGAAGCAAACGCCTTTTTTGATAAAAATGCCTTTTTGATGACCCATGAAAGCACGTGGAACATGTACGAACAGTGGTTAGAAGCCAAAAAGAGCATCACGGTACTCTTAAGCGAAGGTGCCCTTGAAAAGGCGCAACAAGAAGCCAGACCCTTCATGTTTCACCCCAAATGCCGTTTGGAAATGGAACTGCTTGAAGGGCAGCAAGGGGAACTTGCCGCATTGCTGCGGTGTATCAAAACCCGCGATTTCCCCCGTGCGTACGACATGTGCGAGAAAACGCCTTTTTTAAAACAGAGTGAGCACTACAAAAAACTTGAACAAATGTGGCGCACCCTTTATGGCAAGGCGCAGCGGCTATTGAGCCGCGACCCAGTACTTAACAAATCCGCCGTGCTTGAAATGCTCACCTTGTTTTTAAAAGTGCCTGAAAAAAACCACGAAATCGCTTTAATGTTTAAGCATCTTTCTTTGTTTCAGCAAGCCCAAGAGTGCATTCGCGCCCAAGAATTTAAAGCCTATTTTGCCCTCACTGAAAAACATGCGTTTTTGAAAGAGACGGCTTTGTACGAAAAAGTGGGGTGGTTGCAAGAAGAACTCAAACAAAAACTTCAACGTGCCCTTGGGGAGCAACACTTTGAAGAAGCCACCACACTAGCTAGCGCGCTGCAAGAATTCGCCCCTTCAGCCTCTTACGCGACACAAAAAATCAACCACATCAAACAAATTCTCTCCCTAGACACCTTGCTTAGCACAGGGCGTATGCTTGAAGCGTGCGCGGTGGTGTCAGAACTTGGGGTATGGAATGAAGAGTACGTGCAAATTCAGCACTACAAAAAAGCCAAAGAACGCTTTTTGGTGGTGCTAAAAAAACAGATTCTTGAAGGCAAAATGCGTGACGTGTACGAACGTATCACACCGTTTATGGGCAATAAAGAAGGGTACGAGATTCACCAGGAAATCATGCGGTTTTTATACGAATACCAGCTCACTTCCCACTTAAAAAAAGCCTTACATGTAAGGGTAAATTGGAAGATGAGTTTAAGGCATTTTCTTCAATTTTTCGCGATTACCAAAGCGTTGGATGATAGGCTAAGACTCGCGCAAATCGTACCGCCCAAAACCACCCAGGAGGACGAAATACCCGAGGGGGCTCCTTATCCTTTAAGTATTATCCACTATCGTCAAGAAAAAGAAGGATGATTAAAATCCCTTAATGAGTTCAAATCCTTTGGGTAAACTAGCAGGCATTTTATAAAAAGTTTGGGCAGGTTTTAGCCCTTCGTGGCATTCAATACAGTCGTTAATAACCCCATGTTCGGGCGTGACTTCCACTACCTTTTCTACAGCATGACACACAAAGCAGTCGGTTCCGCATCCTGTGGCCATCGTGGTGTCTTTAAAACTTTCTGGAGGATGACATCCTGCGCAAGTAGCCAGAGGCTGATGACGGATGTCGGTGTGGATGTCAAGGCTTGGATGGCACGATGTGCAGTCACTTGTACAGGCAAAAAGGGCCAATGAAAGCGCAAGTGCGAAGAAAAAATATTTTAACACGAAACCCCTTTCTGTCTGCATGCCAAGGATGCAAACGGTACGAAGGTGGTGGGTCCAGTAGGACTTGAACCTACGGCCGTCCCGTTATGAGCGGGATGCTCTAACCAACTGAGCTATAGACCCAAAAAATGAAGAGTGTGATTATAGGGTGTTTTTGCTTACGAGGTTCTAAAACTTAAGCTTCACGAAGCGATAGGTGGGGTCAAAGCGAAAGGCTAAAAGGTTTTGGACTATCCCAAAGAAAATCATGAAGGTGATAAAACTGCTTCCCCCGTAACTAAAAAATGGCAACGGCACCCCAACCACAGGCGCAAATCCGATGGTCATGGAGATATTGACACTCATGTATACAAAAAGGAGCAAGGCAAGTCCTGAAGTCACTACTCGCGTAAAGTGATCGCTTTTGAGCATGAGGTTAAGGGTGAGGAGGTGAAGGATGAGAAACATGTACAGCAACACAAGCCCTAGAGCACCCAAAAACCCAAACCGCTCAATGTGGTAAGCAAAAATAAAATCACTGGTGGCGATGGGAAGAAACTTAAAATGGGTTTGCGTGGCTTCGTCCTTATCTTTGCCAAGGAGTCCACCAGAGCCTATGGCGATGAGGGATTGGCGCACATGGTAACTGGGTTTTTCGCTGATAAAATCATGAATGCGTTGTTTTTGGTAGTCGTGTAAGCTGTTGTACAAAAAAGGCGCTCCAAGAGAGGCAAGCACAAGCAGAGTAATCCAAATTTTTTTATTTACTCCTGCAATGAACAAGACGCCATACCCTACGATGAGCATCACCAGTGCAGTGCCAAGGTCGGGTTCTTTGGCGATAAGCACAAAAGGTAAAAAAATGAAAAAACTGAGTTTCAAAAACATTTTTACCCCGTAGCCTTCTTCCTCAGGAGGCGTGTGTTTGATGAGGTAAGCAAGCATGAGAATGAACGCGGGTTTCATGATTTCAGAAGGCTGGATGGTAAAGTGCACAAAAGGAATCTCAAGCCAACGTTTTGCGCCCAAACGGCTTACTCCGAAAAACTCAACGCTGACAAGCAAGCTGATACTTGCCCAATAAAAGGAGGGAATAAGCCATTCGAGCTTGCGGATAGGAAAGAAAAAGAAAAAGAAAAACGCGCAAAATCCCACCGCGAAATAGACGATTTGTTTATTGCCCAACATGGGGCTGGCTTCAGAGACAAGAAAGTAAGAAACACCAATGATTGGCAAGACGAGAAGGGGAATCAAGAAGTCAAAATGTGTTAGAATCCTTTTGTCTAGTTGAAGCACTCCGCCACCTTAAAATTTTTTTGGCATTATAACAGATAAGGAATAATCCTTGGCAAACTCTTTTACATGTAACGCGTCTTGGCGTTTAGACCTTTTTCTAACCACCACCTTGTCCGCTTCGCGCAATCAAGTTGCCCATCTCATCAAAACCCACGGCGTCCTTGTTAACGGCACGAGTGTGCATAAAACAGGGTTCAAGCTCCAAGCGGGCGATGTGGTAGAGGTGCGCGAAGTGGAAGCACCCACACCCGAAGTAGTCGCGGTGGATTTTGAGATTCCCATTTTATACGAAGATGACCACTTGATGGTGCTTAACAAGCCCCCGTTGCTCACTGTCCATCCAGCGCCTAGCGTCAAAGAGGCGACGGTGGTAGATTGGTTGCGTGCACGTGGGTTTTCCCTCTCGACCCTCAGCGGCGAAGAGCGTCATGGTATCGTGCACCGTCTGGACAAGGAAACCTCAGGCGCGCTAGTTATCGCTAAAACCAACGAAGCCCACCGTGCTTTGGCGGCGCAACTGGAAAATAAAAGTATGGGGCGGTACTATGTGGCGCTCATTGATTTACCGCTCAAAGCACCGTGCGTGGTAGACAAACCCATCGCGCGCAATCCCAAAAACCGTTTAAAAATGGGAATCGTTGAGGGTGGGAGAGAGGCTAAAAGTGCCTTTTGTAAACTTGCTTTAGGAAACAATGGTGCCACGGAACTCATCGGCGCTAAACTTTTTTCAGGTCGAACCCATCAAATACGTGTGCACCTTGAAAGCCTCTCCCGTCATATTTTAGGTGATACTTTATACGGCTTTAAGAGCCAAAAAGCTACAATCCCAAGGGTTATGCTTCACGCTTATGCCCTGTATTTAGAGCATCCCGTAACAAAAGCCCCCATGCAGTGGTGTGCGCCTTTGTATGAAGACTTTGAAACACAATTACACCAGTATTTTACCCAGGAGGAAAGAGATGAAGCGCTTTTATTTACTGATTTTACTCACCGTTTCGATGGCGTTGATGAGTGGGTGTCAAAGGGGACCTCTTCCGCCAGACGTACCTGCGATTGACCCCAATCTTCCTATCGTTGAAAATATTAAAACTATTCCAGATATGACTGATGTTGGGTTTGAGTGGACGCCCCAATACGATGAAGGTGTTGAAGGGTATTACCTGTACCGCGGCACGGGCGAAGGCGCGTTGACACGCATAGCGACTATCAATGACCGCTACACTTCGCACTACGTAGACTCAGGGTTGATTCCAGAAACCTTGTACCATTACCGCATGTCAACTTTTACTGCGTCCAAGCAAGAATCCACGCCCAGTGCTGTGGTGAGCGCACAGACACGCCCTTTGCTAGATTCAGTCCCTTTTGTTCAGGCTATTGTCGGGCTTCCAAGCCGCGTAAAACTGTTGTGGCGCCCGCATCCTTATGAGCGTGTTGAGTCGTATATTGTTGAGCGCAACGAGTTAAATTCGGCCTCCTGGTCACGTGTTGCGCAGGTGCGCGGACGGCTAAATGCGGAGTATATTGACACAGGGCTAAAAGACAACCACATGTACCGCTACCGTGTGATGGTGCGTACTTTTGATGGGATTATTTCCAAGCCAAGCGACATCATCGAAGCCAAAACCAAGCCGTTGCCAAAGATGATTGAAGGTATCCAAGCCACCCGTACCTTGCCAAAGAAAATCGTTATCACGTGGAGTCCTTCTTCTGAGCCAGATATTTCCCACTACCGCGTGTACCGCGCCCCCACTTCGGTGCTGTTTTACACCTTTTTGGCTAAAACCAATGAGCCAAAATTTGAAGATTTGATCAACACCAACGGTGCAGACCGTTATTACAAGGTCACAGCAGTAGACGTGGACGGACTAGAATCCCTAAGGCAACCCAATCCCATCATGGGCACCACCCTTGATGTGCCTCTTCCTCCTGCTATCACAGGCGTGCGCCAAGATGCATCGGGCGTGTTGCTCACGTGGAGTCAAGTAGACCAACGGGCCGAAAAATTTGAAGTGATTAAAAAAGCCCGAGGGGACACGCAAGTCATTCAAGGTATCACCTCAGGACAATTTTTAGACCATGATATTGTCAAAGGCGTGAGTTACACCTACGAAGTGGTAGCAATCGACCCCTACGGTCTTGCTTCCAAAGCGTCCCAAAGCGTTCGCGTCCAAATACCAAACGAGTAAGGAACCCATGCCAAATTTTCATGCCTCATCCCTAACCCCTCTTGCCTATCCGCACCAAGAGGGGGAAGTGTTGTTTATGTGGGAGGCAACTTCTGCTGACGAATCCCTTGTGTTGGCCCAATTGGAAAACCACCAGTTTTTTATCAAGCAGATACGTCGACCCGAAGGCTTGCTTGTGAAGGGAGAAAAAATCACGCGCCCTTCGCAGGTAAAAGTGTTGCAAAAAGGATTGATTGCTTATGAAAACGCGTCCCAAGCGGCGGTGCGTTTTAGTAACATTTACAGTACCAAAAACCACCATGAAAACCCTTCTGCTCACCTTAAGCCACCTGCTTTTTTTGCTGAAACGTTTCAAGAAACACGGGAGATTTGGGTAGAGGTGGGCTTTGGAAGCGGACGGCATTTGCTTCATCAAGCAGCGTCCAATCCAACTGTCTTACATGTAGGGATTGAAATCCACAAACCTTCGGTGGAACAAGTGTTAAAACGAATTGAGCATGAAGGCCTTGAAAATGTGGTCGTAGTGGATTATGACGCGCGCATTTTGATGGAGTTTTTGCCTGCTAATAGCGTGGGGAGGATTTTTGTCCATTTTCCCATTCCGTGGGACAAGAAACCCCACAGACGTGTCATTTCCGAAGGTTTTGTAGAAGAAGCATTGCGGGTGTTGAAGGTGGGTGGAACCCTGGAACTTCGCACCGACAGCGATGCGTATTATGCTTACGCATTAGACGTGTTTATGGCACTTTCACAAACAAAGGTGCAGATTCAAAAAAACATGGATTTGGCGGTGAGCAGCAAATACGAAGACCGTTGGAAACGCATGGAAAAAAACATCTACGACCTTACCCTAGTGAACCAACACGAACACGCACCCACGCCACCCCCTGTTGCACTGGTATTTGAAGCACCTGTGGATGTGGCCGCGCTAAGACACAAAGAGACAAATGCAACCTTGCGGGGTGAGACGTGGTTTGTACATGTAGAAGGGTGGTACGAGATTAATCAAACCCAAGGAATGCTCAAAGTTGCCTTTGGTGCGTACGATCGACCCGAGCATCGGTATGTGGTGATAGACCAAGAAAACGCGCACTATTTTCCTGAAGAAGTGTTTTCTACCAAGGCGAATACCTTGGCTCATGTTGCCTTAACAGAATGGATGAACAGATGAATCATGTGATTGAAGCGTCAAAGATTTCTCTAGGATACCGTAATGACGAGCCTGTCATTACCGATGGCGACATGCGGATAGACTCCCATGATTTTGCCTTTATCACAGGAAAAAGTGGGAGTGGAAAATCCACTATTTTAAAGTCCCTTTACGGGGAAATCGCCCTGCGTTCAGGCGAGCTTTCCGTGTGCGGGATTTCCATGAACGGCACCACGGGCGAAAAACTCAATGCTTTGCGGCGGTATATTGGGATTGTCTTTCAAGACTACCGTTTGATTAACGAATGGACGGTGGAAAAAAACGTGATGCTTCCCTTGCTCATTGGCGGATTTTCAAAAAATGTGTGCGTACAGCAGGCACAAAAATTGCTTAAACATGTCAAGCTTTTACACAAAGCGGGTAGGTATCCTTTGGAGCTTAGCGGGGGCGAACAACAACGCGTAGCCATGGCAAGAGCTTTAGCTCACAATCCGGTGTTACTCTTGGCGGATGAGCCAACGGGGAACTTGGACGAATACTCCAGTGATGTCATTTGGTCGCTTTTAAAAAGTGCCAGAGAGCATTTAGGCACAACCGTAGTGGTGGTAACCCACCGCATCCCTACAACCATGGGGTCAAACTACAAACATTTTTTCCTTGAAAGCGGTGTCTTGTATGAAGTCTCTTAAGAACCATTTTTCCGTCATTTTTCCCTTGGTTGTGTTGTTATTTTCGTTTCAATTCACCCGTGGGTTAGAAGTGATTGTAGCAGAGTATGAAACCCGTATTATCAACGAATACAGCATCATCATCGTTTCCTCTAAAGCTCTTGAGGAAGCAGATATTGCGCGCAGTGTACCCTCGTTAAAAAACATGGAAGAAGTGAGTCCAAAGGTGATTTTAGACCGCCTCAAAGGGGACATCTCAACCCAAAACCTCTCTTTGCTTCAACTTGCTCTTCCTAAGTTTTACAACCTTAAACTCGCCTCTTTTCCCTCCAATACACAGCTTAGTAAGATTAAAAATGATTTAGAGCGCATTGCCTCCGTGAGCAAGGTGGAAACCTTTGCAAAAACCTACGATAAAATCTACCGTATCTTAACGATTGCTAAAAGCATGGCGTATGTATTTACAACCCTTATTGTTATTGTCTCGTTATTGTTGATGCTCAAGCAAATGCGCATTTGGGTGCTTGAACACAAAGAACGCATGGATATCATGACCCTTTTTGGTGCCCCTTTTTGGATGAAAAGTGCGGTGTTGTACCGACTGGTGATAGTAGATTCTTTGATTGCTACCTTTGTCGTCGTTGCACTGTTTTATGGGATTCCTATGCTTCCTGAGGTGGTGGCAATTGCCCGTGAAGTTGACGTGGTAATTCCGACTATCCAGCCCCTTCGCGAAGGAGGGTTATTGTTAGGGATTTCACTCTTTTTTGCCCTTGTTTCGGTTAGCATGGTGATGGTGAAGGTCAAAAGAGAAACCCCATGATGCGTTTGGTGGTAGGGTTTTTTTTAGTAAGTATGCTTGCATGTGCGGCCACAACAAAAGACAAGATTTCTTCAAGTAGCGCTTCACTGGCCGCAACCGCAAAACAAGAGCGGCAAATTGGCCAAAAACTTGAAGCCATCGCCAAAGAAATTGCCGATGAAAAAAAAGCACTCCAAACCCTTGCTGGGGAAATTTCACAACTCCAAACACAGATTAAAACCCTCCAAGAAGAGACCAAAGAAGCTTCTTTGGAAGTAGAAGAACTCACCCAACAAAATGCGGTTTTAGAAAAAACAAAACAAGAGTTAGAGCAGCGCATGATTCGCATCATTGCTGAGCAATTTTCTTTTCACATGGTCACCGACCAAGGCTATCAAGAAAGTATCGAGAGTATTATGGTGGATGCGGTTCTTGGTGAGATGGAAGTGATTATCCAAAAAGATTTTAAAAACCTCCATGCCCAATACGCCCATACCACCGAAGAGATTCGCCAGCGTAATCGCAGTATCGCACGACTCAATGAGTCCCTTCGAGGACTGCGTGCAAAAGAGAGTACCCTCTTGGCTCTTCGTGAAAAACAGCGTAAAAGTCTTGCGGCACTGGATGAGCAAAACGCCCTTTACCGTGCAAGGCTTAATCAAATATATGCCCAGAAAAAAGAGCTTCAAGACACCCTGGAGCGCTTAAAGATTGTGCAGCGTGCCGAAGCAGAAAAAAAAGCCCAAGCGGAAGCTGAGGCCGCCGCACGCGCCGCAACTGAAGCTCAAGCGCCCTCAGACGCCCAGCAAGTAACCGTACGGCAGATTGGCTCTTCCTACCAAAACAGTCGCGTGAAGCGTTACACTGGCAAAAAAACCATCGCCCCTTTGGATGCCTTTGAGGTGAAGCAAGAATTTGGCAATTATGTTGACCCCATTTACAACATCAAAATTTTCAACGAGTCTGTGGTCTTGCGCTCCAAAACAGCCTTAGCGCAAGTGAAAAACGTGCTAGGAGGAAAGGTGGTGTACGCGGGCGTGACCAACATGCTAAACCATGTCGTGATTGTGGAAAACAATGACGGTATTCACACTATCTATGCTCAAATGACCCAGATTGCCCCTACGATAAAAGTAGGTTCTCGTATCAAACAAGGCTACGTGATTGGTCGCGTGAACCATGATTTGACCTTTGAAGTGACCCAACAAAATTACCACATCAATCCTCTTGAACTCATCACTGTGCGTTAGACATGCGGTGCTAGGCTACAAAACAACGCCCTCGCATGGGTTAACACACGCGGTAAAACGATTTATAAGGTTCTTTTAAGTAGAATACGCGGATTTATCCTTACATGTAAAGGGGCAAAAGGCATGGAAAAGACCAAAAAACGGGTGTTGGTGAAGTTTTCAGGCGAAGCATTAGCAGGGGAAAATGGGTTTGGAATCGATACCTCCATACTTCGGTTTATCGCTTCTGAGATAAAATCGATGGTTGAAGCGGGCGTGGAAGTGGGTATTGTGATTGGTGGAGGCAACATCATCCGAGGCGTGAGCGCTGCGAAAGATGGTATCATCAAGCGCACCAGTGGCGATTATATGGGCATGCTTTCCACAGTGATTAATAGCATTGCGATGCAAGAGGCTCTTGAATTTGTAGGCACAGATGTGCGGGTACAAAGTGCCATCAAAATGGAAGCCATTTGTGAAACGTTTATCGTGCGTCGCGCACAGCGTCACTTGGAAAAAGGACGCATCGTGATTTTTGCCGCAGGCACAGGTAATCCTTTCTTTACCACCGATACCGCAGCAACCTTGCGTGCCATTGAAATCGGTGCAGATATGATTATCAAAGCGACTAAGGTAGATGGCGTGTACGACAAAGATCCTAAGAAATTTTTAGACGCCACGTTGTTGCGTGAACTCAGTTACGACCAAGCAATGCAAGACAGCATTAAAGTTATGGACGATACCTCAATAGCACTTGCTAAAGACAATGGGCTTCCTATTGTCGTGTGCAATATGTTTAAAAAAGGCAACATCCTCAACATCATTAACGGCGACTATACCCTTTGTTCTGTCGTCAAATAACCAAGGAGAACCCCTATGAGAATTGAAAAAATTACCGCTAAAGCCATGGAATACATGGACGGCGACCGTTACAAGCTTGTTCTTGTTGTTGCAAAACGTGCAGAAGAACTCGCTTCTGGTGCCATGCCTATGATTAATGTCGATAAAAACAAAGTAAAGTTTACTGATATTGCACTCATGGAAGCGGCTGAGGGAAAACTCAGTATCGAGACACTGTTACGCTGCGAAGAGTAGGACACCCCGTTGGAAGAACTGCTTAAAAAAGTCCAATCTTGCACGGACATCACCACTGCCGTTGCTATTTTGGGCGCTCAGATGGAGATGACCAAAGAGATAAATGAAGCAGTTGCTTTTACGGTTGAAAAACACGAAGATCAGCTTCGTAAAAGTGGTGAACCCTACGCCATCCACCCCATCCTTGTCTCTTCTTTTGTAGCACATTTTGGAGGCGATGAGGTGATGGTAATCGCTGCGTTGTTGCACGACGTGGTGGAGGATACGTGTTGTTCCATCGAAGATGTGCGCCGCGATTTTAGCCCTGAAGTGGCTATTTTGGTAGAAGGGCTAACAAAGATTATGGAAATCCGAGAGGACCAGTTGGTTCCCTCGACCTCCAACGAAAAACTTGTCTCTTCGGCGCTCACCTTTCGCAAGATGTTACTTGCGTCCATCAAAGACGTGCGCGTATTGGTCATCAAGCTGTGCGACAGGTTGCACAACATGCTAACCCTTGGGGCGTTGCGGGATGCCAAACAACAACGCATCAGTGAAGAAACACTGGTGGTGTATGTTCCTATTGCGCACCGTTTGGGGATTTCATCTATCAAAAATACCCTAGAAGATTTAAGTTTTATGTACATTTTGCCCGATGAATACAAAAAAATCGACGCCTACTTGCAAGAGCAAAAACAACAACTCCAACTTAAGCTCAACCATTTCATCGACAAAGTCACCACCTTGATGCTGCGTAACGGCTTTAATGAAGGCGATTTTGCCATCTATAAGCGCATCAAACACTACTACTCTATCTACCTCAAAATGCAACGCAAAGGGGTGTCGATAGAGGAAGTGTTGGACTTGTTGGCCATTCGCATCGTGGTCAATAAACCCAACGACTGCTACCGCGCCCTTGGGGTGATTCACCAACACTTTAACCCGTTGATTTCACGCTTTAAAGATTACATTGCCCTGTCTAAAGAAAATGGCTACCAAACCATTCACACCACGGTTTTTGATGATAAATCCATCATCGAAGCCCAAGTGCGTACTCACGACATGCACCGTACTGCTGAGTATGGCGTGGCGGCGCACTGGAAGTACAAAACAGGGGGTTTGAACCCAAAACTAGGCTGGTTGAGTGACTTGACCTTGCAAGATGAAGATTCTGAAAATATTGAAGAATTTTACCAATACGCCAAAGACAGTCTCTTTAGCGAAGACATCGCCGTGTTTTCGCCAAAGGGCGACATCTTTACCTTGCCCAGAGGCGCGACGGTGCTTGATTTTGCTTACGAAGTCCACACGGAAGTAGGGATGCATACCAAAGAAGCTTATGTCAACAAACAAAAAGTGCCACTGCTCACAGAACTAAAAAATGGTGACATTGTGCGCATTGTGACCAGCAAAGAAGCGCATTTTCGGTGCAGTTGGGCCAACAGCGTTACCACAGGAAAGGCGCGCAGTGCCATTAAGCAAAATTGCCGTCAAAAGATTAAAGAAATTAACCAGCGCGTGGCTATTGATATTTTGGTTGCCATCTTCAACGTGCGTGAAAATAAACTGTTGGCGTGGCTAGCCAGTGAAAACCTTACCAAGAAAATCTTCAAAGCCGCGACTGATTCTATTTACCTGCAAGACGTGGTCAATGCCCTTAAAAAATACCCCCGAAGCGATGGGTTGTTGTTCCCACTTCTTAAGATTGACCGCTATAAAATCAAAAAGCTAAAGTTTGAAAATATTGTGATTTATTCTAATCACAAAGTGGAAAATGTGGAGTTTGATTATTGCTGCCATCCTAAGCGCGGCGATGACATCATCGGCTTTCGCAAAGGGAGCGATGTGATTGTCCATCACAAGCTATGCGAAAAAGCAAGCAAGCTTATGGAACACAAAGATGAGATGATTTTTGTCAAGTGGACTCGCAATGCACCGCACCGGTATAAGCTCATTGTGAGCATTGAAAACAAGCGCGGATCTTTAGCCTCATTTTTATTTTATTTGGCTAAAATGCAAATCAACCTCGTCACCATCGAGCTTGGAAAGTCCGAAGATGAGCACGTAGACTACTTTGAGTTGGTGATTGAGCTTCCCGAGGGAGCAGATTCAACCCACATGAGAGAAAGCATTAAAATGCGCTACAAGCTCATTGAGTTTATTTCACTCAACGACGCGTACAAAAAATAACCTTACATGTAAAGAGAGAAAGATATGGTTCAAGAAGCACTAAAAGAGATTGGCCGAGGCGTCGCAGAAATTATCGACATTGAGCGCATCCAAACCCTTGTGACACGCTATTTTGAAACAGGGGAAACCTATTACGTTAAAGCAGGCTTTGACCCAACGGCTCCCGATTTGCACCTTGGACACACGGTATTGATTCAAAAAATGGCACAACTTCAGCGCTATGGCGCAACGGTACAGTTTTTGATTGGGGATTTTACAGGGATGATCGGCGATCCTAGTGGTAAAAACGAAACCCGCAAAAAACTTGACCGCGAAACAGTGCTTAAAAATGCCCAAACCTATAAAGAGCAAGTGTTTAAGATTTTGGATCCTAAAAAAACAGAAGTGATGTTTAACTCCGCGTGGCTTGAAGACCTTGGCGCGGCAGGCATGATCGAACTTGCGACGACCTTTAGTGTGGCGCGTATGCTAGAACGGGAAGATTTTGAAAAACGCTACAAGTCCCAAACCCCTATCTCGATTAGCGAATTTTTATACCCCTTGTTGCAAGGGTACGACAGTGTTGCTATGAAGTGCGACATCGAAATGGGCGGTACCGACCAAAAGTTCAACCTGCTTATGGGACGCCAACTTCAACGCGTCTATAACGTCGGCAAAGAACAAGCAGTAGTGATGATGCCCCTGCTAGAAGGCCTGGACGGCGTGCAAAAAATGAGCAAGAGTTTGGGAAATTACATCGGCGTAACCGATGCGCCTAGCGAGATGTTTGGGAAGCTTTTGAGCATTTCTGACATCCTCATGTGGCGTTATTATGAGCTTTTGAGCACCAAATCCTTGGGTGACATCGCAGCGCTCAAAGCAGAAGTGGAAGCAGGCACAGTGCATCCAAAACATGCCAAAGAGATGTTGGCTCTTGAAATTACCGCCAAATACCACAGCGAAGAAGCCGCTAACGGTGCTAAGGAAGAGTTTGATAAAGTGCACGGACAGCACGAATTGCCAAGTGACATGGAAACCTTTACATGTAAGGGTCCTGTGTGGATTGCTAAGGCATTAGTGGATGCAGGTTTGGAGCCTTCAACCAAGCAAGCAAGGCGCGACATTGTCCAAGGGGCTGTGAAGCTTGATCAAGAAAAAGTAGACGACGAGCAGTTACAGCTTGAGGCGGGTGAATATGTATTGCAAGTTGGCAAACGAAAGTTTATGAAGCTAAAGGTGGTCCAATGAAACTCTCAAGCGTAACAATCGGTAAATACACACTTACGCACCCCATCATTCAAGGTGGTATGGGCCTTGGAATCAGTTGGGACAAACTGGCAGGAACGGTGAGTAAAGAAGGTGGCCTTGGCGTCATCAGCTCCGTGGGAACAGGGTATTATGAAAACCAAACCCACGTCAAACGCAACATCGGCGCGCGCCCTTACGAAACAGAAAGTTTTTATTCCAAAGAAGGACTCCATGCTATTGTAAAAAATGCACGTAAGATTTGTGGTGATGCCCCTTTGGCCATAAATGCCTTGTATGCAAGCAATGATTACCCGCGTATCGTGCGCGATGCCTGTGAAGCGGGAATCAACATCATCATCACAGGGGCTGGACTTCCTACAAATATGCCTGAATTTACCGCAGGTTTCCCCGATGTGGCCCTTGTGCCCATCGTCTCTTCGGCCAAAGCTTTAAAAATCATCTGTAAACGTTGGAAGCAACGCTACGACAGACTTCCTGATGCTGTGGTGGTGGAAGGGCCAAAAAGTGGCGGCCACCAAGGCTTTACCTATGAGCAATGCTTAATGGAAGAGTTTCAACTTGAAAATTTGATTGGACCGGTCAAAGAAGAAGCGGCTAAGTGGGGCGATTTTCCTATTTTTGCCGCAGGTGGCGTGTGGGACCACGAAGATATTCAAAAGATGATTGCCCTAGGTGCTAATGGTGTGCAAATGGGAACGCGCTTTATTGGCACCCACGAATGCGATGCGCACGAAGACTTTAAAAAGGTTATCTTAGGTGCCAAAGAGAGTGATATTGAGTTGCTTAAATCCCCTGTTGGGTATCCTGCTAGGGGCGTACGTACCGCACTTATTAACCTTGTGGACAAGCGAGAAGGCCCTGCAATTAAGTGCATCAGTAACTGTGTTAGCCCGTGTCAACGGGGGAAAGAAGCCAGAGAAGTGGGGTATTGTATCGCCGATAGGCTTGCAGATGCACACCTTGGCAAAACAGAAACCGGACTCTTTTTTACGGGCACCAATGGCTACAAGTTAAACGAAATTATTTCCGTCAAAGCACTTATGGACAAACTTGTTAATGGGGAAAACAGTTAAACTTTTTTTAGTATGGCTTACATTAGTCGCCACACTTTGGGCTAATAGTATCCATCAAAAACAGATTGAACAGTTTGATAAGGAATTTACGCGTGCCAACAGTGAGGAGCTGTTAAAGCTCCATCACATGCTTAAAAATGTTTACATCCAATCCATCATTCAAAACAATAGTGAGCTCAAAATAGATGCCCTGAAGCGCCTTGTTAAGAGCTCTTCTTCCCTGCGTTTAGATGCCTCGCCCTATGAAAGGGAGTTGCAAACACTGGGTGTATCATCCTTAACAAAGCCTTCCGAGCTGGCCAAAGTGCCTTCGGTTGCGCCGATTATTCCCCCACGCCCAACCCCGTCAAAAGCAAAGACAACACCACCCGCTTCTTCCTCAACTCCCTTGGCTGCCCTTTCTGTGCGTTTTGATGAAGGGGACGTAACCTTGCGGTTTAACCGTCCTGTTGGGGAAAAAGAGATTAAATCTTTTTTACTCAAAGCAAGCAAAACCCATCGGTATGTGTTTGACCTTCCTGGCGCGTTGATGGGAAGTTCGCGCACCCATGAAAGCAAGAGTGTCGATCAAATTCGGGTGGCCCAATACGACAAAAATACGATTCGCGTTGTGTTTAGCCACGCACAGCCACTTACATTGCATTTTCGCACCCAAGATGAGCACGTGTTTATCGGCCTTTCGCAAAAATCTGGCTCTCAGAGCGCGACGACCAAACCTTACGCCCAAGCAAAGCCCACGCCTCCTGCGCGCCGTTTTGATCCTGCCAAAAAAACCGTGGTGATTGACCCAGGGCACGGCGGGAGAGATGGTGGCGCGGTCAATGGCAAATACGTGGAAAAAGTAGCCGTGTTAGATATTAGCTTGAAGCTAGGCAAAGAGCTTCAAAAGCGCGGATACAAGGTGCATTATACGCGCAGTAAAGACACGCATATCCAACTGCGCAATCGCACCCGCATCGCCAATGATAAAAACGCCGACTTGTTTATCTCGGTACACGCAAACGCAGCACCCTCTAAAGACAAGCACGCTAGCATGCACGGGGTAGAAACCTTCTTTCTCTCTCCTGCTAGGTCGGAGCGTTCTAAAAATGTGGCGGCCTTGGAAAACCAGTCGGACATTGAAGAGATGAACCATTTTTCCAAGCAAACTTATTTGAATTTTCTAAACCGAGAAAAAATAGTTGCGTCCAATAAATTTGCACTCGATGTGCAGCAGGGGATGTTAGATTCGCTTAAAAAACAACGCTTTACCGTGCGCGATGGTGGGGTGCGTGAAGCACCTTTTTGGGTGCTTGTGGGGGCACAAATGCCTGCAATTTTGTTGGAAGTGGGGTATATTACCAACCCAGAAGAGGCGAAGCGCATCTTTGATGCCTCTTACCAAGAAGCGATCGCACAAGGTGCGGCAAACGGTGTTGATGCGTATTTTAATAAAAACAATTAACCTTTCATGGCGTCTACCTTAACCCCTGCGACCCTTGTGTGGGACGAGGAAGGGCAACCTTTTTGCCCAGAATTTGGGGATTACTACTTTAGCAAGCACGGAGGCTTGGACGAGAGCCGTTATGTGTTTCTTGAGGGAAATGCTCTTTTGGAACGATGGGCAAACCAAGAGCGCTTTGTTATCGGCGAATGGGGCTTTGGAACGGGGTTAAATTTGCTGGCGGTGTGGGAACTTTTTTCAACGTGCGAAGCCCCACCCAAAGAGCTTCTTTTTGTCTCCTTTGAAGGTTCTCCTCTTTGTAAAGAAGACATGGCGCAAGCCCACGCCTTGTGGCCTTCCTTGGCTCCTTATGCCGCTTGGTTGCAAGAAGCCTATCCGCCTTTGGTACAAGGGGCACATGAGCTACGTTTTGGCTCTTTACATGTAAGGCTTATATTTGACCACGCCCGCAGGGCACTTCCTTTGTTTCCCACAAATGTCGACGCATGGTTTTTGGACGGATTTGCACCTAGTAAAAACGCGGAAATGTGGGAAGAAAGTCTTTTTAAACACTTGGCTACATGTAGCAATCAAGGTGCGACTTTTGCCACTTTTACTGCCGCTTCAAAGGTGCGCAAAGGGCTAGAAGCAGTGGGGTTTAAGGTGCGAAAAATCTCTGGCTTTGGCAAAAAACGGGAAATGAGTGTGGGAGAATGGGGCTGCTAGCAGTACCCATAGCGCTACACAATCAAACGTCTACAATTTTGTTTTACATGTAACGCTCTTTAAGGGATGACCTGCGATAAATCAAATCTTTTCTGATAAAATTATCTTATTTTAAGAGAATTAGCATTTCTAAGGAAAAACCATGAAAAACCTTCTCTTTTTGCTGCTTTTTACCGCCTCCCTTCTTGCCAGTACATTAAAACCCGTCATGATTTATGATTCGGAAATCCTCGACGACAAGTCATGGAATGCCATGATTCACCAAGGAATTGAGCGTTTTTCAGAACGTTTTGGAGTGGAGGTCAAGGAGGTTATGATCCTTGACATTAGCAAGTTCAATGCCCAAGTTAAGGCATTGGCGGAGGATGGCTATGATCCTATCATGGTCAATAACGTAGACAGTATTAAGCAAAAAGCGATTAAGGAAATCGTGTTAGCGTACCCTAAAAAACGCTTCATCATTTTTAACGGCTCTTTTGAGATTCCCAATGCAGATTTTTTTGTTTTCGCCTACCGCGAAGCGGCTTTTTTAGCAGGCTATCTTGCAACCAAAACAAGCAAAACAGGGAAGATTGGTTTTGTGGGAGGCATGAAGGTGCCTATTATTCAAGATTTTTTGTGCGGCTATATGCAAGGGGCA
>JACUTV010000143.1 GCA_014859645.1 Campylobacterales bacterium
GGTAATCGTGGTAGCTAGAGGTGGGGGAAGTGTGGAAGATTTGTGGGCATTTAATGAGCGCGATGTGGCCGAAGCGGTGTTTGCTTGTCCTGTGCCTGTGGTGAGTGCTATTGGCCATGAGATTGATACGGTGCTTATTGATTTCATCGCCGATAAGCGCGCTCCTACGCCCTCGGCGGCCATGGAATTGCTGTTGCCTGATTGCACCGAAATGCGCTTGCATTTAGACCACCTCATGTCCTTGCTTGACCAGCGTTTTGCTAGCCATTTGCGTCAAAAAACAGACCTTTTGCGCCACGTTCAGGAGGGACTAAAGCGTCACTCGTTGGATGTGAAATTGAGCCTCAAACAGCAAGAAATTAAAGCGTGCAAAGAGGCGCTTATGGCGACCATGAGCCACCGGCTACAAGGGCAAGATTTTGCCCTGCAAAGCCTTCACGAAGCCTTACATGTAAAGGCAACGCGGCTATTAGCCTTCAAAGAAGCGCAGCTTAGTAGCCTTCAAGCCACCTTTGCGGCCAAAATCCCAAGGCTTGGAGAAGGCATGGCGCAAGTGGTGCGAGAGGGAAAACCTGTGGAACTCGAAACATTGGGGCTTGAAGCGACCTTTGAATTGCACACTGCCACGGCGGTAGTGGGTGCAAAAGTCATCTCCAAGAGACTTCTTTAGACACGCTTTTAGAGCAAAGCTCCAAAAGCTACGCTCTTGTGCTTGCACTCTCTGTGAGAGCGCTGAGTTCTCTTCAGCAGAGAGCTCGCGCACCTTTGCTTTTACTTTAGACACGCTTTTAGAGCAAAGCTCAAAAAGCTACGCTAACGCTGAGTTCCCTTCGGCAGGGTGCCCGCGCACCTTTGGTGCTTAGCCTAGTAAGCTTTTAATCCGTAAAACACACTTGAAACGCCTAGGTGCACTTCACTACGTAACCGCTCAAGGGCTTTTTCCCATTGGGAAGGTTCTTGCCATCTTGCCTCGTCAACGCCACTTAATTGCACCAACATCTCTTTGGCATCCTGAAGGCTGCCGAGGCTATCCACAAGCCTGATGTTCAAAGCCTCATGCGCCAAGAAAACACGTGCTTGAGCAAACGCCTCATCTTCTTTAAGGCCCCGCGCCTTGGCTACATCTTCTACGAACATCGCGTATGCCCCCTCCACGAGGTGGGTCAGGGCTTCTCTTTCTTGGGTGTTCCATTCTCTCGTGAAAGTGCCCATTTGCTTGTATTTTCCCGCGGCAACCACTTGTTCGTGAATGCCTAACTTGTCCGCTAAGGGTTTGATGTTGGGCGCTTGAAATAACACGCCAATGGACCCAATAAAGGCACCCGGATTGGCCACAATCTGGTTCGCCCAAATAGCCGCATAATAACTTCCACTGGTCATTGAGCCCGCGGCGTAGGCCACCACAGGTTTGGCCGCTTGAAGTTCGCGCACGGCCATCATCACTTCCACAGAAGCGGCTAATCCACCTCCTGGAGAGTTTACATGTAAGAGCACTCCTTTGATAGCCTCGTTTTCTTTGGCTTCTTGGAGTTGTTCTAAAAGGGGACGCGCATCTTCGATGGCTCCGTGCACATCAATACTCACAAGGTTGGCTTGCAAGGTGGGGGATTCTGCGGTGTCCCCAAAGAGTAAAAACAGTAACAACAAAAACAGCATGGCTTTAAAATAGGTGTTAATAAACGCAATGATGGCAATAAAAGGGGCAAACAAGCGTTTGAAAAAGGCTAACATAGGGCAGATCCTTCGATGAAAATATGGCTAGGTGTTTGGGCGTGAAGCACCAAGTGCAGGGGCAGATTGGCCGAAGTGGCACCGTTTAGGGGCATGACGATAATATCGGCCGCTTTACCGCTTTCTAGCACGCCCGTGTCAAGCCCAAGGGCGTTGGCATTTTGGGCGGTGGCACTGTGCAACAAGGTTTTTGCAAGGGCGTTTAGGGGCACGTCAGGATGGGCAAACAAGGCTGAGCGCATTTCATCCCAAAGGCTAAGGCTGATGTTGGAACTTAGCCCATCGGTGCCAAGGGTTAAGGGGATATCACGCTCAAACAAGGGGTCTAGCGCCAACGCGCCCGTACCTAAAAGGCGGTTTGAAACAGGACAATGGGTGATACTTCCTCCTTGGGCGGCAATGGCGTCTAGTTCGGGAGAAGAAGCGTGTACCCCGTGGGTGAACAAGGTGCGCGTGCCTTGAAACAAACGCACGTATTCTAACCCACTGCATAGCGGCGCGGCGTGGGGGGAAAAGCCTTTGAAAAAGCCCGCAAAGTCTCCCGAACCCTCATCAAGCCAAAGGCGTTCGGCTTTGGATTCCATGAAGTGGGTAGAGACGATGAGGTTTTCACGGCGTGCGATATCGAGGGCATTTTTGGCCAAAATAGGATGGGTAGAGTAAGGCGAGTGGATGGAAAGCGCGGCTTTGAAACGGCTATTTTCCCGCTCATAGGCGCCTCGCAAGCGTTGTTTAAAATCATTAAAGAGGATGTCCACCGCATCGGGTCTTGAACCTAAGAGTTCGGTGAAAAATACCACGCGCGCGGGGGTGTTGACGCACGCGTCAAGTTCTAGGCCAAAGCTACTAATAGCCCCAAACGCCGTGGTGCCCGTGCGAAGCATAGAAGCAATCGCTTCGTCGATGACCTCTGAGGTGGCCGCTTCTTGCAAGGCTTCGCGGTGGGCGATGACCGATTGGAGCCACGGTACAAACGCACCAAAATCAAGCACCCCTTGGTTGGCTGAAAATTCTAAATGCACATGGGGATTCACAAGGCCTGGTAAGGCCACGCTTCCCTTGGGCGCAACAACAGGAGTGGCATCAGGATAGCGCGCTTCCATCGCACCCCCATCGCCTAGGTCAAGAATGGTTTTATCAAACACAATCGCGCCATGGTGTATGACGGTCATGGAAGGGTCACAAGGAAGGATAAAGTCTACATGTAAACGGGTCATTGGAGTTCCTTAGAATGCCCTATAGGGCAACAGTAGGGCGCATTGTAGCAAATTTTTAGCTTGCCGGTGTTATAATCAACCCTCATTAACTCCCAAAGGAACCCCATGAAAATCGTTGTTATCCAAGGCCCCAACCTCAATATGCTTGGTCACCGTGAACAGAACATTTACGGCCCGATGAAACTTGAAGAAATTCACACGCAAATGGAGGGTGTGGCTAAACAACACCAGTTTGAAATCGAATTTTTCCAGTCCAACCTTGAGGGCGAAATCGTTGACCGCATCCAAGAGTGCATGGGCGAAGCCGATGGCATCATCATCAACCCCGCTGCCTATTCTCACACGTCTATCGCCATTCGTGATGCGATTAGTTCCGTCTCTTTGCCCGTAGTGGAAGTGCACATTAGCAACATTTACCGCCGTGAAGAGTTCCGCCACAAAAGCCTTATCGCTCCCGTGTGTGCTGGACAAATTTGTGGTTTTGGCCCCTTTGGCTACCACCTTGCGATGATTTCTATGATTCAAATCCTTGGTGAACTTGCCGCGATGCGTAAAGCCCAAAGTGAAGCTCAAAGCGAAGTCCAAGCCTAATGCACGCCACACTGCTGAAGGGGGAAAGTGCACTCGCCTACGCGTGCGGGTTTTCGTGCGACAACGCGCTCTTGCTCCAAACCCCTGCGCAGGCGTTTTTTATCACCGATGGACGGTATGTGACCGACGCAAAAGCCAAGGTCAACGCTTCGACGGAAGTGATTGATGGCGGCAGAGCGTTGGTGGCAACGGCGCGCAAATTAATGCGTCGCCTTGGTATCACCTCGTTAGCACTTGACCCTTTAGAGTGGAACATTAACGCCTATGAAATCCTCCTAAAAGGCTTACATGTAAGGGTAAAACCCCAGTCTAATCTCTCTCAAAAACACCGCATCATTAAAACACCCCAAGAGTTGGTGCTGTTGCGTCACGCGGTACAACAAGGGGCAGCAGCGTTTGATACCTTTGTGGCTTTTGTGCGCGACCATGGCGTGGGCTTGTCAGAACGCGTACTGCAGTACGAAGCGAGCCGCATCTTTACATGTAAGGGTGCTTTTGGGCTCTCCTTTTCGCCCATTGTTGCCATCAACGCCAATGCCGCCAAACCCCACGCAACGCCCCAAGAGACGGTTCTTGCGGCGGGAGATTTGCTACTCCTCGACGCGGGTATTATTGCACAAGGGTATTGTTCTGATCGCACCCGCACTTTTGAAGTGGGGCCACATGCAACGGCAGGGAAAACGCAAACCTTTACATGTAAGATCCGCCAAAAGGTGTATGATACGGTGTTAAAAGCCCAAGAAGCGGCCATTGCACTAGCACGGCCAGGAGTAAGGGCGTGCGCGGTGGACAAGGCCGCGCGCGAAGTGATTGACGCGGCAGGATATGGCGCCTATTTTGTCCATTCTACAGGCCATGGCGTGGGGTTGGACATCCACGAATTGCCCGTCATTTCCGCTTCAAGCCAAAGTGTTTTGGAAGAAGGCATGGTCTTTACGGTGGAGCCGGGCATTTACTTGCCGGGTGAATTTGGGGTGCGCATTGAAGACATGGTTGTCGTGCAGGCTTCTGGCGTGGAGGTGTTATGAAATTAGCGGGTATTTCGTTGGTCAAAGCGCCGTTTTTTCCGAGCAAACGTGCCGCCAGTGCCCATTATCGCTACCACGCGTTGGTGGGCATTGGGGGAAATGAAGGAGCGGTGATGGA
>JACUTV010000144.1 GCA_014859645.1 Campylobacterales bacterium
TCACTAGATTGCCCTAGTCTCTTTCCTTCTTGTTGTCTCATGGTTGTTTGTTGAAAAAGGCATTTTTAGAAATATTTTCAATGTAGATTTTTCGATCACCAGCTTAATAAAAGAATTTATGAGTTATTGCCATCCTTTGGTTGTGATGAGTGTTGTGGGGCTTTTGGCTGGCCTTTTTGAGATATGGCTTCTTCAGACAACAGGAGGCAATGAGCAGACAGGTTTTTATGGGCTAGCTTACAGTTTGGCTGCCATGTGCTTTTTGTTTACAGGTGCAATGACACCCTTGATTACAAGAGAATTTAGTAAGTCGTATGAGCAAAAAGACCTAGAGTCTATGCAGAAATTATTTTCCAGATACATCCCAATGCTTTATAGCATTGCCGCTTATTTTGCTGTGTTTATCTCATTTCAAAGTGAAAACATACTTGCCATTTTTACAGATGAGCAATTTAAAAACGCTTATTGGGTTCTTGTCGTGATGGCATTTTATCCTATTCACCAGACATATGGCCAGTTGAGCGGTAGTATATTTTATGCCACGGGACAAACAAAACTCTATAGAAACATATCACTTTTTCTTGCTTTTGTCGGAGTTTTGCTAGCATGTCTCTTTCTTTATTTTTTAGAATTGGGTGCTATTGGATTGGCTTGGAAGATGGTTGCTGTTCAGTTTGTTGGGGTCAATATCCAACTCTATTTCAATGCTAAACTTTTAAAATTAGATATGAAAAAATTCCTTTGGCATCAGATATATTCGGTGCTTTTTTTTGTAACCATGGCATTTATATCAACGATGCTAACACCTTCTGGTGTGCCTTTGGTGGAGTTTTTCATATCAGGTTTTATCTATACTGTTTTAGTTATAATTTCGACATATGCATTACCTCAAGTTTTTGCAACAAGTAGGGATGAGATGCGAAAAAATCTATTTAAGGCTAGACAGTATGTCGCTAAAAAATAAGCTAAAAAACAATCAACTAACGCTTGGTAGCTGGATAATGATGAATACCCCTGTGAGTGTAGAGGTTATGGCGCTTGCTGGATTTGAATGGCTTGTGATAGATATAGAACATACTTCTATAGACTTGCAAGCTACTGAAAACCTAATAAGAACCATTCAGGCAAATAATATCAAAGCCCTAGTGCGAGTAAGCAAAAATGAAGAAGTCATCATAAAAAAAGTTCTTGACATGGGGGCAGATGGCATCATCGTTCCTATGGTATGCTCAAAAGAAGATGCCATTCAGGCGGTTAATCATGCAAAATATCCTCCTGTTGGCAAAAGAGGAGTCGGACTCTATAGGGCTTCAGGATACGGAACTAGATTTGAAGAGTACAAGAAATGGGTCGATGGGGAGCTTGTCATTATTGTTCAGATAGAGCATATAGATGCAGTGAATAATATTGATGAGATATTAAAAGTCGAGGGGATAGATGGGACCATCATAGGGCCTTATGATTTATCAGGGAGCATGGGACACCCTGGGGAATTTGAAAGAGAAGATGTCAAAGAAGCAGTTGCAAAAGTGTTGGACAAATGCAAAGAACACAATATCCCATCGGGATTTCATGTTGTAGATACAAATCCTGAACAATTAAAATTAAAAATTAAACAAGGCTGTACATTTTTAGCGTATGGCATAGATTATCTCTTTATGAGAGACGCAGCAATGAACGGCATGCACAAAATCAAAGAAGGACTAAAATAATGAATATAATATCGATCATCCCCGCACGCATGGGTTCAAGCCGATTTCCTGGTAAGCCCATGGCAGACATTTGTGGCATGCCGATGATAGGCCATGTTTACAAGCGAGTTAAGATGAGCAAGATTCTTAGTGAAGTCTATGTAGCCACTTGCGATAAAGAGATTTATGATTACATTGAGTCCATCGACGGAAAAGCCGTCATGACGAGCGATTGCCACGAGCGATGTAGCGATAGATGCGCTGAAGCTATGCTAAAAATAGAAGAAGCAACAGGCGCAAAATGTGACATCATGGTAATGGTACAAGGCGACGAGCCTTTAACCTTTCCTGAAATGATAGATGAAGCAGTAGCCCCTATGATACAAGATAAAACCATCCTAATCACCAACCTAGTCGCAGATTTATCAAGTGTTGAAGAATTTGAAAACCCCAACGAAGTTAAAGTGGTCATGGATAAATTTTCTAATGCAATTTATTTTTCAAGAGAGCCAATCCCCAGTCGAAAAAAAGGAGTGCTTGAAGTCCCTATGAAAAAACAAGTGTGTGTCATTCCCTTCACAAGGGATTTTTTACTCCAATACAATGAGATGGAGCCAACACCACTGGAAATCATAGAGTCTGTTGACATGATGCGTATCGTAGAAAATGGGCTGAATGTAAAAATGGTGCCTACTGCATATACAACAAAAGCAGTTGACACTAAAGAGGATTTGGTAAAAGTTGGTGCAATGATGGAAAAAGATAGCTTGTTTCAGAAGGGTTATAATTGAAAGAAGAAGAAATAAGGCCTCAAGAGCTTTTTGATGAGTTGCTTAGACTTAATCGGCTAGATATTGAGAAATACTTTAGCAAGTCACAAAAGCACTCTATTGCATGTCCCGCATGCCAAAATAAAGGTGTGATTGCGTTTGATAAAGATGGGTTTGTGTTTGATGAGTGCCTTACATGTAAAACACTGTACGTGTCCCCAAGACCTGAAAAAAAGTATTTTGATGCATATTACACTGATTCTGATTCGACAAAGTTTTGGGCAACTACTTTTTATAAAGCGACAGAAAAAAATCGTCGAGAAATGCTCTGGAAACCAAAAGCAAAATTAATTGTTAACAAAATACAATCTTTTTCTCCCGACACATCAATGATTGTTGATATTGGTGGTGGTTATGGTACTTTTATGGAAGAATTTTTAAAACTCTTAGCTTTGGAGCACCTTGTTGTTGAGCCTTCTGCTTATTTGTCAAAAGTTTGTCGAGATAAAAACTTGAATGTTCTAAGTAAATTTCTGGAAGACATGGTGCCTGACGAGTTGCCTTCTTTAAGGAAAACGTTCGTCAGTTTTGAACTTTTTGAGCATTTGCACGAACCTAGAAAATTTTTACAAACACTTCATGGACTAATGAGTAGTGGTGACATGTTTATCTTTACGACGCTAAGCGGAATGGGTGTTGACATCAGAACACTTTGGCAGCATTCAAAGGCCGTTTCGCCCCCAATGCATCTTAATTTTTTTAATCCAAAATCTATTTCGCATTTGCTTAATGCGCTTGGGTTTCAGGTTGTGGAAGTTTCAACACCTGGCAAACTTGATATAGATATTATGAATAACAATAAAGCAAATTTGAAAAAAGAACGATTTTGGAGTGACTTTTTAGAGTATGCGTCTGATGAAGAAAAACAACACATGCAAAACTTTATTAGTGATAATCTCCTAAGTTCTCATATGATGATTGTATGTTTGAAGCCATAACGCTTCCTCGCATTTTAGGAGAAGATAGTACGTCAAATGTAGCATTACAGATTGTTGCTCCCAATGAAGGAACCTATAATAAATTTGATTATCTTTTATTTTTTGATTCAAGGGGATTAAGCACGGAAGATGACGATAGGTCATCTTCTCATTTATACCTCTTGGCGGAAAATTTAGTAAAAAATCATAAATCAGTCCTTGCGCTTTCGAGACCTAAAAATTTAACAATTTTCGCAACTCTAATAAATTTTTTGAAACTAAACCACAAATTGAGGTTCAAATATTTGGTGACTAACATGGGGTTCGTTGATTGCACACCTAAAAAAAAAGAGTTTATTGAAGATATTTTAATTCAGCGAGAAAAAGAAAACAATCGAGATTCGATTGTTTTC
This sequence comes from Campylobacterales bacterium, assembly GCA_014859645.1. Taxonomy (GTDB): domain Bacteria; phylum Campylobacterota; class Campylobacteria; order Campylobacterales; family Campylobacteraceae; genus Sulfurospirillum_B. The sequence goes on from JACUTV010000144.1 coordinate 3,852, forward strand.
CTAGAAAAATATTTATTAGCAAACAAAAAGTTTGAAAATCTATATACGGTTGATTATTCCTTTGAAGAATTGGAATATATTGCTGAGATGCTTGATAAATCATTTGAGAAAATTTATTTTCTCAATACACCAGAAATAGCTGCGACACAAATTTTAGAAAGGAGTCGTCCTAAAAGTTTTTATGAAAGATTGAAAACAAGCAATCAACTCATCTTTAATATAGCCAAGAATATGAAAAAATCGTATATTATAGATATTGCATCTCTAGAGGGAGATGGTAAACTATCTTATGATGCGGTGCACTATACATCATATGGACATCAATTAATTTATAAAACTATAGTGGATAAAATAATATGAAAATAACCGTCACATCGCCCTCGTTTTCGGGCAGTAGAACTCTTCAGCATGAGTTACTCACCTATTTTCCCGATGCCAAACTCAATCTTCAAGGCACACGCTTTAGCAAAGAAGACCTTAGTCGCTACATTCAAGATGCGGATGGTATTGTGGTAGGACTTGAGCCAATTGATGAAGCAGTGCTTAGTGCATGTCCCAAGCTTAAGATTGTTTCTAAATATGGAGTAGGGCTTAACAACATTGATGTAGAAGCGTGTACAAAAAGAGGTGTTCATGTGGGCTGGACGGGAGGAGTTAACCGACTGAGTGTAGCCGAGATGACATTGGGCTACATGCTGATGCTTGCACGCAATCTTTACGTAACGTCCAATCAGCTCAAAAATGGCATATGGAACAAGTCGGGCGGATTTCAACTAAGTGGCAAAACTGTCGGTATAGTAGGCG
>JACUTV010000145.1 GCA_014859645.1 Campylobacterales bacterium
AAGAAAGAGTTAGACGAAAATAAATACACCCACCAATAAAACAGCGATGTAAAGTGCGCCAAATACCCCGCCAAGTAACCAGAAGGTTCCTGTTGGAATAAAGCGTGAACCAAACCAGATAGGTGATGGTCCTGTTGCATACGGAGTAAGGATACCCATGATGCCCAAGGTACCCGCCATAAGAATACTAAAGGGAACCAATTGCTCAGGCGCAATCATTTGAACAGCGATTGCCATGAAAAGAGGCAAGAGTGCTGTGGTATGTGCTGTAACAGAAGCAAAGAAGTAGTGAAGCACAAAGAAGATGAGAAGCATAGAAAGCATGAGTACTGTTGGAGTCATGCCAACCAAGTAGCCTTCAAGGCCTGTGCCCATCCATTTAAGAACGCCTGTGCGGCTCAAACCTGAAGCCATGGCCACCAAGGTCGCAAACCAAATCAAGATGTTGAATGCTTCTTTGTTAGAAAGAACGTCGTCCCATGTAATAACATTGGTAAGTACCATCACGGCTACAATCGCAATCGCTACGGTTGTGCCGTTAATACCCAATTCTTTTCCAAAAATCCAGCACACAAGTGCTACAACAGCAAGTACGGCCATTAGAATCTCTTTGCCCTTGATTCCGCCCAAAGTTTTAAGCTCAGCCGCTGCCCATGCTGGGGCTTCAGGAGAGGTTTTTTGGGTTGGTGGATAAATAACATAGGTGATTAACGGAACAGCAAGGAACAATGGCAACATGAGTGGTACCATAATAGAAGCCCATTGACCCCATGTAATGGCCGCATGGCCTGTGCCTTTAGCAATCAAATCTACCGCCAAAAGGTTAGGAGCAAGTGCTGTAAGGAACATGGAACTTGTCACGCACGTAGACGCAAGGGCAACCCACGTAAGGTATGCACCAAGTTTGCGTGGCTCGTTGTCTGGTGTAGAGTTAAAGATAGGAGGAATGTTGCTTGCTACGGGGTAAATCGTACCCGCACTGCGCGCTGTATTGGAAGGCATAAAAGGCGCAAGTACCAAATCTGCAAAGGCGACCGCATAGCCAAGACCCAATGAGCTTTTTCCAAGGTATTTCACCAAAACTAGCGAAATACGGCGTCCAAGGCCTGTCTTTTTGTAACCCATGGCGAACATGAACGCGGCAAAGATGAGCCAGATAACAGTGTTAGAGAAACCTGAAAGTGCCCAACTAATGTTTGGACCTGGCTTTGGGTCAATCAGCCCTAAGGTTGCAACGAGCGAAATACCCACAAAACCCACAAGTGCAGCAGGAACAGGCTCAATCACAAGTCCTACAACCACGCCCATAAAAATAGCGAAAAATTTCCACGCTTCGGGGGTTAGCCCTTCAGGTGTTGGTATAAACCAAAACACCAGTACAACCGCCACTGGGGCGATCATCTTCCAAATTTTTGGTGACATACGATCTCCTTTAAAGATTTGCATTCTGGCGAACATTATAAGTTAAGATATGGGATATTATTGAGACTTTTTTGAGTTTTTTGACCCGATTTAACGGCCTAAAACAACCCATTCAATCACTTTTCTTAAGTTGACTAAACTGCCATAAATACTTCAGGAGGCATAGGTTTAGCATAAAAATAACCTTGTGCCACATGACAACCTTCTTTTTTTAAGAATAGAGCCTGCTCTTGTGTTTCAACTCCTTCCCCGAGCACTTCTAGGTGTAGATTTTTCGCCAAGGTGATAATCGCTTTAATAATCGCGCAGTCTTCCTCGCTCTTAGGCGTATCTTTCACAAACGAGCGGTCGATTTTGAGTTTATCAATAGGAAGCTGCTTAAGGTAGCTCAAAGAAGAATACCCTGTACCAAAATCATCCACAGAGAGTTTAAAACCCGCCTCCTTAAGAGCCAAAAGCTTACTCGCACTCTCTTTGGTGTTTTTCATGACAAAGCTTTCTGTGACTTCGAGCTCAATACACGAAGGCGCAATTCCCTCCTCTTCGCACAAACGACACATGGTTGCCACAAAGCTTTCTTCTTCAATCTGAACCGTGGAGATGTTGATGGCCAAAGTTCCTGCAAACATCCCTGCTTGTTTCCAAAAGGCGAGTTGCCTGAGGGCTTTTTGAACAATCCACCATCCAAGAGGCACCATAAATCCGCTCTCCTCCGCCCTAGGGATAAACGCATAAGGAGAAAGTAGTCCTCTAATAGGATGTTGCCAACGCACCAAGACTTCTGCACCTACGGTTTCCAAACTCTCAAGGTCCACTTGGGGTTGATAATACAATACAAACGCGTCCGTTTCAAGCGCCTCTTGGAGTTCTTTGTCTAAGGTATCCATGTGGATAAGTTGCTCCGTCATGGCTTTGGTATACAAGACTACTTGGTTTTTGCCCAAACGCTTGGCTTCGTGCAATGCCGTGTCCGCATTTCTGAATAATTCTTCAATACTCTTTGCGTCTTGTGGAAAAAGAGCAACCCCAATACTCGCCCTTACATGTACACGTTTTCCTTCGACCATAAAAGGGGTTTTAAGGCTTTCAAGCCACGCGTTCGCCCGAGCATAAGCTTGGTCAACTTCAGACATCACCATTACAAACTCGTCCGCGCCCATACGTGCAAGAAATCCTGCATCCTGACACAATGCTTCAAACCGCGCCGCCACCGCTTCGATGAGCCGATCCCCAAAGCTGTGGCCATAGAGGTCATTGATCCGCTGAAACTGATCCAAGTCTAAAAAGAGCAATGCCACACCTTTGGCGTAAAAAGGTTTTTCGAGTTCAAGTTTTAATAGCGTGCGGTTGGGGAGTTTGGTTAAAGGGTCGTAGTGAGCTAAAAAGGTGATGGCTTCTTGGGCTTTTTTGCGTTCACTCACATCCTTGTGGGTGCCTGCTATGCGCAAAGGTGTCCCTGTGTTTTCATGGCGCTTGACCACAGCACCCGAACTTTCAATCCACACCCAGTGCCCATCACGGTGACGCATCCGAAATTCAACCACATAGGACGCTGAACGTGACATCGCTTGGATAATCGCTTCTTGAATGGAGCTTTTGTCTTCGGGATGAACCAGACTCATCCAATCGTCCACCTCCCCCTTAAGGGTTTCACGTTTTAATCCTATCATGCTTAGCCACGTGTCGTTCACAACATGCACATTGGTCACACAATCACGATCCCAATACCCAAGTCCCGCACCTTGAATGACGTATTCTAGGCGTTGTTTTTGTTCTTTGAGTTGGGATTGGACATGCTGTAGTGAGCGGAAATGGGATAAAATCAACCCATACAACAACGCGGCCGTCACCAACACAAAGAAGATGCCTTTGTAGGTTTGTAAGGTGTTGAGCACGGAAATGTCTTCAATAAAAAAACCTAGCACACGGTCGGAAAATAAAATCCAAAGCACGGAAAAAAGCGCATACACTCCAACAATGCGAAGAGATCCGTGGCGCAGATTCATGAAGACACCTTTTTGGTTTTATTAGCTAAGGGATTATAACCTAAAGTAATGACAAAAAATGGTTTTTTAGACAAATAAATACCGTAACTTCAACGCCTTCTAAGAACACTCTTTCCCGCATTTTTGCACGAGTTCATCATACCATGCTTCGTTATTGCGCGTGCGTTTTGTGCGTTCAAGGTTGTCTCGAATTGTTACAAGGTCTGCTTCTTCCATAACCATCAAAACATCGTACGCCATAGGGGTTGCCTGAGGATCTGATTCGATTAAGCGCGCAATTTCTTGCGCAAGTTCTGTCTTTGAGGGATTTTCCACACCCGTTTCCTTTACTGCGGTAAAATTTAGCTTTGGTTTACCCAAGGCTTGTATAATACCACACTTTAACACACGAAAGGTTCTTCATGAAACACCTCAGCCTCGTTGCTTTGCTTGCAACTTCTTCTTTATTTGCTGCCACTGACGCGCAAGTCATTGCTTATTTTAAAGCTCAAGTACCCGACCACATTAGCGTCACCATTGAAGACCGCAAAGCCGTCGACAAACTCAAAGGCTACGACATCGTTACCACCAAACTAAGCGATGGAACACAAAGCCAAGTGATTACTCTTTTCACAAAAGATGGTCTCATGTTTCCTGATATTATCGACCTTGATTCTGGCGTTTCCATGAAAGAGTCTATCGAACAAGCACAACTGCAACAAAAGATTGGTGCCATCTACAAATCAGAAAAGAAAAACAACATCATCGCCCTTGGCAACGACAAAAGCAAACCTACCATGGTTGTCTTTTCTGACCCCGAATGCCCCTATTGCCGCAACGAATTAGGCACTGTTGAAGAGCGCCTAAAAACCCATAACCTCCGCCTTATCCTTACGCCCGTTCACGACACCAGTGCCCTTCAAAAAAGCTACCTCATCTACCAAGGGGTTGCAAAAGCCAAAGACGATGCGGCTAAAATCGCTATTGTACGCAAGTATTTTGACGAGGCCGCAACCATAGACGCGACCGTTTCTGAAGAAGCCGTCACACAGATGGATCAACTACGCCGCAAGTACCTTCAAGCAGGACTTAAAGGCGTTCCTTTTTATGTTGAAGAAAAAGAACTCTTGCGTTAAAACATTTTTAGCATAAAGCTCCAAGGGCTACGCTAACGCTGTGTTCTGCTCGGCGCAGAGCCCGCGCACC
>JACUTV010000146.1 GCA_014859645.1 Campylobacterales bacterium
GAAAGCACGCCTTTTGTAGAGTTTATGCTAGGTGTCATTGCTAAGTCTTTGCAAAACTACATCGCAGAATCTAAAAAAAGTGACCAAAAAAGTAGCCAAAAAAGTGACCAAAAACTTTTGAAACTCATAGAAAAAAACAACACAATCACCATCGCCCAAATGTGTGATAGGCTTCAGATGAGTGAGTCGGGAGTGAAGAAAATCCTCTCAAAACTCAAAGCCCAAAACAAGCTCCAACGAAAAGGAAGTTTAAAGGCAGGTAATTGGGAGATAATGGTTGACATTTAGGCGGTATTCGCCTAAAATTATAAAAATTTACTAGGCTAATCCAATGACACAACAACAAATGAGCAAACTTTTAGACCTTCCTGATAGAACGTTAAGAGACTGGAAAAGTAACAGAAGTAGGCTGTATGCGTTGCTTGAAACGCTCCCATACGACGAAGCTAAGGGTAGAATCGACGCGGTGGATTTGGACGATGAAGTGGAGTTCGACCCAAGGGCATTTTCTGTGAACCTTTTTTGGCAAACAAATAATACAAGCAAACAAAAAGTCTATGCCATCATCTCAAACTACCTCTCTACACTCAACCCAAATGACATCAAAACCCTGTGCGAAAGATTTGGCAAGAGCATGGTCAAGGCAGTGCTAGGCGACAGATACCGAGCCATGTACAAAAAAGGGTTCATTCCCACCAGTGGCATTGACATTCCATTGCAGGGAAAATACACCCAAAACCCCATCTATAAACAACTCTTAGGGATTATCAATGACGTCTAGCGTGATGAGATTTTGAGTATTGCCAATAGGCTCAAAAGCATAACTACAAAAGAAGCGTTGTTGGCATTTGTGGCAAATAAAAAAGAGCCAAAAGACGACGAAGCCGTGTACCTTAGTGAAGAAAAGAGGCTTGATATGTCGCTTAGCGAGGTTAAAAAACAGGTGATGTTGGCGTTAGATACACTATGAAAAAACTTAAATCAAAAGGAAACCCATGAAAACAACAATCGGCATTCTAACCCTCTCTGACCGCGCGAGTGCGGGGGTGTATGAGGATATTTCTGGTAAGGTCATCATGGAGACGCTGGGTGAATACCTCACGAGCGAGTGGGAGCATGAGTATGACGTCATCCCAGATGACCAAGCGGGCATCGAAGCCAAGCTCATTGAGATGGTCGATGTAAAGGGGTGTTGTTTGGTGGTGACCACAGGCGGCACAGGCCCAGCCAAGCGCGATGTGACACCAGAAGCCACCGAAGCCGTGTGCCAAAAGACGATGCCAGGCTTTGGTGAGCTGATGCGCCAAACGAGCCTTCAGTACGTCCCTACGGCGATTCTCTCTCGTCAGAGTGCGGGGATTCGCGGTAACGCACTCATCATCAACCTTCCTGGCAAACCCAAATCCATCCGCGAGTGCCTAGACGCGGTTTTCCCCGCTGTGCCTTATTGCATCGACCTTCTTGAAGGGCCGTATTTGGAGTGTGATGAGAAGATTATCAAGGTCTTTCGCCCTAAACAATAGCCTTACATGTAAAGGGAATCAAAGCGCCTTAGAATCCACGATGATGCTCACAGGGCCGTCGTTGTGGATTTCTACGTCCATGGTTGCGCCAAAAACGCCACTTTGGACGTGTGCGTGAGCTTTACATGTAAGGATAAATTCCTCGTAGAGTGTCTTGGCGCGTTCTGGCGGCATGGCCCCGTCGAAACTAGGGCGACGCCCTTTTTTGATGTTGGCCGCGAGGGTAAACTGAGAGATGACAAGCAGTTCACCGTTCATGTCTAAAAGCGAACGGTTCATCTTGCCTTCATTGTCTTCAAAAATCCGCATATGTAGGATTTTTGGCACCAAAAGGGCGATGTCTTTTTCATCATCGTCTTTGAAGATCCCTAAAAGCACGTTTAGCCCCACGCCAATTTCACCGACGATTTTGCCTTCCACACGCACCGCCGAGTGGCGCACCCGCTGGAGCAGTGCAATCACGCCGCGCGCTTTTTTTGGTAAAGATAATAAACCACGCTGAGCACTGCTACAAACCCAAGGGTGATGTAGATGATGAGTTTGAGGTACTCTTTTACTAGCGTCTCGTTACTCCCTAGAAAATACCCAAGCGCGATAAGTACGACCATCCAAATGCTTGCCCCCAAAGAGGTGTAAAGGCAAAAGCGAAAGAGATTCATGCGCGCTAGGCCTGCGGGCAAGGAGATGTACTGGCGCACACCAGGGATAAGCCGTCCGTTAAAGGTGGAGATTTCGCCGTGTTTATTAAAGAAGACTTCTAGTTTGGTCATCTTGGTTTCATCAAACCCCACGTAGCGGCCGTATTTGAGCAAGAGTTTGCGCCCAAGCTTGACGCTGAGGTAGTAGTTAAACAGTGCGCCCGCTAGTGACCCGCCTGTACCCGCCAAGAGTGCGCCCGCGAGGCTCATTTCGCCTTTGAAGGCCAAATAACCCGCGGGTATCATCACCACTTCGCTAGGAAAAGGGAAAAAGGAACTCTCCAAAAACATGAGGCAAAAAATCCCCACGTACCCCCACGCGCCGATGGTTTCCACCAAAAACGTTACGGCATCATGCAGCACGAAAAGCCTTACATGTAAAGGGCTTAGTCACGCAAATTTCCCAACTCTTCGGTCACTTTAGCCAATTTGTCGGTGGCTTCGGCGAGGGCGGCTTTGTTTTGCACCACAACCGCTTCAGGAGCGTTGGCCACAAAACGTTCGTTGGAGAGCATACCGCTTAGCTTGTCTACTTCTTTTTGGAGTTTTCCCGCTTGCCCCTCAAGACGCGCGATGATGGGGCTAAGGTCGATGCCTGAGAGGGGGATGAGCACTTCAAGGTTGTCGCTCACGTCGCGCACAGCGTCAGGGATTTTCTCACTCACAAACTCCACCGCGCCACATTTGGCTAAAAGTTTAATGAACGGCACCGCCGCGCTCAAATCCTGAGGCGTGTTGAGTTTTACATACGCTAAATCAATGCGTTGATTGCCCAATTCTATGGTCGCTTTGGCGCGTCTGATGCTCACAATCGCTTCGATGATGCGCTCAAAAAGCCCTTCCATGGCGTCGTCTTTGGTTTCGTTGGTAGGGTAGGGCAAAATCATAATGGAGGTGTTTTCTTCTAGGGTGGTGTTGCCTAGGGTTTGGTAAAGGTGTTCGGTGATGAAGGGCATGAACGGATGCAAGAGTTTCATGGCTTCTTTAAAGATGGCGCCTAGTTCTGGCACGGCTTCTCTTTGGGCTTTGCTAAGTTCAATACCCCAGTCACAAAACTCGTTCCATAAAAAGCGGTACAACACGGTGGCCGCGTCGTTGAAGCGGTAAGTTTCAAGGTGTTCGCGCACCTCTTTGGTAGCCCCGTGCAAACGGCTTTGCATGTAACGCCCCAGTTTGGTTTTGATGGTGATGGCGTCCAAATCCTCAAAGCGGTTGGCGTTTAGCAAGAGGTACTTGGAGGCGTTAAAAAGCTTGTTGGTGAAGTTGCGCATTTGGTCGAGTTTGTCAGGGCTTAGTTTGATGTCGCGCCCTTGGATGGCAAGGACGGCGAGGGTAAAACGAAGTGCGTCGGCACTGTGGCTATTGATGGTGTCGATGGGGTCGATGACGTTGCCTTTGGACTTGCTCATCTTATGGCCGTGTTCGTCTTTGACTAGGGCGTGCAGGTAGATGTCTTTGAAAGGCAGTTCTTTGAGAGCATGTTCTCCTTGGAACATCATGCGTGCGACCCAGAAAAAGAGGATGTCAAAACCCGTGACCATGAGTGAGTTGGGGTAAAACTCTGCCATGTCTTCTTCAAACCACGTTTCGCCTTTGCCGCACTCCTCGTTTCCCCAACCAAGCGTCGAAAATGGCCAAAGTCCCGAACTAAACCACGTGTCAAGCACGTCGGGGTCTTGGTAGATGTCGGTGCTTTGGCATGCGGGGCACGCGGTTTGGGTCTCTTCTTCGGTTGCCCATTCGTGGTTACATGTACGGCAGTAAAACACTGGAATCTGATGCCCCCACCACAGTTGTCGCGAGATACACCAGTCGCGCAACTCTTTCATCCACGCGTTAAAGGAGTTGATCCAGTGCGCTGGGTAAAACTGCGCGAGTCCCGCGTTGACCTTTTGGGTGGCGCCCTGGGCTATCTCTTTTTTCACAAACCATTGTTTGGAGATGTAGGGTTCGACCACGTTTTTGCAGCGGTAGCAGTGTCCCACTTGGTTTTCGTAATCTTCGATTTTTTCCACAAACCCTTGCGCTTCAAGGGTGGCTACGATGCCTTCGCGCGCTTCGAGGCGTTCAAGGCCAGCAAACGCACCACACTGGTCGTTTAAAAAACCCGCTTCGTTAAAGATGGTGATAAACTCCAAATCATGCCGTTTGCCTACTTCGTAGTCGTTCACGTCGTGGGCAGGTGTGACTTTCACACAGCCTGTTCCAAAACTGCTGTCTACGTAATCATCGGCGATGATTTTGACCCGTCGGTTGATGAGGGGTAGGGTGACGTACTGGCCGATGAGGTGGGTGTAGCGTTCATCTTCGGGGTGCACCATGACCGCCGTGTC
>JACUTV010000147.1 GCA_014859645.1 Campylobacterales bacterium
GTGCGACATCATCGGCATTTACCGTAAAAATTTTACATACAGCCGTTTTGGGGCGGGGTAACCCTCTACGGTTTTGGTAGCGTCGTTGGGGTTAAGGAAATTTTCCAAGCTCTCTCCCAAAATCCACTCTGTTTTGCGCTGTTCGTCGCTGTTGGTAGGGACAATGTCTAGCACTTCCATGCTTCCAAAACCCGCTTTTTCGCCCCAATTTTCCAAGGCTTTGACGGTGGGGATGTGGTAAATGTTGGGGATTTTTGAATAGGACTTGCCCGGACACAGCGCCACAGGTTCATCCCCGTCTATCATAAACGTATCCAAAAAGAGTTCACCTTCTTTAGTAAGCCCTTTGGCCAGTGCTTTGAGTGCGCCCACGGGGTCGCTGCGGTGGTACAGTACGCCAAGGCACAACAAGGTGTCAAAGCGGTGTTCGTACAAAGGCAAATGCTCGATACCGAGGAGTTCGTAGACAATCTGGGTTTGGGCAAAATGGTTGATAAAATCAAATTGGGTTTTGTATAAAGGCGAGGGGTCAAACCCCACCAGTAGTTTTGGATTTTTTTCCAACAAACGAAACAGGTAATAGCCATTGTTGCACCCGATGTCTCCAACGATTTTTCCCTCAAGGTCGAGGTACGGAGCGAGTAGGTTGTATTTCATAAAGCTTTGCCATTCCGCGTCAATGAGGGTGCCAAAAAGGTCAAAGGGTCCTTTGCGCCACGGGCGTAATTCCCACGCGACACGGGCAATCTCTTCCTTTGTTTGCGCACAAAACGTGGGGTTTTTGAGGGTGAAAATATCGTTACATGTAAAGGTGCTGTCCGTTGGGTCTGGAAGGGTGGCAAGCAAGTCGCGCAAGGGCGCAATGTTTTTCCACGTAAGCCACCCTTGGCGCTCTTCTCGAAGCGCATCGAGGGTCATTGGCGAAGCTTTTTGGGGTTAAGATCACTAAAATCAACGAGGTTGTCATCGCACGTTTTACGGTACACGCCCATCGAGTCATAATACTCTTTGCAGTCGTTGTAATAACGCGCAGAAACACCACGATCATTGAGGTATAAGCACCCTTGGAAGGTAAGGGCAAAGAGGATGAGTATTAATGCCTTTTTCATGGAAGAAATAGTAGCATATTGTTTTTAAAAGAGTTCTTGTGAAACGTGTTTTTGTAAGAACCAAGCCCGCCAAAAGTGCCATTATAAAGTTACAGAAAGGAAGCCGTGGTGCCATCAGATGTTTTAGCGCGATTTAACGCCTTGTGTGCCATCCCGCATTGCAGTTTCGATACAAAAGCAATGCAAACCCATCTTGTGCAAGAAGCAAAAGCCTGTGGCGCCAAGGTGAGTGTGGACAAAGCAGGCAATATTTTGGCGCAAAAAGGGTCACCCAAGGTATGCTTGCAATCCCATTATGACATGGTGTGCATGGGCAGGGCACCACACATTGTCCTTAAAGAAGAAGAGGGCTATTTGTGTGCCCATGACTCTTCTTTGGGGGCGGATAACGGCATTGGTGTGGCGATGATGCTCTCGTTATTGCACACCCAAAACCACCTAGAATGCCTTTTCACAAACGACGAAGAAGTGGGGCTTTTGGGCGCAAATGGGTTGGAATTAACGCTACAAAGTTCGTGTTTGCTAAACCTCGATAGCGAAGAAGAGGGCAGCGTGTTTGTGGGGTGCGCAGGAGGTGTGGATATCATCGGAACACTCCCTTTTGACTTCGTGGCGCCTCCTGCGGGATGGGCGCTGTATGAAATCAGCGTTTCGGGGTTGCGTGGTGGGCATTCGGGGATTCAAATTCATGAGAATATTCCCAATGCCATTGTGCTATTGGCCCAAGTGTTAGCGGAGCAAGAGTGTGTCCTTGTGCAGTTAGAAGGTGGAGAACGGATTAACTCCATTCCCACTAGAGCACGCGCGGTTGTCGCGATGCCAAATCCCTTTACATGTAAGGAGTCATTTGTTACATGTAAGGCGCTTTTGGAACCTTGTAAAAAGGTTTTGGCTAATTCTGATACAATACTCAAAACACTTTGTGCTTTTTCGCAAGGTGTACGTGGGTGGGATGCAACCTTAGGCATTCCAAGTCAGAGTATCAACCTTTCACTTCTTTTTTCGTCGAATGCGTGTTTGCGTATGGAATTTTTTGCACGCGCTATGCATAAAGAAGGGCTGGAAACCCTTAAAAAAGAGACGAAAGCCTTGTTGGAGTTGGGTGGCTTTGAGGTAGCGTTTAAGGACGAAACACCTCCTTGGAGACCTAGTATAGGTGCATTTGCTCTACTTGTTAAAGAAGAAGCTTCGGCCGTGTGGGGCAAGGCTGAGTTTACAGGAATCCATGCGGGGCTAGAGTGTGGCGTGTTGCTTTCCAAGCATGATGGGACGCTAGAGGTGTGCTCTATCGGACCATGCATCGAAGCGCCCCACACAACCAAGGAACGGTGTTTAATAGCCTCCGTACACCGCGTGGTTGAGATTGTTGAAAGAATTGTAAGAAGGAAAACCTATGGCACTGCTTGAATCCGCTCTTGTAGAACTTGGAACACCACTGCAACATTTTGCGTTGGAAGACCCTAATGGCAAGGCATACAGTTCAACGGAAATGATGAAAAGCACAGGGTTGTTGATTTACGTTGTGTGCAATCATTGCCCATACAATCAAGCCCTGTGGGAGCGTTTGGTAGAAGTGGCTGAGTTTGCTTCTAAGGTAGACGTGGGCGTGGTGGCGATTAATCCCAACATTCACCCCAATTACCCTGAAGATTCTCCTGCACACATGCTTGATAAAATCGTTGAATTTAGCCTTCCTTTTCCCTATCTTATTGACCGCCATCAGCAGGTTGCGCGCTCTTTGAATGCAACTTGCACGCCGGATATTTTTTTGTTTGATGCTACGGGCGCGTTGTTTTATCACGGGCGGGTGGATGATTATTGGAAAGATGCTGGCAAAGTCACAAAAGAAGAGTTACGCGAAGCGATTATGCACCTTTTTAGCGGCAAAAAACCACCGCAAGAACAGATTCCTTCAATGGGCTGTTCGATAAAATGGATTGATACTATTACGGGGTAACCAATGAAGAAATCTCCACATATTGTGATTGTTGAAGATGAGGTGATTATTGCGCTAGATATGCAGCAATGTCTAGAAGAGTTTGGGTATGTAGTGGATGACATGTGCACCAATACTGCCGATGCGCTAAAAAGCATTGAAACCCACCGTCCTGATGCGGTGCTGATGGATATTAAACTAGAAAACGGGGAGGATGGCACGCAGATTGTACGTTACATTCAAGAAACCTTGGCTATCCCTGTGGTTTATGTAACAGCGCACAGCGACGAACAAACCCTCAAAAAAGCACAAGTGACCAAGCCTTACGGGTATATTATTAAGCCTGTTGATGAACACCAACTGAACAGTTCCATTCAGATTGCTTTGTTTAAAAGCAAGCATGAGCTCTCTCCTGCTTCGCGGGTAGTCTGTAAGAACAACCGCATTGTGCTCGCTAAAGGCTACCAGTACGACTTGCTTGAGCGCCAGATTTATAAAAACGATATTCCTATCGTCCTTACCAAAAAAGAGCGCTTATTGGTGGGGCTACTGGTGGACAATATGAACAAAACTATGACCTATGAAACCATCGAGCGTCTTGTGTGGGAAGGAAAACCTGTCAATACAGCGACGTTGCGTTCGTTGATTCGGCGTGTACGTGGAAAACTTGGCGAAGATATTATCGAAAATGTTACGTCTACGGGGTATCGTATTCGTGTGCATAAGGTAAAATAGGGCTATTTCTTAAAGGTGATTTTGTAGCGCAAACCGCCTTCGTTTTGCACTTCAACTTTACCTTTGAGTTGGTATTTGGTCAGTTCATGTACCAAGGAAAGTCCCAGTGAAAAAGATTGCGGGGTACCTTCTTGCACGCTCTTCCCGCTGTCTTCGATGCGCAGTTCAATCATCCCCTCAGCCTCTTTCATTGCAACCCAGATATGCCCTTCTTCTCTCTCTTTGAACGCATGTTTAAAGGCGTTAGTAACAAGCTCATTGACAAGTTGTCCGCAGGTGATGGCTTGGTCGATTTCCAAGAGCAATTCATCACAACTGACAAAAAATGTAATGGTTTCGCACTCTTCGGAAAAGGTTTTATTGAGGTTTTGAGCTAAGGAAGCGAGGTAGTGTTTCATATTAATTTTATTGAACGTTTTGGATGTGTATAAATTGGTGTGAATGAGTTCCATGGTTTTGATGCGGTTTTGAAGGTCAACAAAAAGCGATTTAGTTTTGGAGTCAGTGATGCGCCGTGATTGCATTCGGATGAGCCCTGCGATGACCGCGAGGTTGTTTTTGACGCGATGGTGAACTTCTTTGAGGAGAATCGTTTTTTCTTGATTGGAAATTTCAAGGTTTTTTTGCGTTTCATTTTTTTCTTTAATTTCTGCCTTCAAAGAGAAGGTTTTTGCGTCAATAAGCTCTTCAAAATGTAAATTTAACATCTCTAGTCGTGTTTGTTGGGATTGGTTGGCGCGCGACAAAGAGGCAAAACA
>JACUTV010000025.1 GCA_014859645.1 Campylobacterales bacterium
AAGTGTTTTAAATGCCTTAATATGGGGGTTGAGTGAGTTTTTCAGGGGTGACTACGTACTTGTTTTTTTGTTTGAAGCGCCTAGTTTATGGACAAGTGTGAGTGTTTTTGGTGTGATGCTTATTGCTTCGACTCTTATTGCCAAAAAACACATGAAAGAGCGTGGACGGCGGGCACTTGGCAGCTTGCTTTTAAGTATTTTTCTAGCGTCTGCTTGTATGTTGGCATTGGTAATGCATGTTGTTGGTGCAACACCTTGGTACCATCCTCAGTCCTTTATCCCCCTTGCAGGGATGATTGTGGCTAGTAGCATGAATGCCCTGAGTCTTTACGCCGAGCGTTTGGTAAGTGAGCAAGAAAATCATCCTTTTAAAGTGGCCAGAAACCGTGCGTTTAACGCGTCACTCATCCCTCAATTTAACAGTTTTTTGGCGGTAGGTTTAGTCTCTCTTCCTGGGATGATGACAGGACAAATTCTCTCCGGCGTTTCGCCCATGATTGCCGTGCGGTATCAGATAGTTGTTATGGTTATGGTGTTATGCACAGCAGGCTTTTCGGTAGTGTTTTATACATTTTTTTCTCAAAAAGTTCGGGATTAACTCTTTATTTACTTGAAGTTAAGAAGGCGTTTACTTCCAAGGACTATACTTGCAGAGTCCAAACGACAAACACTCCTTTTTGTAGTACTAAGATTTTTCACCACGCTAGGCATCCGGGTTACCCGCCCCGGATGCCATTTTTTTAGGTACAATCTCCCCTATGAAAACCTTCCTTCTTTTTTTAGCAATCACCACTTCGTTACTAGCTACTACACTTCATTTGTCTATCCCTGCAAACCCGAGCCGTTTTAATCCCATCCTTGCCACAGACAGTGCTAGTAGTTCCATTACGCGATGGCTTTTTAACGGATTGGTGCGCTACGACAAAGACGGCAATATTGAACCCGAACTAGCCCAAAGCTACGCTTTTCTCTCTCCCACGCTTCTTGAATTTCGCTTGCGCAACGATGTTTTTTGGAGCGATGGCGCCCCTTTTAGTGCCAAAGACGTGCTTTTTACCTACGAAGCTATCCTCTCCCCTGAAATTTTTACGCCCTATTCGAGTGGGTTTTCTCACGTAGAATCCGTCGAAATAGTGGATGAATATACCTTACATGTAAGGTACAAATACCCCTATTTTAAGGCGTTGGAAATTTGGATGATGGAAGTGTTGCCACACCATTTACTTAAAGATGAAAAGGCATTGATGACGTCGCGCTTTAACCAAACCCCTGTTGGCACGGGGCCTTATATCCTAGAGACCTTTGCGCTTTCTAAAAACATTGTCTTGCGTGCAAATCCTCACTATTTTGAAGGAAAACCAAAACCTGAGCGCCTGGTGTTTCATTTCTTGCCCGATAACGCGACCGAATTTATGATGCTTCGTTCCCAAAAACTCGACCTCAGCAGCATCACTCCTTTACAACATGAGCGTCAGTTAGATGCGGGGTTTCATGATTTTTATGCTGTGCATGAGAGCATTGCGCATTCCTACGCGTACGTGGGGTTAAACCTCGAAGACCCCAAGTTTCAAGACCCGCGTGTGCGTCAAGCCTTAAGCCTTGCTATTGACCGCCAGGAGTTGGTGGACATTTTACTTTTTGGGCATGGGGAGGTGTGTACAGGCCCCTTTTTACCCCGAACGAATGCGTTTAACCCTGAGGTAAAAGCACCCCAACAAGAGAGTGAAAAAGCCAAAGCGTTGCTAGCCCAAGCGGGCTATACGGCAGAAAATCCTTTGGAGTTTACCTTGATAGCCTCTTCTGGGTCGCGCGCTGCGACTGCGGAAGTGTTGCAATACCAGCTGGCAAAAGCTGGAATCTTGATGCGCATCCGCGTGATGGAATGGCAAGCTTTTTTAAATACGGTCATTTTACCTCGCCGCTTTGAAGCAGTATTGCTTGCGTGGAATTTGGGCCTCAAAAGCGATGCCTACAGTATTTGGCACAGTGAATCTAGGCGTAAAGGCGGGTTTAACTTTGTGGGGTATGCTAATGGGCATGTAGATGCTCTTATTAAAGAAGCAGAACGCACGGTAGACGGTGAAAAGTTTGGCAAAATTTACCGGGAAATTTACCGCCACATTGCCGAAGATGTGCCCTATTTGTTTTTGTATATCCCTAAGTCCTTAAGCGTTGTTAACCGCGCCATTACTCCTGTGGAACCTGCATTTATTGGTATTACGCACAACTTAGAAAAATGGGAAAAGCTAGAGGAGTAGTCTTTTGAGGTATAATAGACCTCTTTTTAAATTACCTTAAAGGACGCGTCATGAAGAAGATCGTTATTGCGTTAGTTGCGGCAACTGCCCTTGTTGCCAGTGAGGCTGCCTATGAGTATGAGATTACTCCTACGATCGGCGGTGTAAAACCCGAAGGAAATCTTGGACTCAAAGATCAGCTAAATTATGGGTTACGTTTGGGAAAAAATGTGGAAGGTTTTATTTTTGACCAAATCGAGTTAGGTATTGAACATGCGCCCCGTGTGGGCATCAAGGGCTCAGACTCAAAAACAGATATTACCCGTTATTTTGCCAACATCATCAAAGAATATGATGTAGCGGTAAAAACCAAACTTTACGCCCTTGCGGGGGTGGGATACGAACACTTGAGCAACAGATTTGACAAGAATCATAATGCTATGTTTGGCCAATACGGCCTAGGCGTGAAATACCAGCTTGTAAACGACATGTGGCTCAAAGCCGATGTGCGCCATGCTATCAAGTTTGACCACGGTGCCAATAACCTCTTTTATACTGTAGGTTTAGGCATTCCTTTTGGCCCAAAAGCCGTCAAAGTAGCCCCAGTAGAACCAACTCCTGTAGCCGAACCAGCTCCCAAGCCAGCTCCTGCACCAATGTCGTTTGCACCAGTTCCTGAAAAAGACACCGATGGTGATGGCGTAATCGATCGTCTTGATGAGTGTCCCAACACACCTATGGGAGTCGAAGTTGGACCTGATGGATGCGCTAAAGTAGTTACCCTTCGGGTGACATTTGATTTTGATAAAGCCAAGGTCGCGCCGGAGTTTATGCACGAGATTGAAGCGGTTGCAGACTTTTTGAAAACCCATGAAGTTTTTACTGTACGACTTGAAGGCCATACAGACAGCAAAGGTGCGGAAGCGTACAACCAAACACTTTCCCAAGAGCGCGCGAAAGCCGTAGCGAATGAGTTGACACGTTTGGGTGTAAAAGCACACCGCATTAGCACCGTAGGTTTTGGTGAAATGCGTCCGGTTGCTACTAACGACACAGAAGAAGGCAGAGCACTGAATCGCCGTGTTGAGACAAAATTTAAAGACTAGGTAGTTCGATGGAGTTTGAATCAATAACGACCCTCGCGGGTATCTATGGACTAAAGGTTTTAGGCTCGCTTCTCCTCTTTTTTGCAGGGAAGAAGCTTGCCGATTGGGTCTCCATACTTGCGACCAAAATGATGGAAAAAGCCAAAGTAGAAGTCACCCTAATAAGGTTTTTTTCCAATGTGATTTACGGCTTATTGCTCGTGGTAATCGCCCTTGCTGCCCTTTCGAATGTAGGCGTTGAAACAACTTCTTTCGTAGCAGTATTGGGCGCTGCGGGCCTAGCCGTTGGTCTTGCGTTTAAAGATACTTTTTCCAATGTGGGTGCAGGCGTTTTGCTCGTAGTGTTTCGCCCTTTTAAAGTGAATGATTTTATCAACGCTGCGGGTGAGTCGGGTGCAGTGGAAGAGATTAACCTCTTTAGCACCTTTATGCGCACAGGAGATAATAAGCTTATTATTGTCCCCAATGGACGCATTATTGGCGGCAATATCACGAATTTTTCTGCCAAATCCACACGCCGCGTTGACTTGCTTTTTGGGGTGAGTTATAGCGATGATTTGTTGCTTGTCAAAGAGACCTTGCGCGAGGTTGTCTCTACCGATGAACGGGTGTTGCAAGACCCTGCGGTATTTGTTGCTGTTTCAGAACTTGCAGACAGCAGTGTCAATTTTGTGGTGCGCGTATGGGTGAATAGCGCCGATTATTGGGCGGTTTATTTTGACACCACTGAGCGCGTGAAGTTAGCCTTTGATGCCAAAGGCATTACTATCCCCTTTCCCCAAGTACAACTCCACAAAGATTAAGGATACAAGACCCAGAATCCTCTGGGTCTATCATACGTTTTTTATGCTCCATAGGTACAATGCCATCTACATGTAAAGGATTTTAGTTGCAGGTTATTTTGTTTGATTTAGACGGAACATTGATTGATTCGACGGAGGCAATCATTGGTGGGTTTTGTGCCGCATTTGAACGGCATAATCACCGAAGGCCTTTACAAGAAGCCGTGTGTGCCTTGATCGGACATCCTTTAGATGTGATGTTTTCACAGCTTGGTGTTGCCCCAGAAAAAGTGCAAGACTATGTCAGCGCGTACAAAGAGCATTACCGTGTGGTGTCAAAACCTCAAACGACCTTATTGCCCACTGCACGTGAGGCGATTGCCTTGGCACACTCCTTTGCAACGCTAGGCGTTGTGACTACTAAAACAAGCCGATATTCTCGTGAGCTTTTGGAGCATATGGGTGTGATGCACTATTTTGATGTGCTCATTGGGCGGGAAGACGTTACCCATCCTAAACCACATCCTGAGCCTGTACTCAGGGCCCTAGAAGCGCTTGGAGGCATGAAAGCTTCGTCTTGGATGGTGGGCGATACATGTATGGATATGATGGCGGCAAAAGAGGCTGGAATTTGTGGTGTGGCGGTGACGTGTGGATACGGAGTGCTTTCGCACTTAGAAGCATGTGCGTCACATGTTACGATTTCACCCATAGAGGCAGTGGAAAAAATCCTGAAATTGAGTAGGAATGATACAAACTGAAGCGTATTCTGAAGCTAAATTTCATGATTTTTTCATTTGACCTCTCTTTAGTGAGACTTAAGAGAGACAAAAGTAGAATAAATTCCATTTCTACATAAGATGAGATCAAAAATACATAATGCAAGGGGAACCTATGGCAAAAGTCATGCGAACGATGGATGGTAACGAGGCGGCAGCATATGCTTCGTACGCCTTTACAGAAGTGGCGGGTATCTACCCGATTACACCTTCTTCTCCAATGGCTGATTATACCGATCTTTGGGCAGCAAAAGGAAAGAAAAACCTTTTTGGTATGCCTGTTAAAGTAGTTGAAATGCAATCCGAAGGTGGTGCGGCAGGTACAGTGCACGGCTCGCTTCAAGCAGGTGCACTCACCACGACCTACACGGCTTCTCAGGGCCTTTTGCTTAAAATTCCAAACATGTATAAGATTGCAGGCCAGTTGCTTCCAGGTGTTATTCACGTGAGTGCTCGAACCTTGGCAACCCATGCGCTTTCGATTTTTGGTGACCACCAAGATGTGTATGCTGCACGTCAAACAGGTTTTGCGATGCTCTCCACAGGTTCTGTACAAGAAGTTATGGACCTTGCCGGCGTGGCGCATCTTTCAGCCATCAAAGGACGGGTTCCTTTTATGCACTTTTTTGACGGCTTCCGCACGTCCCATGAGATTCAAAAAATCGAAGTGATGGACTATGCAGAATTTGATAGATTGCTTGACAAAGAAGCTGTACAAACCTTCCGCGATGCTTCTTTGAATCCTGCTTCTCCTAAAACACGCGGTACAGCACAAAACGATGATATCTATTTCCAAGGCCGTGAAGCACAAAACCCTTTCTACGAAGCGATTCCCGACATCGTTTCGGGGTACATGAAAGAGATTACAAAAATTACAGGCCGTGAGTACAAGCCTTTTACCTTTTACGGCGCCAAAGACGCAACCCGCATTGTGGTAGCAATGGGTTCTGTAACAGAATGTTTGCGTGAAACAGTGGATTATTTGGTTGCTAAGGGTGAAAAAGTGGGCTTGATTGTGTGCCACTTGTACCGTCCTTTCAGCGCAAAATACCTTTTTGACGTATTGCCTGAGAGCGTTGAGAAGATTGCTGTCCTTGACCGCACTAAAGAAGCAGGTTCTGTGGGCGAGCCTCTTTATCTTGATTTTCGTTCAGTGTTTTACGGACGCAAAGATGCGCCTGTTATCGTGGGCGGACGCTACGGCCTTTCTTCTAAAGACGTGGATCCTGCGCAAATGCTGGCAGTCTTTAAGAACCTTGAAAGCAACGAGCCAAAGAATGGCTTTACCGTAGGTATCAATGATGACGTAACCTTTACCTCGCTTCCTTTGGGTAAACCCATGAGCCTTGGTGGAGATGATGTGCGCGAATGTCTCTTTTACGGCCTTGGCGCAGATGGTACGGTAGGGGCAAATAAAAACTCTATTAAAATCATCGGTGATAAAACGGACTTGTACGCCCAAGCCTATTTTGCTTACGACTCCAAAAAATCTGGCGGCTACACCCGCTCACACTTGCGCTTTAGTAAGCATCCTATCCGCTCAACTTACCTTGTGTCAAATCCCCATTTTATCGCCTGTTCGGTAGCGGGATACCTTGACATGTACGATGTTATTGGTGGTATTCGTGAGGGCGGTACATTTTTGCTCAACTCCATTTGGGATGCCAAAGAGACCCTAAGCCGCATGTCAAACAGCGCCAAAAAAATCTTAGCCGAACGTAAGGCGAAGTTTTACATTCTGAATGCTACGAAACTAGCGCGCGAAATCGGTCTAGGAAATCGCACCAACACCATCATGCAATCGGCTTTCTTTAAACTCGCAGACATTATCGATTACGAACAAGCACAAACGTACATGAAAGAGTTTGCGCACAAATCTTACATCAGTAAAGGTGAGAAGATTGTCGAACTCAACTACCTAGCCATCGACCAAGGCGCCAATGGGCTTGAGGAAGTACCCGTAGACCCAGCGTGGGCGAATTTGCCTGGAGAGAGCGACAAAAAAGATGCCTATGTTGGCACGGAATTTGTGGAGCGGATTGCTAAGCCTGTCAATGCTGCTAAAGGCAACGACTTGCCTGTGTCTGTATTTAAAGGCTATGAAGATGGCTCCTTTGAACACGGTACGAGCGAATACGAAAAACGTGGTATCGGTGTAACCGTTCCTAAGTGGATTGAAGAAAATTGTATTCAGTGTAACCAGTGTGCCTTCGTGTGTCCACATGCGGTTATCCGTCCTTTCCTTATTGACGAGAAAGAAATGGCCAACGCACCAGTGGGTGTGAAAAACCACGCTATCGAAGCCAAAGGTAAAGAAGTAAAAGGCTACATGTATAAAATCCAAGTCTCCGCCCTTGATTGTACTGGATGTGAATTGTGCGCTGAAGCGTGTCCGTCCAAAGAAAAATCTCTCGTCATGGTACCACTAGGCGAAGAGCTTGAAAAAGGCGAGCAAGAAAACGCGGATTATTTATTCAAAAAAGTAACCTACAAAGATGACGTAGCGGGCAAGCCCAATGCGAAAAACATTCAGTTTGCACAGCCGTTGTTTGAATTCCACGCAGCGTGCCCTGGATGTGGTGAAACCCCGTATTTGACCCTTGCAACCCGTATGTTTGGGGATCGCATGATGATTGCTAACGCAACAGGATGCTCATCCATCTATGGCGCTTCTGCTCCTACTACACCGTACCGCAAAAACGAAAAAGGCGAAGGTCCAGCCTGGGCAAACTCCTTATTTGAAGACAATGCGGAGTTTGGTCTTGGTATGGAAGTGGCGGTTGAAACCATGCGTCACCGCATCGAAAACATCATGCGCGAAACCCTTGAGAGCGCACCTAACGCGCTAGCGGCGTTTTACAAAGATTGGATCGAGTTTAAAAACGACGGCAAAAAAACCCAAGAAATCAAAGAAAAACTTGTTCCCCTTCTAGAAGCTAACCAAAGTGCTCCTGGCGTGAAAGACCTCTTAAGCCTCAAAGGCTACTTGGTGCGCCGTTCACAGTGGATTGTTGGTGGGGACGGTTGGGCCTATGACATCGGTTATGGGGGCCTTGACCACGTGCTTGCAAGCGGTGAAAACGTGAATGTATTGGTGCTGGACACCGAAGTGTATTCTAACACTGGCGGTCAAAGTTCAAAGTCTTCACGTGCGGGTTCTATCGCGCAGTTTACTGCCTCTGGTAAGCCAATGCAGAAAAAAGATTTGGGCTACATTGCTATGACGTACGGCAATATTTACGTGGCACAGATTAACTCCAACGCCTCACAAGCGCAAACTTTTAAAGCCCTCGAAGACGCTGAAGCGTACGATGGACCGTCTTTGGTTATCGCGTATTCACCGTGTATTGCCCACGGGATTAAAGGCGGCCTTGGACAATCAGGCAACCAAGGTGAGCTTGCTACTAAGTGTGGTTACTGGCCAATCTATACCTACGACCCACGTTTAGAAAAAGAGGGCAAAAACCCCATCAAAATCACCGGCAAAGAGCCAGATTGGGATGCGTATGAGTCTTTCTTGATGAACGAAGTACGGTATGTTTCGCTCAAAAAATCCAACCCCGCAGAAGCTGAGCTTCTCTTTAAGAAAAACAAAAACGACGCAATGCGCCGTTGGCGACAGCTTTCGCGCTTAGCGAGTCTTGATTACGCCAACGAAGTTGCCGAGTAATCAAGCAGGCGAAAACCATCTCTTGGTGGTTTTCGCCCCTTTACATGTAAGCCACTAAAACACCAGTATCGCGTTATTTTTGAGCAAAGGCGAGTTGTACGCCAAGGCCAGCAAATACTGTTGCGAAAGAGCGTTTGAGCCATGTTTGAACGCGGGTGGATTCAAGGACGATGCGCCTAAATTGGTGCGCTAACAGTCCGTAAAGCACAAAAACAATCAACGTCAATCCCATAAAAATAAAACTTAGCTGTGTCAGTTGCATGAGCGCGTTTCCTGTTTCAGGATGGATAAACTGAGGCAAAAAAGCGAGAAAGAAAATGGTCAATTTTGGGTTGAAGATATTCAGTAAAATGGCTTTCATAACCAGTGCGGTTCCTTTGGGGGGACACGCCGCTGCACGTTCTGGCGTTAAGATACTTTGGTCTTTCCAACTCGCGTAAGCTAAGTAAAAAAGATACAACACCCCAGCATACTTTAGTAATGTAAAGGCAAGCGCGCTTGTGTGCATGAGCGTTGCTAGTCCAAAAATCGTCGCCAAAAGATGCGGAACGATGCCAAGAGTGCATCCTATTGCGGTGTAAAGGCTCGCGCGTCGCCCTTGCATTAATGCGGTTGAAATGGTAAAAATAACCCCCGTTCCAGGAATCAACACAACGATAAATGAGGTGATAAAAAATTCCACTGACATGATGAAATCCTTATGGTCTGATAGGGCGCATCATGCCATTTTCTCTCTACATGTAACGCTCTTTCTTGCCTACTTCTTTTGTTGTTTTAATAATTCCATAAACTCCAAAGGGGTGGTGTGAAGGGCTTCGGCGATCTCTTTAAGGTTACTTTGAGGGGTTGCTTTGAAGCCTTTTTGGGCTACAAATGCCAAGGCTTCCTCCGCGTTAATGTCCGCTTGCTTCGCCGCTTCTTCCAAAGAAAGTCGGCCATAGCCACCACGGCTGCTTTGTGTTGTGGGTACCGATGTGGTGCTTGTGGATGTTGTTCTAGTGTTTAAAGGAACAAGGACGGTCGAAACTCCCCAGCTTTTGCGGATACCTTCTCCCCATTCTAAAAAAGTTTGCAAAGGCGGGACATGATAAAGCGTCCCGATAACAAATAGAGCGTTAATGCCAAAGGCAAACAAAAACTCTTTAGTGCCAAGAGAAAAGGTTCTAGCCTTGTTTTTAAAATATGCGACCAATAATCCCCAGTTGAAGTAGAGGTGAAGAAGGGCGCTGAGTAAAAAAACAATCATAAACGTAATGTGCAAATCAGCGTATTGGGACTTTGTTAACCCCCATATTTCCCAGTTAGTAGCAGTCGCTACCCTAGTTTTTGGGGCGATAAAAAGAAATATACCCGTATAGCTTTCCATAAAAAAAGAAAAGGCGAGAGTAAGTGAGGCGAAGCGTCGTAAACTTTTCATGAGAACATCTCCTTTGCGAGCGAATATTGGAAGCATGACACAGCTATGTTAAGGAAGTGTTAATGGTGCTAAGTGAGACTAAAATACTGTTGAGAGGGGCTTTTGGCGGTACCACACACTCATTTTTCTTACTAAACAAAAATAGACTTTCCTTACATGTAAGCGCCAAGTAGATGCGGCAAAGTATCCTTTACATGTAAGGCTAAAAATAGTATTTCAACACCACATTTCTCTCCCTTCATATTGTAATGAAATTAATTATCAATTAAGACTCGCACGCTATAATTGACGAAAAATTTCCCGAAGGAGTTTCATGAAATCTGTAAAATATTTGGCGAGTGCCTTGCTTGTTAGTGCGAGTTCCTTGCTGGCGGCTGGCGAAGTAAATCTTTACTCTCACCGTCACTACGATACCGACCGAGCGCTGTACAAAACCTTTGAAGCCCAAACAGGTATCAAAGTCAACGTGGTGCACGCCAAGGCCGAAGAGTTGCTTGCCCGTCTTAAAATCGAAGGGGCAAACTCTCCTGCGGATGTGTTTATCACCGCGGACGTGGGCAACTTGTACGACGCCAAAGCCGCAGGCGTACTTCAAAGTATCACCTCCAAAACCCTTAACGACACTATCCCTGCCCACTTGCGTGATAAAGATGGCCAGTGGTACGGCCTCACCAAACGCGCACGGGTGATTGTGTACAACAAAGAAAAAGTAGACCCTGCGACACTTTCAACTTTTGAAGCTTTGGGCGAGAAGGACTTCCCTTATACAATCGCCATGCGCACCTCAGCCAACGCCTATAACAAATCACTCATCGGCGCGATGATTGCCCATCATGGCGAAGCGGGTGCTTTGACGTGGGCCAAAGGGGTGGTAGCCAACATGGCGCGTGCTCCCAAAGGAAATGACCGCGACCAAATCCGTGCCGCCGCGAGTGGTGAGGCCGATATCGCCGTAGCCAACACGTACTACGTGGGACGCTTTGTCACTTCAAGCGACCCGGCTGACCGACAAGTGGCGGAAAAAGTAGGCGTTTTCTTTCCTAACCAAAATGACCGTGGCACGCATATTAACATCAGTGGCGCGGGCGTGACCGTATCTTCCAAAAACAAAGAAAATGCCATCAAACTGTTGGAGTTTTTAGTAAGCCCCGAGGCGCAAGAAAACTTTGCCCATGCCAACTTCGAGTATCCCATCAACCCTGCTGTGCAAATCAGCCCCGTGGTCAAAGCGTGGGGTGAATTCAAAGAAGACACGTTGCCGTTGAGTGCTGTGGGCGAAAACGGCGTTAAATCCGCGAAAATCGCCCAAGAAGCCCAATGGAAATAACCCGCCTTAAGCCTTTTATCGCCCCAATTTTTGGGGCGATTCTCTCACTTCCCATCCTCTACCTCCTGTTCTATGCCCTCCTTGAGGGAGTTTCGTTAGAGGCATTCGCGAACTTAAATCTGGGCACATACGCACAAAATACCCTTTTACTGGTCGTGGGCGTGGGCGTATTGGTCTTTGTGTTTGGCGGGCTAAGTGCTTACCTTGTGGCCAGATTTGAGTTTCCAGGGAGTCGGTTTTTTGCCCTCTTTTTGGCACTGCCTTTGGCGATTCCTAGCTACGTCGTAGGGTATGCGTACAATGGCATCTTCGAGTACGCGGGCTTGTTTACCCAACTCACAGGCATCACGGGACATTTTAGCATCCTGAGCATTTGGGGGGCTATTGTCGTCTTTGGCCTTTCCATGTACCCGTACGTATTCATCGTGGCGCGCGCGGCATTTTTGGGGCTTTCAAGTTCGGTAGATGAGGTCGTAAAGCTTCAAGGCATCGGCCCCGTGCGTGCATTTTTTCGGGCCTATTTGCCCCTTGTATACCCCGCGCTTTTTATCGGCTTGTTTTTAACGTCCATGGAAGTCATTAGTGATTATGGCACGGTGTTGTATTTTGGCGTGGAGACTTTTAGTGTGGGGATTTTCAAGCAATGGTTTGGGTTTGCAGACTTGCAAGGGGCCATCAAAATCGCCCTTGTGCTCATGCTTTTTGTGTTCGCTTTTTTGCTTCTAGAGTCTAGGGCCAAAGCCCGCATGCGCTACGCTACAGGAAGTTTTAGTGCTAAGTCGCTTCAAAAACAACGCCTAGGCGGCGCAAAGGCGTTTGGTGCATTCGCCTTTTGTGCCCTTTTGCTCACCCTTGCTTTTATCATTCCCGTGGGCGTGTTGGCTTATTGGGCTATTTTAGACCCTCAAAGCGGGAGTTTGGACTTGTGGAGATACGCCATCGGTACCCTTTCGCTGAATCTTGGTAGCGCGTTGGTTATCATGGTATGTGCTTTTGTGGTGCTATTTTTCACCGTTGCTTACCGTACTACCCTAGCAAAATTTGCCTACCGCGTCTCGCTGTTGGGCTATTCTATCCCCGGTGTGGTTGTGGGGATTGGGGCGTTGCTTCTTTTTAGTAGTATGGACAACGTCCTTGGGCAATATTGGTTTGGCGGGACATTTTTTGTGTTGGTGTTTGCTTATCTGGTGCGCTTTTACCCCGCGGGCGTGGGAGCGCTTAATAGCGGGTTTAGCAAGATAACCGCAGAGCTTCAAGAAGCCAGTAAACTCTACGCAGTGAGCGAATTTGCGCGCATGTGGAGGGTGAGTTTTCCGTTGGTCAAAGGGGCGTTTGTGAGTGGATTTTTGATCGTATTTATCGACATTAGCAAAGAACTTCCCGCCACATTGTTGTTGCGCCCTTTTAACTTTGACACCCTAGCCACGCGTATTTACGAACTCGCCAGCAATGAAATGTTGCCTGCGCTTGGGTTACCCTCTTTAGTGTTGCTTTCTATGACAACGGTGGCGGTATTGCTACTGAACTTGAGGATATTTAAATGAGTCTTTTACATGTAAAGAAGTTGGAAAAAACCTTTTGCGACGGTTCTATTTGTGTCGCAAAATCCATAGATTTAGACGTTAATGAGGGAGAAATTTTCACCCTCATGGGCAAAAGTGGCTGTGGAAAAAGTTCGTTGTTGCGAATGATTTGTGGCTTTGAGACACCTTGTAGTGGGGAGATTATTTTGGGTGGAAAGACGCTTTTTGGGAAGGGTATTAACCTAGAAACTAGGGACCGCGAGCTTGCTATTGTGTTTCAAAACTACGCGCTTTTCCCTCACATGAGCGTGGCGCAAAACATTCTTTTTGGGGTTGAAAAAGAGGGCAAAGGGCGTTTGGATGCTTTATTGGAAAAAACAGGTATTAGTGCCATCAAAACCCGTTTTCCTCACGAGATAAGTGGCGGACAACAACAGCGGGTGGCTTTGTGCCGTGCGCTCATTCGTCAGCCTAAATTATTGCTCTTGGATGAGCCTTTTAGTAGTGTCGATAGTGAACTTCGTGCGAGTTTGCGGGATGAGTTAAAACAGATGATTAAAGCTTTTGGCATCACCTCCATCTTTGTGACCCACGACCGCGAAGATGCCTTTCACATGAGCGACCGCGTGGCCCTCATGGCCCAAGGGGAAATCTTGCAGGTGGGGGAAGTGGAGGCCTTGTACAAATACCCCAAAAATAAAGCCTGTGCCCA
Source organism: Campylobacterales bacterium (assembly GCA_014859645.1). Classification (GTDB taxonomy): domain Bacteria; phylum Campylobacterota; class Campylobacteria; order Campylobacterales; family Campylobacteraceae; genus Sulfurospirillum_B. The sequence continues at coordinate 13,554 of JACUTV010000025.1, forward strand.
ATTTTTAGGGAAGATTAATGTGTATGAAAAAGAGGGAAAAGAGGTGATGTTTCGCCCTGCGGATGTACATGTAAACACCAATGGCGCGCTAAAAGGGGAGGTAAAAGAGTGTATTTTTCACGGGTTTTTTTACGTGGTACTCGTGCAAACGCAAGCAGGAGAGATGACGCTCTTTACCAAAGAACCTCACCTCCTTGGCGCGCCTATCGCCTTTGACGTGCTTAACGGTTAAGTTGCGCGCTTAGAGCTTCGTTGGACTTGACCACTTCGCCACTGCCATGGATGACATGGGGGATGCATGAGGTGCAAATATGTACCAGTTCGCCCCCTTTGTTCGCTTGAATAAACACTGCTGAAGCATCCCCATCACTAGGGCGTCCACAGACGTTACACACTTGAATGCCATTGATTTCCATAAAAAGTCCTTTAGTAAAATTTGGCGTAGTATAGCAACTTGACAGCCTCTACGCATTGAGGCGTGTCAAGGGGAGGAGTTAGGCGTCTAGGAGTTTTTCCCCTTTGGCGACTTGCTTTTTTAATATCATGAGGGACTCTTTGATGTCTGCAATCTCCGCCTCGTCTTTGGTAAGCCTTAGTTGTAATTTGAGTTCAGCACGTTTTGCTTTGAGCTTGCGTACAAGGTCCAAGATAGCCTCTTTTTTACTGGATGTTTCTGGTTCGATGATGCCAAACATTTCTTGAATACGCTCGATAAATTTACGCTTTTTCACGGAGTACTCCTTTTGGGGGTGAGGGTGTCGTCGCTTTGGGTGATGACCTCGTGGGTGTGTTTGTATAGGGCATAGTTGGTAAATAAAATTTTGGCCATACTGGTAAGATTGTTGGCAATGGCACTAGCGTAGGCTGTGTCGTTCATGAGGGAAGTGGCCATGGTGTTGGTGATTTTTTGTTCCCGAATCAACTTATCCAAAGAGCGCCCCGAAACCGCGTCAAAGGCTTTGCTTTCTAGTTCAATCTTGCCAAAAAATAGGGTCAGCATCTCTTCTTCTTCGGTATTGAGTAGCACGTTGATGTGGCGTAGTTGTTTGATGAGGCTTGCGCGAATAAAATTGTACTCTTCGGCAATGTACGCGTTGGATGAGGCGAGGTAGCGGAGCATGTTGGTTTGAAGGTGTTTGGCATCTTTGATGGCTTCAGCCAAGCGTAACGATGCACGACGAATCTCCATAATCGCTTCCGTATCAGCTTCGTTGGCGTTGGTTTGCGCACGCACGGCAAAGTCGATGATTTTGCTGTAGATGGGTTTAAATTTGCGCTCATACAAATCTTCCATGTCTTTAGGCATGGGGCGGGAGCGTTGAGTGATAATTTCTTCAGGTGCGATACCTGAGGTAATGTCGCCTGGCCGCACACTTAAGGCGTAAGCGATGAGGCTTTGGCCGTTGACGTAAAGGTGCTTTGTCTCCTTAAACAAGACTTCTTTGGCCGCATCAGGGAATTCGAGGGTAGCTTCATTGAGGTATAGCACGTCATCTGTGCGTACAAGGGTTTTGGCTTGGGTGGTGATGTAGGTGTCTAAAAACCACACCAGTGTGCGCGTAAAAGGCAACATAAGCACAATGCCAAGGACGTTAAAAAGCGTATGAAACAAAGCAAGTTTGAGGGTGAAATCTTCTGCTTTGATGCCCGCCCACGTGCTTAAAATCTCCACCACGTCCACCAGCTGGTAGATAAATGCAATAGCGACAATGCCTGTGGTGAAGTTGAAAATAAGGTGCGCAATGGCGAGTTTTCTGCCTTCTATGTTTGCTCCAAGGGAGCCGATGATGGCGGTGACGGTGGTGCCGACATTGGAGCCAATGGCAAGGGCAAGGGCGTTTTCATAGCCAATTTGCCCCGCGGCTAAGGCAGTGATGGTAAGCACCAATGTGGCGTGGGAAGATTGCATCACCAAAGTGGCGAGGATGCCAATAGCGGTATAAAAAAAGACACCTTTAAAACCTGTCATGGCGTATTGGGAAAGGTCTAGCGTCTCTTTAAACGCTTCAAATCCTTCCTTCATGTAGTGAATGCCTAAAAACAAAAATCCAAGCCCTGCAAGCACATACCCTAGGCCTTGTAAAGGTTTGTCTTTGCGGAAAATAAGCATCATGCCAAACACCAACATGGGCATAGCGTAAACGCCAATGTCTACTTTAAGCCCAAATCCCGCCACAAGCCACGCACCGGTGGTGGTGCCCAAATTGGCCCCAAAAATGATGCCAATACCAGCACTTAAGGTGATGAGCCCTGCGCTTAAAAAGGAGATAGTAAGGACTGAAACTAGCGAGCTTGATTGCATCAGCGTAGTGGTGATGATGCCAAAACCAAGGCTCTTGGAGAGCTTGTCGGTAGAGCGCTTGAGAACCGTTTCTAAGAGACCTCCTGAAAACGCTTTAAAGCCATTTTCCAGGGAAAGCATGCCAAAGAGGAAAATTGCCACGCCTGCGCTGATGGTCAAAAAATCTGCACTTTGGGTAAAAGCATACCCTAGGGCAATCATCACAAAAAAGACGATGGAGCGTTTCATGAATACCTCGTTTAATAGACTTCTTTTGCAACCCACCAACATAAGAGTTGCGAAAGAAGTCCGATGAGTAAAAAATACCATCATATCGCGTTGTGCTTAAAAAGAGGATGAAAAAAACCTTTACATGTAAAGGGAAAATCTAAAAGAGTTCGTCGGCAAAAATGACTTCGTGCGTTTGTGTAAAGAACGCGTTATGGGTGAGTAAAATCTTTGCTGTTCCTATTACGTTAGTCGCAATGCTTAGGGCGTAAGCCGTGTCATTCATGAGCGAAGTGGCCATGGTGCTTGTAATGCGATTTTCACGGATAAGTGTGTCCAAAGAGCGCCCTGAGATGACGTCAAATGCTTTGCTTTCTTGTGCGACTTTTCCTAGGGATAGGGCCAGGGCCTCTTCTTCTTTGCTTTCCATGATTTCTTGCAAAAGACGTAAGTGTTTAATGAGACTGATGCGAATATAGTCGTATTCGTCTTTGATAAAAGTGTTAGGGCTTGTGAGGTAGCGAAGCATGTTGGGTTGCAAATGCTTTGCGTCTTTAATGGCTTCAGCCATGCGTTGGGTTGCGCGCCGCATGTCCATGATGCTTAGGGTATCAGCTTCGCTAGCGTTGGCTCCTGCGCGTACCGCAAAGTCGATGATTTTGCTGTAGATGGGTTTAAACTTACGTTCATACAAATCTTCGATATTTTTATTCATAGGTTGCGCGCGCAAGGCGATAACCTTTTCAGGGGAGAGTGCGGAAGTGATATCTTTTGGCGTGATATTGATGGCATACGCGATGATGCTTTGGGCATTGACGAAGAGGTGTTGAGTTTCTTGAAACAACACCTCTTTGGCCGCTTGGGGGGCATTAAGGGCTGTGTCACTAAGGTAAATGGCATCATCTGTGCGTTGCAGTAAGGGAGTTTTTAACACAATAGTGGCTTCTAAAAACTTCACGAGTGGGCGAATAAAAGGGAGCATAAGTAACACGCCCATGAGGTTAAATAGCGTGTGAAACAAGGCGAGTTTTAAAGCGTCATCCTCTGGCGCGATGCCGACCCAATCAGACAAGGTTGCGACTATGTCTACAAGTTGATAGATAAATACTGCTGCGAGGATGCCCGTAGTGAGGTTGAAGATGAGATGGGCAACTGCAAGGCGTTTGCCATCGATATTGGAACCCAAAGAGCCAAGTACGGCTGTGATGGTTGTGCCTAGATTGGAGCCAATGGCAAGCGCAAGCGCATTTTCATAGCCAATTTGCCCCGTGGAGAGTGCTGTGATGGTGACTACCAAAGAGGCGCTTGAAGATTGCATAATGAGCGTGATGAGCACCCCAAAGCCAATGTAAATAAAAACACCTTTATATCCACTGATGGCATATTGGGTCAAATCGATGATGTCCTTAAAGCTTTCAAACCCTTCTTTCATGGTATGAATGCCTAAAAAAATAAATCCAAGCCCTACTAAAATATACCCCGCGCCTTTGTAAAATTCTTGTTTGCGTAAGATGAAAATCACTCCAAAAGTGAGCATGGGCAGGGCGTAAACACCAATATCTATCTTTACTCCAAGGCCTGAGATGAGCCACGCCGTAGCCGTGGTGCCAAGATTTGCCCCAAAAATGATGCCAATTCCTGCCAACAGCGTGATGAGCCCCGCGCTTAAAAAGGAAATAGTAAGTACCGAAACCAGTGAGCTTGACTGCATCAATGCAGTAGCAAGCGCCCCAAAGGTGAGGCTTTTTGAGAGTGTGTTAGTGGAACGTTTAAGAAGGGTTTCTAGAAGTCCTCCGGAAAAGGCTTTAAAGCCATTTTCTAAAGAAATCATGCCAAATAAAAAGATACCAATTCCTGCACTGATAGCCAAAACAGCAGCATGGCGGAAAAAAAGAAACCCTAGTCCAAAGAGCAAAAGCCCAAAGAAGAGTTCGGCGTATTTCATGGGGTCCCCCTGTGTGGCATGAGCGAAAATCATATCGTGTGTAAGCTTAGAGCCCACAAGGTTCTCTTCAGGTTAAATGAATATAATAACGATTATCAATACAAAGGGGTGGAGATGCAAGTCTTAGTGGTCGGGGCCGATGAAATTCGTCCCATCATAACCGTTCTTGAAGAACTAGGTGCGCGTTCCATTACACATTGGGATGCGCGAAACGAAAACCGGGTCAACCGCAAGTCTATCCCGTGTGACACCTCGTGCGTGGTGATGCTGACCTCATTTCTCAACCACAACACCATGAAAAAGATTAAAACCGAAGCCAAAAAACGGGGCATCCCTTTGGTCTGCGCCAAACGCAGCGTAGGATGCGTATACAGTGAGTATTGTAAAGTTTTTGGCCTTAGTGAAGAGTTTGGCTGCAAAAAATAGCCTTTACATGTAACTGTTTGGCAATGAAACTCTGCTAACCTTTTGGGGTTTATTTTCCCCAAAAGGAGAGACATGTCGTCTCGTTCATTGCCACTTATAAAGCGCATTTCTTTCGCGCACAGTTTTTTAGCTACAGCCTTTTGTGTTGGCATCACCTTTGCCTTTGCGGGGGTGCTTTTTTACTCTTATTTTGAAGAAGTTACTGCGTACCAACGTGCTCAAGCCAAGCAAGGCGAAACCTTAAAAAATAACATACAAAACATCATTCACACCAACACCACCACCCTTAACAATTTTTCCTCCATGAACCAAGGTGCTTTAGAGTTGGTGGAAAGTTATGAAGATATTGCACTGTTGCGGCAGATTGGCCGCGAAGTGTCGTTGTTGACTTTTCGCCCTAGAGAAGCGCGGAAAATGCAACGCATCGCTCATGAACTTCAAGCGTGGGCTAACACCAAAACAGCGCAGCATAAATTTATCGAAGGGATTGCGGGACAGCTAAAGATGCAAGCCATCGCCTTTGAACAAAGTCCTGATGCACTCAATGCCACCGACATTCAAAAAAGTATCAGCGACATCACGGGCACTGTGATTGCCATCGCCCTTGGGTTTAACACCGATTTGTTAGCGCAGATGCAAGGCGTTGGAGGCGGTATCGAAGGGGTTAACGCTTCGCTTTTGGAAAATGAAAAAGACGTACAGACGCTAGAGATTTCCCGCCAACGCATGGAAGAAAAAGGGGAGCAGATTGTCTTTTTTGGCGTGATCGCTTTTGGCATTTTGGCATTTTTGCTAGCCATCCAAGCGTGGCTCATGCGACTTTTTTCCAAAGACATTTCACGTCTTACGCGTTACCTTAAAGAAGTTGTTGCGGGAGACAGGGTAGATTTGTCGCAACCTTTGGTGTTTCACCCTGAGTCAAAAGACGAGACGGATTTTATCTCACGGTCGTTGCATGAAGTGTTTGAGACGATTAAAGCAGTTTTATCCACCGCCCTTAAAGCTTCCGTGCATACCCGCGAATCTTCCAAAGAACTGCGCACTTCTTCGGCCCAACTCGTGCAAACCATCCACGCGCAAAAGAAAGAGATTGATAATCTAGGCGGCATAGCCTCGACCATCGGTGGGGACTTGGATGAGGCTATTGGGTTGGCTCAAGAGACAAGAAATTCCCTTCAAACCAATCAAGAGGTCATGCAAGAGTTTGTAGGACACCTCCAAGACGTGGGAAAAACCGTTAGCCTTAGCAGCCAACACCAAAACAGCATCAGCGATAAAATGCACCACCTTTCTAGCCAAACCGAACAAACCAAAGGGGTGCTAAATATCATCGCCGACATTGCCGACCAAACCAATCTTTTGGCGTTAAATGCCGCTATCGAGGCGGCTAGGGCGGGTGAGCACGGGCGTGGGTTTGCGGTGGTGGCTGATGAGGTGCGAAAATTGGCCGAGCGTACGCGGGATTCGTTAGAAGAGATTGATGCCATCATGATGCTCATGCTTCAAGGTATTCATACCAATACCCAAGAAGTGGGCGCCATCAACAGCGAACTCGCGAGTATTGTGCATAAAGCCGAGGAATTAGTGCGTTTTGGTATGCACAGCACTTCGCAACTAGAAAGTGCCATTGGCGTTTCGTCTAAAGTGGTGGAGATTAACGAGGCCAACGCCCAAAAAACCAAGGCATTTATGGAGACCATGACAGGCATCATTGCGCTCTCAAGTGGCAACGAAACCGAAGGAGAGCGGGTGGCGATGATTGCTTCGGAGATTGCTCAAACTTCCAAAGGTTTGCGCGACGCCTTGCAACGGTTTGGAGTAGCATAGTTTTGTGTTACAATGCCCCAAATCAAATATAGCAAAGGAAAACCTATGCCACTTTTAGACAGTTTTACCGTTGACCATGTCAAAATGCCAGCCCCTGCTGTACGCCTTGCGAAGAGCATGAAAACCCCAAGCGGCGACACCATTACCGTGTACGATTTGCGTTTTTGTAGACCGAATCATGAAATTATGGGAGTTGAGGGCATTCACACCCTAGAACACCTTTTTGCGGGTTTTATGCGCAACCATCTCAACTCCGCCCAAACGGAAATCATCGACCTTTCGCCGATGGGATGCCGTACGGGATTTTACATGAGCGTCATTGGTAGCCCCAAAGAAGACGCAGTGGTCAAAGCGTGGGAAGCGTCCATGCAAGATGTCTTACATGTAAAAGATCAAAAAGAGATTCCAGAACTCAATCTTTACCAGTGCGGCACCTATACCATGCACTCTTTGGAAGATGCCAAAGCCATTGCTGCAAAAGTCTTAGACAGCGGGATTGGGGTGATGGATAACGAAGCGCTTAAACTTGACCTCTCAAAGATTGAGGCCTAGAAACGAAAAAATTGCTTCTTTGTGGGTTGTTGTCCACCAAATCAACGCAATCCACAAGAAGCTAATCCCCGTTAAAATCCCTACAAACATCTTCTTTGTCCGCTTGTGTTTGAGGATAATTACACCAAGCCATGTGCCCAAAAATCCACCAATCCCCGCGACGTAGTAGAGCAAGGTTTCAGGAATGCGCGTGCGTTCACGGCGTGCCGCATAGGCATCAACACCCATGAGGATAAAGGCAAACGCCGTCGCTTGCAACGCGTACCACGCCAATACGGGAAGTGCGGGATACGCCCAGTTGAGCAAAAAACTCACACCCGTAAGTCCAAACAATACCAGTAAACGCATTCCCAAACAACACATGGAGTCTCCTTTTAAAGGTCTATTGTAACACAGAAGCTTTCCCTCTTTACATGTAAATCCCCTTTACATGTAAGCCCTTTGGCCGATTTACCCCAAAAGGAGTTTTCATGCAAATTCAAAACGCACAAGCAGCTTATAACAACCTAAGCTTTAGCATCAAAACAAGCTCCGGAGATACCCTCTCCCTTTCTATGTACGACAACAAAGAAATGTCCTACCAAAGCTATGCCAAGGACGGTCTTTTTGTGGAAGAATTTTCCCTTTCTCACGCTTACGGTTACAAATTTTCCTATGAAGGTAATGGTATCGATGTCAAAGACCAAGAAGAGATTGCAAAAGCCCTAGAGGCCCTTCAGCCGCGCATTGATGCGTATATTCAAAATGTCCAAGACAGCGGTATTCCAAGCCCTAGAGCAATCCTCAATGAAGCCTTTTCCATGCGCCAAGAACTTCCAACGCCCAAAGATGAAAACACCAAAGGGATGTTGCAAGATGGCCTCTTAAAAGCCTTTGATCAAGGGTTGGCGAAATTTTCTCCCCAAGAAAAAGTCCTTGAGACTACCCAAAAACTTTTTGAAAAGTTGTTGGAACAATTGGAGAGTTTTTCCCTGTACGCCTGAAATCAAACGGTTGCCACTTGTGTGGTATAATGCCCCCTTAAAAAAGAGAAGTAATGGATTTAGTGCTGGGAATTGCGAAATTTTTTCTGCTTGGAATGTTGGTATTTGCAGGGGGAATCGTCGTGACCAAGCATCTAGCGCGTTTTGTTTCTAGCGCTTCTAAAAAGGACGATGATGACACCTCAACTTCTGCTTGAAGAGATGTTTACCCTTCAGCAAACACTTAATGACGAAACCAATGGAAAAGGCTGGGAAAACGGCTACAACAAACACGGCAAGCTTATCAGCTGGAAACGCTGCATCCACATGGAATGCGCTGAACTTATCGACAGTTTTCCTTGGAAGCACTGGAAAAACATCGCCCATCCTACCGACTGGGACAACGTCAAAGTTGAAGTGGTAGACATTTGGCATTTTGTGATGAGTCTGTTGCTAGAGCATTACCACACACAAGAAAAAGGCGGAATCCCACAGTTGGTGGAAGATGTGACCAATACCCAAGGCTTTCGGGATTTTTGCAAAGAAGCGTACGATCCTTCGGGGTTTAACTCCCTTGAAATCATCAATGACATCGAATCCCTCATCCACATGAACACAGGATTTGATGGCAATTTATTTGATGGACTCTTGAAAGAATACTTTGACCTCTCCCTAAAATGCGGGGTAAATCTTACGGAGTTATACCGTTTTTACGTGGCCAAAAATGTCCTCAACCGCTTTCGCCAAGACCACGGCTATAAAGAAGGCACCTATGTTAAAACGTGGAATGGCAAAGAAGATAACGAAGTGATGGTTGAGATTCTTTCACACGGTCAAATGAGTATTCCTGAAACCTACGATGCGTTAAAAAAACGTTACGAAAAAGCGCTCTTCTCTTAATCGGGTGCTTTTTACACTTTCATTTACCTTAAATTAAACTTCCGTTAATTTTTTCTAGCTATAATCCGTCCTTTTTGAAAGGACTTCCATGAGAAACAGTGCCCTTGCACGCTTTCTTTGGATGGTCGGGGTTGTATTTTTAACCGCGCAATGCGCGACTGCTTCGATTATCAAACCAACTCAGGTGCAAACCCTTGCGTTGGTAAAAGAAATTGCTTCTAAATACCCTAACAAACAGGGTGAAACCTTTGAAAAAACCGCCATGGCGATTTGCCTTACTGAGACGAGCGCGGGAGTTTTCAAAATTGGTGACATAGGTAAAGACCCCAATATTTTTAATGCGTCGTTGGGGATTATGCAGGTGCGACTTCAAACAGCTCGCTTTGTTGCAGACAAGTTAGAACTTGTTGAGATTCAGCAAATGAGTGACGTGAAGCTTGTTAACCGCCTTTTGGGCGATGATCGGTTTAATGTAGAAGTAGCGGTGCAGTTTTTGGTGTGGCTCAATGACTACACAAAAGACTATTTTCGTACCATCAGCCGCTACAATGGCGGCAACAACAACCACCCTTATTACCAACGGGTAATGGCAAACATGAAGCTTATTGCCAAAGAAACCCCGTTGATGGATGACTTAAACTAAGTAGATCTAGGTGTTAAGATGCGCCGTTAGCACACGCAACACACAAGGTAGATTCGGGCATCAGCGCTAGGCGTTCAAAGGCGATAGGTTCTTCGCACATGCGGCACAACCCGTAGCCTTCGCGTTCTATTGCGTGTTCGGCGAAAATGAGTCTTTTTTGACGGGCTTTGGCTTCGCGCAAAATAGACTCATTGATGCTTTTTTCACCGATAGCTTCAAGGCGCGTGAGGCGTCCTAGGGAGACATCGGGCGAAACAGGTAAGACCTTTTCTTCTAGTCTTTCAATCTCTTCCTTAACTTCCTCTTCTAGTCTTGCAATATGACTTTTAAGGATATTTTTTTGTTCTTGGGTCATGGTTTTCCTTACATGTAAGCATTTCGTGCTTTTGTTTGCGTTACAATACCCTATCTTGTTTTTAAGGAGAGTTAATGCGACAATATGAAACCTACAAATGTAACAAATGTGGTAATGAAGTAGAAGTACAACACGTGGGCGGGGGAAAATTAACCTGTTGTAACGAAGCTATGGAGTGTGTAACCACGAACCTTACTGCGGTCAATCTCATGAAAGCCTTTGCGGGCGAATCCATGGCGCGCAACAAGTACGATTTGTTTGCAGACATGGCCGAAGAAGAAGGCTTGCACCGCATCGCTGTGCATTTTAGAGAAGCTGCGGTCAATGAAATGTGGCACGCAAGGGCGGAGTATAAAGAAGCCAATAAAATGGTTCACGGCTTTGAACTCGACACCACTGCCAAAAATCTTCTCTATGCAGCAGACGGGGAACGGTATGAGCATGAGACCATGTACCCAGACTTTGAAGCCATTGCCAAAGAAGAAGGGCACAGCGCGGTAGCGCGTCTTTTTAGAGCCATTGGAAAAGTAGAAGTGGAGCACGAGCGTGAGTATTTGGAGCTTCGAAAAATGCTTGATGAAGAAGGATTTTTTGAAAGCGAAGAAGACGACGTGTGGGTATGCGAAGTGTGCGGACATGTCCACCGTGGTAAAAAAGCTCCCGCAGCCTGTCCGTTGTGCCGCGTAGGAAAAGAGTACTTTAAGCGAGAGTTTTTAGGCTAAATCCCATAACCTTTATTGAACACCGATGCATCTAGCGGGTGGTCTAAGTCTAAGGCCTCCCGCTGTTTTTGGCTTACATGTAAGGGTTTTTTACCCCCCTCTTTGTCCACATTTACATACGTAATCACCGCACTGGTTACATGTACACAGGTTTGCCCGGTTTCATTAGCCCGCTCCGCTACTACTTCGACTTGGGTTTGGATGGACGTAGTGCCGGCTTTTGTTACTTTGGCGTAACAACACAACACGTCCCCTACATGTACAGGTTCTTTAAAGGTCATGGAATTTACCGCAACCGTAACAACCTGCTTCGCCCCAAGTTCTCTCGTGGCTAAAGACCCTGCGATGTCGATTTGCGACATGATCCATCCGCCAAAAATATTGCCCGAAGGGTTGGTGTCTTTTGGCATGGCGACAATCTTGATGCGGGGTTCGCCCATTCCGTACATGGTGCTCCTTTTTGGAGGGGATTATAACATGTTTGGGGGTTTAGGGAAGGGTAAAAGAAAAGGTTGAGCCCTCGCCCATGACACTTTCAATCACCAATTCACTCTCATGTAGTTTTAAGACGTAGCTTACAAGGGCAAGTCCTAAACCCATGGAATTGTCCCACGAGTAACGGTTAGTGCGATAAAACTTTTTGGTGATGTTAGGGATTTCTTCAGGAGGAATACCCTCACCCTCGTCGCGTATCTTGCATATTTTGCCTACCACTTCGACGTAGATTTTGTTTTCTGAGTATTTGAGGGCGTTGTCTAGCAGGTTGTTAAGTACCATTTCAATCATCGTAATATCGCCGTTCACATGGGCGGTAGTAAGGTGTGTTACAAAGGTGCGATTTGGGTAGCGGCTACTAAAAGAAGCCACCACTTCGCCCGTGAGTTTGCCTAAATCAAAGGAGGTAAAGGTGGGAGAGAGATCCCCATTTTCCAGTTTGGTGGCTAAAGAAAGGCGGTTGATCATGCCATTAATCTTTTGGCCGTTGGAGACAATTTTTCCCAAAAAACGCTCTCTAATCTCAGGGTTCATGCTTGTATCTTCTAAAAGGGTTTGGGCGTATCCCATGATAGAAGCAATGGGATTTTTAAACTCATGCCCCACCGCGGCGATGATGTCACTGCGCTGTTTGCTTAAAAGGCGAAGTTTGGCCGTGTGTTTGCGTTTTTGCTTGTCCCGCTTAGAAAGTTTGCTGGCCAAAAGGTGTACTTGTTCGGAAACTTCTTTAAACTCTTTGGCAAACCCTGCGTTAATGTGTGCCTTGTAGTCTTTATTGGCGATGGCATGAAGGCCGTGGCTTAGTTTTAACAGTTCGTGACGAATGCGTCGGTGAATGAAATAAGAA
>JACUTV010000026.1 GCA_014859645.1 Campylobacterales bacterium
CATTTGTGTACGCTGCCATAAGGGATAAAAAATACCCACATGTGTTTAAAACGTAAAAAATTTTCCATCCAAACTTAAAATGAGACCAACCTTTTTAAAGAACGTGTTATACTAAATCCTTTTTTGGGCAATCACGCACTGTGCCTTGGTTGGCGGGGCTAACCTTTGCTTTACATGTAAAGGAGTGAGGCATGCAAATTGTGGTGAAATATATAGTGGGTGTTTGGGTGGCACTTCTCCTGCCTTGGGGGCTTGTAGCGCAAGAGTCACAAAATCTTTTTGATTATGTGCCAAGGGCTAAAAACATACAACTTCTGAGTCACTTTCAGATTCAAAGTATCCAAGAAACCAACACTGCTGTCGTCATAGAAGGGCGCGCTCAAGGGGTGATGCTAACCATCACTAAGGATAAAGCTAAGCCCGATGCATTTTCCATCGCAGGGAAAAATGTTCGGCTAGAACAGTTTATCGACGAAGCGAAAAACATCCCCTTTTTGAGAAACATCGCCTTTGAAAAACTGATTCACGACAAGGACACCAACGCAATCCTTGGGCGACTTAATAACCAAGATGTGCATATCCTCACGAAAACAGGCCACGACAAAGCTTTTGAGATTACTAGTAAGGCGCTTAAGCTTGAAGATTTTATCGCCGATGCGCGGAACATTCCCCTGGTGCGCGACGTGGTCTTTGAGAAACTTATTCATGAAAATGGTAAAGACACCATCGATGGAACATACAAAAACATCCACGTAGAGATTGTGACCCGCACCAAAGAGAACAAAGCGTTTGAGCTCACCACCAGTCCTTTGGGCTTAGACCTTTTCATGAAAGAAGCTGCACAAATTCCTGTGCTAAAACAAGCAAAATTCACCAAGTTAATAGTCAAAGAGAAAGACAAAGCAGTGAGTATTGAGGGCGTGTTTGGCAAAGCCACCTTAAACATAGAAACCACGCTAGAGACACCAGAACAGTTCAAACTCACCAGTAATGGCATCACGCTAGGTGACATTGACCCTTATATTGCCAAAGAAGTCCCAGTTTTGGGCCCTCTAAAGCTAGACCTCCTGGAGTACGATGGCGTATGGCTAGAGGCAGATTTTGTCTTTAATGCGCTAGAGATGAAGTTTGCGCGCGAACTCAAAACACCCAGTGCGCCTCTCTTGCTTTTTACACCATCACTCAAAGCTTCGACATTTATCCCCACAGCGAGCAACTCACCCCTTGAGAACATGGCACTCATTGATACTGTTTTTGTCTTAAATACCACCTCTAATGCTACGCAGTTTAATACCTACCCCAACGAGCTTGCTCCTGCTCTCAAGGAGATATTAGGTGGCGATACAGCGACAATAGAAAGTGGGCTAAATATCTTTGCAACAATCGATGTTAAAAGTTCTGGCGCACTCAAAGAGATCTTGACAAACTTCGGCTCAACCGAGCTAAAACTTCCCCTTTCTGGGGTGATTTCAAAAGAGACGTTTGCTTTTTTACACGGCAAATCAGACAAAAGTACCGCTACTCCAGCGCAAAAAAAGTCACTTGTCAAAGAGATGAAACTAAGCGTCAAGCTACCAAAATTCTCCCTGCCCAAAGGAAGCGGGGCCTCGTCTGATTCGGACGCAAAGATGGGAATTGGAACAAATGAAGCCGCAAAACGCTTTAGTGCACGTGGAGCTAGCAAGGTTCCTGATGAAGAGCATGCCACACTCTTTTTTACCTTCGGCACCAAAATGGCAGTGCCTGAACTCCAAGAGCCTTTTAGCGCGACAATAGCCATCGATGATGCCCAAGCAAAGACATTTACACTGCTTGTTACACTAGATAAGCCGTGGAAAGAGCCCTTTGGGGTGAAAGATGTGCTGATTCATGAAGGCGGGTTTGTTCTCACTTTGATGCAAGACACACAAGATGTGGATTTTTTCGGAAAAGCCGATGTGCATACGCACCGCAATGTGGAGCTAGAAGCAGACATCATTAAAGCCTCTGATGGATTGGCGTTAAACTACTTTGACATCAAGGGAAAATTTCCTTTAGATTCCTTTACGGGTGGCAACCTCATCCCTCATGCCAAAGAGTTTGAGCTAGATGAAATCAAACTCACCATGGATGGTATCGAGGCCAAGACCCAACTCTTTTCCAACAAAATAGACGCCTACTTGTTTCAGACTCCCGATGGGGGTTGGGTGTTTGCGCTTAATCAAAAAAACATGCACTTAAAAACCATCCTTCCTGCTGTTGCTAAAGAAAAACTTTTGGTGGATTTTTCTCTGCCCAATGTGGCATTGCTGCTTAGCAATAAAGGAATAAGTGGCACTACGGAGGATTTTTCACTCATCGGAAAAGAGATGTTCAAGGCTATTTTTGGCGATACAAAATTGCCCTTAAGGGTCTCTCCTGGTGTTGCCTTGGTGGCAGAATTTGACCCTAAAAGCATGGGTAGGGTAGGCGATGGGCTGAAAAAAATTGGGGTGCATGAAGATGCCATTATGATGGGTGAGATTCTTGGCGTTTTTGGGGGCGACCCTGGCTTTGAGTTTCGTTTTATGATGAAGAGCCATGATGACCCCGCATTGCTTCCTAAAAAAGCAATGAATTTTTCTAAAAAAATGGACCCTTCCTTTTTCCTTCGCTGGACAAAAGAAGTCGTAGATGTGGGTGTTGCTGTGGGAATGGATGTCAAAGCGGGAAAAGACTCGCTCTATTTTGAGACCATGCTAGAATTGGAATTTACCGAAAAAGGGATTGGGATAGATGTCATGGGGGCGATGGATGGTGCGTGGCATCACCCTTTTGGTATTAAGATGCTCGAGCTTTCGGATGTAAAACTCAAAGTAGGAGTAAATGACGTTGGAGAGGTCAAGATAGGCTTTGCTGGTAAAGATACCATTGGCAAAGAAGTGATTGATATTGCTACGGAGATGCATATCTTGCTCGAAGATGCACTGCCTGATGGCGTGGCTTTTTCTGGAAAAATGTCTAGCCTGAGTGTGCCAGCACTTGTTGGAATTGCCGAAGAGTTGATGGGACAGCCTGGCCAACTCTCCCATGTCTCCTTTCCTTTTTTTGAAATCAACGATGCTATGTTTGCTTTTGCAACGCCTGGTGCTACAGACCCACAACTGGGGCTCGTGGATGAAGGGTTTGCCTTTAATGGCGAGTTTTTCTTTATGAGTCAACGCTTGGGCAAAGTGAAGGGAAGTGGCGGCCCCAAAGGCATCACGTTTAAGGGAGATATTCAAGATTTTGATTTAGACATTGTTAAATTTAGGAAGAATTATGCAGACGTGGCTATCAATGAAAAACCTAAAATGCTCATCAAATCTCATGTGGAGCTTATAGGTGTCACCGAAGATGTCAATGTAGATTTTGCACCGCCGCACTTTGAATTTGATATCGAAGAGCAGATTGGGCCGTTTGGATTTGCGGCGTTGCGCGTGCGGATGGAAGGTGTAGATTTAGCCACGGGTAAACTCGATAAAAACGGTGATATTTCGGTGATTGGCGAGTTTAAATCCACTCTTGTGCCGTGGATGCGCAATGAAATCACCAAGGGACTGCAAGAACTGACCGATTCAGCAGTAGCGCAATTTGAAAAAGACAAAAAAGTCCTAGATGACGCTATGCGTAAAGTGGAGTCAATCGACAAGCAAATTGAGACACTCAAGGCAAGAGACGACAAAGCCAAAGACCGTGCCAATGCCTCATTTGGCAAAGCCAAATCACGTGTGAATTCGTTAAAATCAAGCCATGACCACGCAGAACACATGGCTAAACACTGTGGCAATCGGTGGACACACTGGGCGTGCAAGGGATGGTGGAAAACAGAAGCAGCTGCTATTTGGGTGAGTTACAAGGTTGCTCTAGGCGTGCTAGAAGCAGCACAAAAGGCGGTGGCCGCTGCGTTTGATTTGAACCCCGAAATTCTTGCACTAAAGGCAGAAAAAGACATTGCTATGGGAACACTCATTACGGCAAAAGCTGTAGTGAGTGCATCGGAAGAGGCCGAAAAGTTTGTCCTTAAAGAACTCAATACACTCGTCAATACGACGCTGAAAAATCTCCCTTTTGAGATTGAGCAAGCCATTATCGTCGGTGATTTAAAAGACATGGTGGTCCACAATGACCCGTTGGTGTTAGATTTAAAGTTTAAGTTGTTGGGTAAGGAAAATCGTGAATATTTTGCTATTAAGCTCAAAGATCCTGCGTTCGATGCTACTGCATTTGCCTTGTTGCCGGTGATGGCATTGGACCAAGCCGTCGAGTCTGTGATTGATAAAATTAGCCCCAAAGCGGCGCAATGGGTGCATGCGCACATGGCGCAAAATCTAGCCAACGCAGAAGCAAAAGTGCGTGAGGCAGTGGAGCGCGAGGAGGAGAAGTTTAAAGACATCTTGCTTTCTTTTGAAAACGGCTCACGCAAATTCAAAAAAGCGTATGAGGAGCAAGATGAAGATGAGGCGGAGATTATTGCCGCAGCAGCACTTTCGGATTTTATGAATGACAGCAAGACATTTAGCAACACTTACCTTGCCATCGCACACAGCAAGCTATGTTTGGGCGTGGCAGATAATGGTGTAGATGTGCGCCAAGAAGATTGTAAAAATATTGCCACGGAGCGTTGGAGCACGGCGAGTTTGGAAGAGGGCTATGTGCAACTAAAAAGCAAAGGTTTGTGCCTCAAAGCACGCAACAAAGACGCAAGCCAAGGGCAGCCACTAGTGTTGTCCCAGTGTGACAAAGATGATGAGCATGAGCAGTGGAAAATCATTTCACAAGATGGGTTTTATGACAAAATCATCAACCGATTTTCGCAAAAATGTTTGCATTTTGACTCAGAAAACGCCAATCCCCATACTGCTTTTGCGGTTTGGACATCGTGCATTGGCGCAGATAGTCAAATGTTTCGCGAAATTTCTGACACCGAGCGGCCTACTTGGCACGATGTCAAAATGGAGCTTGAGGCAAAAAACAACAGTTGCATTGCCACGACAGCAAAATTTGATAGTTATTTTGATCTCAAAGGACGGTATGGCCATCTCAGTATCAGCAAGGAAAGCCATGACAAAATGAAACGTGCCGACGACGATGTGCTACAAACAACGCCTTGCATGGCGGGCGATACAGAGCAGTTTAGCTATATTGAATCGCTTGAGGGCAACATAAAACTCGTACATACTGAATCAGGGTGGTGCGTAGTGCCAAAACACGATGCCCAACACAGTATCATCCTAACCCCGTGTGATGATGGAGATGACATGTGGTGGCACAACAAGCGTGAAGGCAATGCCTTTGCTTTGTTTAATATGGATAAGCGTCTGTGTATGGAGTTGGGTGTCGTGGACACACAAACTCAAAAAGGCCGTGCGCAGATGGCAATTTGCAACACGCGCTTGCTTGAACAAGAAATTGATTTTATAAAAAAATAGGAGAAACGTGCATGCGACACATTTTCTTTTTTACCATTGCTTTTGGCTTATTCTTTGGAGGATGTGCTACACACTCTTCTTCTATTACCAAAGTTCAGCCAAAAATGAGTAGTGAATTTCGCGATATTTTGGCACAGTTGCCTCAAGATGATGTGGTCTCTTTACATGTAAAGCAAGGCATTCTAGCACTTCAGCAAAACGATTTAAAAAAAGCAGCAGTGCTGTTCCAGGAGGGGTTGCGTGCCCATCCTTCGACAGGAGCACTGCATTTTTTAAATGCCATAACATACCACCTGCAATCCTTTTCTGGCGATGCCAAGCTTCTTGATTTGGCAAAAAGCGGCTATCGCACTGCACTCAAATTTGATGCGGCTAATTACTGGGCGGCGTATTTGCTAGGCCACGTAAGTTTTCAACAGCAACGCTATAAAGAGGCGCAAAATTCCTTTTCTTACGGATTGTTGTACGCACCCTCCCATACGCTGCTTTTGCGCTCTTTGGCAGTAGCATCGTACTATGCTAACGATCCCATTATGAGTCTGTGGGCAGCAAAAAAAGCGCATGAAGCGGAGCCTCAAAACCTTGGTGGATTGCGTGCGCTTGCGTTTGCTTATGCGGCATCAAACGAGCCAGAGAAGGCTGAATATTACCTTCGTCTTTACCAAGAAAGGGCTTCAAAGGAAGCGCACAATACAGTAGCACATGCACTGCATGGAGTAACATTATCACACCGCACACAGGAGTGGAAAGCGTACTATGTGGCGAATAAAAATGGCTCTATTTTTGGTGATACGGCTGATTTTGAAGATACGTTTATTGAGAAAGGTTCGCTTGCGGAAACAACATACAACCCAGATTTAGACAAGCCTGCCCAAACGGAACCTGTTCCAAAAAACGATTTACAACAAACCCAAGAGCCCGCGAAGGCTTCTGGTAACGGAGTGAAGTTGCCCAAGATGGTGCTTGTGGATGTGGTTATTTTGGGCACCGAAGAAGTGCGCTCTCAATCGCGTGGAATCAATATCCTAGAGGGGCTTCAAACCACCCTTTCGGGTACGATGTTTTCATACAACTATGTTTCGGGAAAAGATGGCGTGAGTCAGCGGATTTTTTCTCCAAGTTTTAATTTTTTGGATTTAGAGTACAACCTCAATATTTTCAACGATGCGAAAAATAAAGCAGAAATTCTGGCTAAGCCATCGCTCTTAGCTATTGAAAATAAATCATCTAAGTTCTATTCAGGAGCAGTCTTGCATGTGCAACTCTCTAGCAACAATGCGGATGGTTCGATGGTGGATGTGCCGATTGGGATTCAACTGGAGGTTACTCCTAAATTTTACAGTGATGACCTTGTTGAGATTGCTGTGCATGCGGAACGCGCATTTTTAGAGACGAGGTCTGAGCACGTGGGTTTTAATGCTTTTACAGAGACGAGTTCTGTTTCTGTTGATGCTACTGCGCTTTTGCGCTTTAATGAAACACTGGTTTTGAGTGGGTTGTCGGAGGTGGAAAACACCGAAACAAAATCAGGTGTTCCTCTTTTGGACAATATTCCTGGTGTCCAATACCTTTTTTCCAAAGAAGAAGAGTCTCAATATAAAAAATCAATTTTAATTTTATTGACGCCAAGAGAAGCGAGGTATATGCACCCAGAATCAGATAAGAATGAAATGAAAAAAGCTCTTGAAAAAGAAGAAAAAGAGCAGATGGAGCACGTAAAAGACTTGCAAAAAATGGAGCGCATCTTCCCTTCTAACATCGACACCGTCTTGGCCTACTTGAAGGACAGTAACTTTTACCGTCAATTTCGGGCTGGCGATGTGCGATTAGAAGGATGGAGCGATAGCGACACGCTTGAAGGTGCCCTAAAACGCATCTTGAGCTTTTTGTATTATTAGCCAATGTCAGGATTGAAATTTTTTTATTGAATCAATTGGTAGTTTAAAACTTGTGGGAATGTTGAGTGTTGATAAGTGGTGGCTGGAGGCGGAATCGAACCGCCGACACGCAGATTTTCAGTCTGCTGCTCTACCGACTGAGCTATCCAGCCACCTAAAATGAAGAAGTGAAATTATACCTTCTAAACTTTAAGATGAGCTTATTTTAGGGCGTTGACATATTCCATGAACAACTCCCCTCGTTCTATGTAAGAACGAAACTGGTCCAAGCTTGCCGCAGCGGGAGAAAGAAGCCCTACGCCACGGGCATCTAGCACTGTATCAATGGCACCTACCGCCCGCGCAAGAGTGTGGCACGCGTGTGCTTCAAGGCAAAAGGTGTGTGCTAGAGTAAGGAGTTTGTCTGTGTTTGACCCAATGGCATAAATCCTTACATGTAACGGTTTCATGGCTTCAAAAAGCCGCGTCAAATCAACCCCCTTGTCATCCCCGCCCAAAATAATCTCAATAGGCTTATCGTGGTAGCGTTTGAGGGCTTCGATGGTGGCGTCGAGGTTGGTGCCTTTGGTGTCGTTAACCCACAAGCGTCCTTTGGCATCATGAAGTTCTTGGAGTTTGTGGGGGTCAAGGACGAAGGTCTCAAAAGCGTCTGGCGTGATGGTGTCAAACAGTACCCGTTGCACCACAAGGGCGAGCAGGGCGTCCATCAAAAAAGGCTCTTGAATGGACAAGGCTTCGAGCCCTAAAAACTCCATGAGGTCCAAGGAGGTTTCGTAAGAAATGATGTGGGCGTTGGTGGGCGTCGCGGCATAGCATGAGGGCAAGATAGCAACAGAACCTTCGCACATCGTGGCAAGAGGTTTGAGTTTGGCCGCTTCGTACGCTTCCATGCTTCCATGCCAACTGAGGTGGTCAGGTTTAATAGGAAGCAACACGTACACCTCAGGGCGTGCTTGAACGGTGTAGTGCAGGGTAAAGGAGCTAGTTTCTAAAACCCAAAGAGGCGCATCAGCAGGGAGTTGGGCTAAAGGTGTACCGATGTTTCCGCCCGTCACTGCGCCTTTGTTGTTGAGTAAATGGCCAATCATCTGCGTGGTGGTGGTTTTGCCATTGGTGCCACTAATCCACACAGACAAGGGCATGGTAGGGGCAAAATAGTCGTATTCACTCGTTACATGTAAGGCGTTTTGAACCAGTGTGTGGGCTGGGGGAAAACCGGGGCTTGGGATTTCAAGAGCACTTTGCAAGGGGTCAAAGGCAGAAGGAGGGAGCAAGGCATTGCCGTAAGCGTCTGTTTCTTTACATGTAAAGCTATCATCGTAAATATCCCAACCACCGCTTTTGGCCAACGCTTGCGTGGTCTTGCCATAACCAAAAAGCGAGCGTTTCATCGCAGTTTAAGGGCCGTAAGGGCGATGAGGTTGGAAAGCAGCGCGATAATCCAAAAGCGCACGATGATTTTATTTTCCGCCCAGCCTTTCATCTCAAAATGGTGGTGAATAGGCGCCATGAGAAAGATGCGTTTTTTGCGCGCTTTGAAGCTCCCCACTTGCAAGATGACCGAGACGGTTTCAAGGACAAACACAAATCCGATGAGCAACAACAGTAATTCGTTTTTAGAAATAATGGCCATGTAGCCAATAATCGCCCCAATACTAAGGCTTCCCGTGTCGCCCATAAACACTTCCGCAGGGTAGCAGTTGTACCACAAAAAGCCCATGAGCGACCCAATGAGTGCGGTGGCTACGATGACCACTTCGCCCGAACCCACGACCTTTGGCAAGAGCAAGTACCCGCCCAAGACCGCGTGACCGCTGAGGTAAATAAACACGCCAAGGGTGAGCATGGAAAAGATAGAAGGCACGGTTGCGAGGCCATCAAGCCCGTCGGTGAGGTTGACAGCGTTAGAGGAAGAGACCATGACAAGCATCCAAAACAACAAGCTCATCCATCCCAAATCAAATAAAGGAAATTTATAAAAAGGCAGGTAAAAATCAGTAGGAATGCCCGTGCCATACAAGGTAAGTGCTGCGACAATCAGTGCGACGAAGCTTTGCAAGGCCAGTTTGGTTTTAGGGGAAAGACCACTTTGGTTACTGTTGCCGATGATTTTTGCACTGTCGTCTTTGATGCCAATGGCACCAAAACCCAAGATGCACACGAGGGAGGCCAATACAAACCCATTGTCAAGGCGCGCGCATAAAAAGATAGCAAAGGTGGCAGTTAAAAGAAAAAAGAGTCCGCCCATGGTCGGGGTATTGGATTTTTTCTGATGGGTTTTTGGTGCTAAATCGTAGATGGGTTGGTTGGCTTTGCGGCGCTTGGCCCAACGAATAAATTGCGGCAAAATAATGACCGTACATGTAAAGGCCAAAAAGAAGGCGAGCCCCGCGCGCACCGTGATGTATTGCAATAAATTAATGGAGTAATTGTCATAGAGCCAGTAAAACATGTGGATCCTGAAGGGGGTGATTTTGGTTTTTAAAAGCAACAGTTTAGTATACTCTTGCTTAAAACCTTAAAACACGAAAGACGGATGAATGCACCACTCTCATAAAACGATTTTAGTGATTACTGATGGCATTGGCCATAACGAAAACACCGATTTTAACGCCTTTGCTGCCGCTTCAAAACCAACGTACGACACGCTTTTTGAAACAGTTCCTCACGCACTGATTCGCACAAGTGGCTTAGCAGTGGGGTTGCCAGAAGGACAAATGGGAAACAGCGAAGTAGGGCACATGACCATCGGCAGTGGTCGGATTTTGTACCAAAACTTGGTGAAAATCTCCATGGCACTAGAAGATGGTTCCCTTAAAAAAAACCCCGCATTGGTGGACTTACTGAACCACTGCGACACGGTACATGTCGTAGGACTTTTAAGCGATGGCGGCGTACATTCGCACCTCGAACACTTCTTGGGCGTGGCAGATTTGGCTATAAGCCAAGGAAAAAAAGTCTGGCTTCACCCCATCACTGATGGCCGCGACGTGAGTCCGAGTTCGGGACTGGGTTTTGTGAAAGCCCTCGAAGCTACGCACCAAGAAGCCATCGCCTCACTCAGTGGACGCTTTTACGCTATGGATCGGGATAACCGATGGGAACGGGTTGAAGCGGCGTACCGTGCCATGGTGGGCGCTCAGCCACAAACAAGCGAGTCTCCTAGCCATTATATGGAACGCATGTACGCGGAGGGCATTAGCGATGAATTTATCGAGCCAACGGCCTTTAAAGGATACGAAGGCATGAAAGAGGGCGATGGGGTGATTTTTATCAACTTTCGCAACGACCGCATGCGCCAACTTGTACGCGCTATGGGTGTGGAGGCGTTTCACGAGTTCCCACGCACTTTTGTGTCCCTACGCATCGCTACGATGACCCAATACGACGGAACCTTTTCTTTTCCAGTGATGTTTGAAGCATCTACGCCTGAACACACCCTTGGCCAAGTGATTGCCAAAGCGGGCCTTTCCCAGTTTCACACTGCTGAGACAGAAAAATACGCCCATGTCACCTTCTTTTTAAACGGGGGCGTGGAAGAGCCTGAGGAAAATGAAACGCGCGTGCTTATCCCAAGCCCTAAGGTCACAACGTACGATTTACAGCCCCACATGAGCGCGTCTGAGGTCACTCAGGCGGTACTAAACGCCATGGACTTGGCGTATGATTTTATCGTGGTAAATTTTGCCAATGGCGACATGGTAGGCCACACGGGGAATTTTCAAGCAGCCATCAAGGCGGTCGAAGCGGTGGATGCACAACTGGAAAAGATTGTGGGTAAAGCCAAAGAAAAAGCCTATAATCTTGTCTTGACAAGCGATCATGGCAATTGCGAAGCCATGCAGGATGCGTCGGGCGAGCGCCTGACAAACCACACCTTGTTTGATGTGCATTGTTTTGTGATGGCCCAAGGCGTGGATGAAGTAAGAACGGGGGGATTAAGCAACATTGCTCCCACAATTTTAACACTGATGAACCTTCCCATCCCCAAAGAGATGGACGAGGCACTGATTTAATTTAAAAGGAAAAATATGCGTTTTACTGGAACCAATGTACTCATTACTGGCGCAAGCAAAGGTATCGGCGAGGCAATCGCGAAAGAATTAGCCGCCCAAGGGCTTAAAGTGTGGATTAACTACCGTTCTAAGCCCGAAGTCGCGGACGCGCTTAAAGCGCACATCGAAGCAGAAGGCGGAAGAGCTGCGGTCATCGGGTTTGATGTGACCAACGAAGAAGCGTATGTGGAAGCTGTTAAAACCATCGTTGAGGCCGACGGGGAATTGGCCTATTTGGTCAATAACGCGGGCATTACTAATGACAAGCTTGCTATGCGCATGAAAACAGAAGAGTTCACTTCAGTGGTAGATGCCAACTTAACGTCTGCCTTTGTTGGGTGCCGTGAAGCGTTAAAAGTCATGAGCAAAAAACGCTTTGGCGCGGTGGTGAATATCGCCTCTATCGTGGGCGAAACAGGCAATGCGGGGCAGGTAAATTACGCCGCTTCTAAAGGGGGAATGATCGCCATGACCAAAAGCTTTGCCCAAGAGGGCGCGGCGCGCAACATTCGTTACAACACGGTCACGCCCGGGTTTATTGCCACGGAAATGACTGACAAGTTACCTCAAGAGATTAAAGAGACCTATACGGCGAAAATCCCCTTGAAACGTTTTGGGGAGCCTAGCGATATCGCACAAGCGGTCGCCTTTTTGCTCAGCGACCATGCGTCCTATGTGACAGGCGAAGTACTTAAGGTCAATGGCGGCATGTACATGTAAGGAAAATGCACGGCTTTTAAGGTTTTTTTGATAGAATTAGGCAAAATTTTTTAAGGAGTCCCCTATGGCACTACTTGACGAAGTCAAAGAAGTAGTTGTTGAGCAATTAAATGTTAACCCGGATGAAGTGAAGGCGGAATCTAAGTTTGTTGAAGACTTGGGTGCAGATTCACTGGATGTTGTTGAGTTAGTAATGGCTTTGGAAGAAAAGTTTGATATTGAAATTCCTGATGCAGATGCTGAAAAAATTATCACTGTCGGTGATGCGCTAAAATACATCGAAGACAACAAATAGTCTATATTTGGCCCGCTTTGCGGGCATTCCCCCTAACCCCTCGTTTAAGGAGCTTTCATTGAGACGCGTTGTTGTTACTGGAATTGGTATGATAAATTCCCTTGGATTGGATAAGGAGAGTTCTTTTAAGGCTATCGTTGAAGGTAAATGTGGCATTAAAAGCATTACATCGTTTGATACATCCGATCACACTGTTAAGATTGCAGGAGAGATTATTGATTTCGATCCCACAACCGTCATGGATGCAAAAGAGGTAAAAAAAGCCGACCGCTTCATTCAGTTAGGATTAAAAGCGGCCAAAGAAGCCATGGGTGATGCGGCGATTGCAGACTTTGATCCCGAGCGTTTTGGGGTGAGTTCTGCTTCGGGAATTGGTGGATTGCCTACCATTGAAAAAAACGCCATTGTGTTAGACACCCGTGGCCCAAGACGCCTTTCGCCCTTTTTTATTCCTTCTGCGCTCATTAACATGCTTGGCGGGATGGTTTCGATTGATTATGGCATCAGAGGTCCAAACCTCTCTTCCGTTACTGCATGTGCAGCAAGTACGCACGCTATTAGTGAAGCGGCAAAGACTATCATGGTAGGTGCTGCGGATAAGATGCTTGTGGTGGGTGCTGAAGCTACTATTTGTGGTGTGGGTGTGGGTGGGTTTGCCGCCATGAAAGCCCTCTCAACACGCAACGATGACCCATTGAGCGCATCTCGTCCTTTTGACAAAGACCGCGATGGGTTTGTCATGGGTGAAGGAGCTGCGGCGTTAGTGCTTGAAGTGTACGAAGACGCTAAAGCGCGTGGAGCGCATATTTACGGTGAATTGGTTGGTTTTGGCGAGAGCGGCGATGCACATCACATCACTTCCCCGACCCTTGATGGTCCTTTCCGTGCGATGCGCGCAGCGCTTGGCATGGCGAAAGTGGAAAAAGTAGATTATATTAACGCACACGGTACTTCCACACCCGTTAATGATAAAAACGAAACCGCTGCTGTGAAGGCTCTTTTCGGGACTTCTGTGCCGTTGATGAGTTCTACTAAAGGGCAGATTGGTCACTGTTTGGGCGCGGCAGGAGCCCTTGAGGCGGTCATTTCCTTGATGGCGATGCGTGATAGCATCCTTCCACCGACAATCAACTATACAACACCAGATCCTGAGTGTGACCTTGATTATATTCCCAACGAAGCGCGTAGTATGAAACTGGATGTTGTCATGAGTAACTCTTTTGGATTTGGCGGAACCAACGGCTCAGTGATTTTCAAGCGGGTCTAAGGAGAAGGTATGGCAATATATTTGGAATTTGAGCGCAGCATTCAGCAAATAGACGACGAAATCGCCAGTGCTCGCATTAAAGGCGATACTCATGCTGTTGAAATTCTTCAAAAGAACCTCGAAAAAGAGGTTGCCAAAACTTACAAAAATCTTAGCGATTACCAAAAACTACAACTCGCCCGTCACCCTGATCGTCCCTATGCCCTTGATTATATTCGCGCTCTTTTGAAAGATGCTTATGAGATTCACGGCGACCGTGCGTTTCGAGACGATGGTGCGATTGTGTGCTACATGGGCTATCTTTCAGAGCAAAAAATTATTGTTATCGGTGAGCAAAAAGGGCGCGGCACGAAAAATAAACTCAAGCGTAATTTTGGGATGCCCAATCCCGAAGGCTACCGCAAAGCCTTGCGCGTTGCAAAAATGGCTGAAAAGTTTGACATTCCCGTACTTTTTCTCATTGACACCCCTGGTGCGTATCCTGGGATTGGTGCAGAAGAGCGAGGACAAAGCGAAGCGATTGCCCGCAACTTGTACGAACTAAGTGATTTGGATGTAAAGAGTATCGCTGTTGTTATCGGCGAAGGTGGTAGCGGCGGTGCTTTGGCGATAGGCGTGGCGGATCGTTTTGCCATGATGCGTTATTCTGTTTTTTCTGTCATTTCCCCTGAAGGGTGTGCGGCTATTTTATGGAACGACCCTGCAAAACAAGAAAGTGCTACCAAGGCTATGAAAATTACCTCAGAAGATTTGAAGCAGTATAATTTGATTGATGCGGTGATTGAAGAGCCTATTATTGGTGCCCATCGCAATAAAGATGCTGCGGTAAAAGCGCTCGGTGAGTATGTGATTGCTTCCCTTGAAGAACTCAATGCCCAAGACAAAGAAACCCGCCTACAGGCGCGTTATGCGCGTATTCTCTCCATGGGTGCCTACGAAGAATAAACCCTTTTAAACCATGCAAGATGCAGTGTTACATGTAAACCCCGTAAAAGAGGTTTACATGTAAGAGAAGTCCTTAGACTTCTCTCCACACCTTTGCTTTCCAAAGATACGCAAAGATACTCAAGATTACAAAATATCCCATAATATAAAGCCCGACGCGCTCGCGCTCCGCCTTTTTCCCATCCCCAATACTCTCCATGTAGTCCACAACTTGCAGTTGGGTCTCTTGTTTAAGACCAACGCGCGGCATAGAGGTTCCCTCAAGGTGTTTTTGTGGGTTATTGATGAAGGTTTCAAGGAATCCGTGTCCACGTGCACGAATCATGGTGGAAAGATCTGGTGGGATAGTGCCCATGTAGGCTAAAATCGCATCCGCTTCTGTTGTCATCTTTTTTCCACCATCGTATTTGATACCATGGCAGCGTAAACATGCATCATCAAAGACTTCCGCATTTGTCATAGATGTTGGTGCGATAGACTTTAGGTATGCCACAATGTCTGCAACTTCTTGGTCAAGGTCGCCGCCTAGGCCATAAAAGCTTGTCATAGGATGTGGGTTAGTGTCGCTGAATTTATGCTCCACCATGAGTGCTTTAGCAGGGTTTTTGATTAAGGCTGCAAGGAAGGCCTCATCGTACAAATACCCAGCACTGCTTAAATCTGGAGGTACAACACCAAAGGACTCAGAAGCCATTTGGTTATCCATGCTAAAGGGCATCCCTTGGGATTCTAAACCATGACAACCAACACATCCTGCCATCATGAAGGTTTCGGCACCTCGCGCCGCGTCACCTACTTTAGTAGAAGCTTCCAAATCTTGAAATTGAAAATCAGCAGGTGTGACAGCAGGGTGGAGTTTGGTGTGGGCGTAAGGTTCAACGCCAATGTAGACCACAGCTGTTAAAAACACCACCACGGCTAAAATTTTTAATTCTTTCATTAGGCACCTCGTCTTGTTTCATTTTTGGTGATAATCGGAAGGGCCACAAAAAGACCGATAAACACGATGGAAGCAAAAAAGCCAACCCATGCGTTAGCACCCGTTGCGGGAAGTTTTCCATACACAGTAAGAACAATCATGTCTGCGATGAGCACCCAAAACCAAATGTTAAATTTACCACGTTCGCTTGCGGGAGCAACCACAGGACTTTTGTCTAACAGTGGAAGCAAGAAAAAGGCCACGTTGGCAAAACCAAACGCCATCAAGCCAATGTCTGCGGCCGAAATGGGTCCAACATCAAAGAAGAAACCACGTAGGATTTCGTAACTCCACAAAAAGTACCACTCAGGATAAATATGTGCAGGGGTTTTCATGGCGTTGGCAGGTTCAAAGTTGATGGGGTCCATGGCAAAGTTAAAGTGAAAACTCACCAAATAGAAGAAGAAAATCATGAAGACAGAGACAATATAAAAGTCTTTAGAAAGAAACATGGGCCAAAAAGGAACCACTTTAGACTCTTTTTTCTTGCCTGCCTTGTATTTTTCCGCTTCCACGTCAAAGTCTAATTCCTCACCCGCTTGGTTGCTTACGTGCGGAAGACGCAAGGAGTAAAAGTGGATCACAATTACAAGCATGATGACCAAAGGAAGCAAGAGAACATGGAGCATGAAAAAGCGCGTAAGCGTCGCGTCTGCCACAGCAAAGTCGCCCCGAATCCATACAACCAACGCTTCTCCAATCACTGGTACACCACCAAAAAGGTTGGTAATAACCTGTGCGGCCCAGTAGCTCATTTGGCCCCAAGGAAGCATGTAGCCACTAAAGGCTGCTGCGGAAAACATGCCAAAAAGCATCATCCCACTAATCCAAATGACTTCGCGCCCTTTTTTGTACGCACCATAATAAATGGCCGTAAGCATGTGAATATAGATTACCAAAAAGGTGGCAGAAGCTGCTACCCCGTGAATGTGCCGCCACAACCAACCGTACGCCACTTCGTGCATGATGGTGTAGTTGACGCTATCAAAGGCTTGATGCACGTCAGGTTTGTAGTACATTAAAAGAAAAATACCCGAGACAACCAAAAGTAAAAAGAGGGTAATTAACACAACCCCCATTGCCCATAGGAAGTTAATATTTTTTGGAATCCAATACTCTGTCATCAACACTCTGCCCAGTGTTCTAACTGCCAATCGTTGGTCAAGCCAGTCCACAATACCGTTTGCTTTTTCAAACTGTGCCATCGGTTATTCTCCTTAAGATGCGCTGCCGGTAAGCTTCGCGTATTCTGGGCCTTCTTCGCCGAGTACGAGCTTTGTACCGTCTATTTTAAATGGAGGGATATCCAGAGGTCGAGGGGGTGGGCCAAAAGTATTAACGCCACTAGCATCAAACACACCGCCATGGCAAGCACAGAGGAAATCTTGTGTACGTGGCCTCCAACTAGGAATACAGCCAAGGTGTGTACACAAGCCGATTACTACGGTGTAGTGTGCGTCGCCGACAACCACATCGCGGCCTGCATTTTTTTCCATTTTTCCATCTTTTTTTAAGATGAAAATGGGTTTCTTTCGCCATTCAAGTGTTCGGAGTTCTCCTACTTCCATGGGCGAGAGGTCTACGGTTGTAAAACCCGCAGAAATAACACTCGGGAGGGGATCCCAAGTGGCCTTCATGGCACCCAAGGCAAAGACGCCGCCAACCGCAGCAACTCCGCCAAACGCCATGCCAAGAAAGTCTCGTCTACTTTGCTCAACAGCCATTGTCTTCCTTTCGTAAGTGTTTAAGATTTAGGGGAGATTTTAGCCAACGGATCATTAAACTTTCATTGACTTGCGTCATTTTTTCTTGAAATGTCATGAAACTGTTGCTACTATCCCTTCCCGTTACCCATCTTATCGCAAAAGTATAGCAAAAAAATGTGCTAAAAAATGGTTATTGATTAAAATTATTTAATGATATTTATTAATTTTTAGAACCCATTTTGATATAAATATGTAAAATATCAAGGGCTGCTGGCGTCATTCCCCCAATTTGGCTTGCGGCAAAAAGTGTGGGGGGCCTTAGGGAAAAAAGCTTTTCTTTGATTTCATTGCTTAACCCGCCAATGACGTTAAAATCCATATTTTCTGGTATTTTAACCTCCATGAGCGTGCTCATTTTATCAATCTGTTCTTGCTGTTTTTGGATGTAATTTTCGTATTTGGCTTCGACGACAATCTGCTCGCACGCTTCAAGTGAAAAGCCTTGCGCTTCAAGAAGTAGCAACGGGAGTTTTTCTACGCTAAAGGTTTTGCGCGCGACAATCTTTTGCAAGCACATGTGGTCTTTGGCGCTTTCTTCCTCCATGGAGGCCAAAAGCGCGGTATTTTCCTTGGAAGGAGAGATGAAGCGCTCATGAAGTAGCGCCAATCCAAGCGTGGTTTGTTCTTTGAGTTTGAGTGTTTTTTTGTGACTTTCTTCGTCTATGAGGCCCAGTTTATATCCGTAGTCCCCAAGGCGCAAAGTAGCGTTGTCTTCGCGGAGCAATAAGCGGTATTCGGCACGTGAAGTGAACATGCGGTAAGGCTCTTTGGTGCCTTTGGTGACTAAATCATCGATCATAACCCCGATGTACGCTTCGTCACGACGCAAGATTAATGGCTCTTTTTCATCCAGACTCAACACCGCATTAATGCCCGCCATCAATCCTTGCGCCGCCGCTTCTTCGTAGCCTGTGGTGCCATTAATTTGGCCTGCACAGTAAAGGCCGCGTACCTTTTTGGTCTCTAGGGTGTGAAAGAGTTGCGTGGGGTTGATGTAATCGTATTCGATAGCATATCCGTAGCGTACAATCTTGGCGTTTTCCATCCCTCTAATACTGCGCACCATTTCTAGCTGTGTGTCTGGTGGCAAAGAAGTGGTGAGACCATTGATGTAGTATTCGGTCGCTTCTAGGGTTTGAGGTTCGATGAAAAGATGGTGGCGTTCTTTGTCGCGAAAGCGGTTGATTTTATCTTCAATGCTAGGGCAATAACGCGGGCCTGTTCCTTCGATTTGTCCTGTGAAAAGGGGCGCGCGGTGAAAATTTCCCTCGATGATGCTGTGGGTGCGTTCGTTGGTGTAGGTGATGTAGCAAGGCAACTGGACGGGGGAAAAGGTAGCTTTGTTGGTGCGAAAACTAAACGGAGCAGGAGGGGTGTCGCCAGGCTGGATTTCCATCATCGAAAAATCAATGCTTTTGGCATCAATCCTAGGACACGTTCCTGTTTTAAGACGGCCAAGTTCCAGCCCAAGGCTTTTGAGCGATTCCGAGAGGTGGTATGCGGCAAATTCGCCCACGCGCCCAGCTTCTTGGCGAAATTCGCCCACGTGGATGAGTCCACGCAAAAAGGTTCCTGTGGTGAGGATGACTTTTGGCGCGTGGTAGTGGTTTTTAAGGTGAGTAATCACCCCTGTGACGCACCCGTCTTTGCTGGTGAGGGACTCGGCGATTTCTTGGGCGACGTCGAGGTTTTCGGTGTTAAGGACAAGTGTGCGCATGGCGACGCGGTAGCGGTCCATGTCGATTTGTGCCCGAGAACCGCGCACGGCAGGCCCTTTGGATTCATTGAGAACGCGAAACTGAATTCCGGTTGCGTCGGTGGTCAAGCCCATTTGGCCGCCAAGGGCATCAAGTTCTTTGACCAAGTGTCCTTTGGCGAGGCCTCCGATGGCAGGATTGCAGCTTGCGGCTCCGATTTGTTCGGCCAAAATAGTAATAAGCAGTGTTTTTTTCCCCATGCGCGCACTAGCAAGTGCTGCTTCGATGCCCGCGTGTCCGCCGCCTACGACGATAATTTCGTATTTCATGGTAGTTCCTAAAAAGATGTTGCTGTGTTAGCATTGCGAAGATGTAAAAACAGGTATAGACTTTTTGCATCACCCATTGTGGATAAAGTCTCTCGCGCAGGGGATTCAAAAAATCTAAATGAAGCGCCCAGTGTCTGTGTTTTGAAAGCACCCGTGCTTTGCGTTTGGACGCGGATTATACCACATCTTTGGTATAATGAGCCTTTTGTAAAAGGGGAAAACCATGTTTACAGGCCTGATTCGAGAAGTGGCAAGTGTTGTCTCATTTTCTGGAGAAACCCTAACGCTTAAGGCAAAATATCAACCAAACATCGGCGACAGTATCGCAGTCAATGGCGCGTGTTTAACGGCTATGCGCCTAGGGCAAGGAACCTTTACCGTGGAACTCTCACCCGAAACGCGTGCCCATGTGGCCCATGAGAATTTTAAAGGACAGGTGCACATCGAACCTGCGATGCAAGTAGGCGACCGGCTAGATGGGCATTTTGTGCAAGGGCATGTGGATGGGATTGGCGAAGTGGTGCGCACTTCCATGCTGGGAAACGCCCTAGAGATGGAAATCGGGATGTCTGCTGAGATGATGGTCTATATGATTCCCAAAGGCAGTGTGGCGATTGATGGGGTGAGTTTGACCATTAATGCGGTGCATGAAAACAGCATCGGGCTCACACTCATCCCCTTGACACTCAAAGATACCTTGCTTGCTTCGTACCAAGCCAAAAGACGGGTGAACGTGGAAAGCGACATGTTAGTGCGTTCATTGCACCACATGCTTAACCGCTCCAAGCAACAAGGATGGGAAGAGGTGGAACATTGGATGCGTCTGTATTAGTCCATTTTACAAACCGATACGGCGGGGTTAGCGTTTCGCCATATGCCACCAATAACCTTGCGTTACATGTAAAGGATAATCCCTTACATGTAAAGGAAAACAGGCGCCTTACATGTAAGGCACTCTCCTTGCCTCACGTGGCAAGTATGGAACAAGTCCACGGTACGCAAGTGCGCGTGGTTGAGGGGCAATGCACACAGACATACCCTGCGTGCGATGGGCTTATCACCAAGGAAAAAGATGTGGCCTTGATGGTGTTGGTGGCAGATTGTATTCCGGTGGTGTTGTATGATCCCAAAACGGAAGTGATTGGCGCCTTACATGTAGGCCGTGCGGGTGCTTTTGGTGGTATCGTGCCCCATGCTATTGGCCTGTTGCAAAGCACTTTTGGCGTGGAACCATCTTCTTTACATGTAAGCCTTGGACCAAGCATCGGCGGGTGTTGTTATGAGATTGGTGGCGAAGCGTTAGTGACGGCCCAAAAAGAGTTTTCAACTTACCTCGATGGACGCTACTTAAACCTGCAAGCCCTTGTGCAAGACCAGTTGGCGCGCTTGGGCGTGGTGCACGTGGAATCAGACGCTCCTTGCACGTGTTGCGATGGGCGTTATTTTTCCTACCGACGGGAAGGGCAAACGGGGCGTCAAGCGGGCATCATACTGCAAAGGAGTGAAAGTGGGAAATAAAAAATCTGCCCATCAAACTTACGCCATGGGTGCCTCAAGTGCCCTGCGTGACAAGCTTGAACAAGGCATTGTAGAAAAAGCACTCAAGTACGATGCGGCCTTGTTTCAAAACCCAGATTTGGCTTCGATGCTCTGCGACACCACAGTGGCTCCTTGTGAACTTTCGCCTAGCGCCTGTAAGGAAGTAACAAAGGTTTTAGAGTGGCTTGTGCAAAGCCAAAATGCCGCGCAACTAAGTAGTGATGGGTAAGATTCTTTTTTCATGCTAATAGGATAACCCCAATCATCTACCAAAAAGCCTTATTTGTCCGCACCTTTTCTTGGTAAAAGTAAACCTTAAACTAATTTTCTGTAAAATCACGGCTCAATCTCACACACACCAATCCTTGTACGGTTGCAACTACGGTTGTTAAGGGGTGTGGCG
Organism: Campylobacterales bacterium; assembly: GCA_014859645.1. Taxonomy (GTDB): domain Bacteria; phylum Campylobacterota; class Campylobacteria; order Campylobacterales; family Campylobacteraceae; genus Sulfurospirillum_B. The sequence continues at coordinate 21,323 of JACUTV010000026.1, forward strand.
GATAAACCAAAATTCGGGCAAAGCCCACTAAGGAGACATCATGGTAACCATGAAAGACCTGCTAGAATGCGGGGTACACTTCGGACACCAGACACGACGCTGGAATCCAAAAATGAAAAAGTTCATCTTCGGTGAACGCAAAAACATCTACATCATCGACCTTCAAAAAACGTTGCGATACTTTCGCTACACCTACACTGTTGTGCGTGACGCAGCAGCTGAGGGCAAGAGCATTTTGTTTGTTGGCACCAAAAAACAAGCCAGTCAAGCCATTAAAGAATACGCTGAAAAATGCGGTATGCCTTATGTAAATCACCGCTGGTTGGGTGGGATGCTCACCAACTTCCAAACCATCAAACAATCTATTCGCAAACTTGATGTTATCGAAGCGATGGAAGAAGACGGTTCTATTAACCTATTGACCAAAAAAGAAGCGTTGATGCTTCGCCGTAAAAAAGAACAACTGCTTAACTACCTTGGTGGTTTGCGCAACATGAAAACAGTGCCTGACATGATTTTTGTCATCGACACCGTCAAAGAAAAAATCGCTGTTCAAGAAGCCAACCGTTTGCACCTTCCTGTGGTTGCACCCCTTGACACCAACTGCGACCCTGACGTAGTAGATTTCCCAATTCCTGGCAACGATGATGCGATTCGTTCTATTCAACTGTTTTGTAAAGAAATGTGTGAAGCGATTATCGAAGGTAAAGAGATTCGTGCACAAGACGCGGTCAGTGAAGATGACGCGGTTGTGAGTGATGATGAGAAAAAAGAGATTATTGACGAAGCAACTTCAGACGAAGAACTTTTTAGTGAAGAAGAAGAGACCAAAGGAGACGCGTAATGGCAATTTCTGCAGCAATGGTAAAAGAACTGCGCGAGATGACGGGCGCGGGGATGATGGATTGTAAAAATGCATTAGCTGAAACCGAAGGAGACATGGACAAAGCAGTAGATTTGCTCCGTGAAAAAGGCCTTGGAAAAGCAGCTAAAAAAGCAGACCGTTTGGCGAGTGAAGGGTTGGTGAGCGTGGAAGTTTCTGGGGATTGCAAAGTGGCAACCCTTAGTGAAATCAACTCCGAAACCGACTTTGTGGCGAAGAATGAAAATTTCCAAGCCCTGACACAAAAAACCACTTCACACATTCAAGCAAGCGGTTTTTCAAGTGTAGAAGAGTTGATGGAGTCCACCATTAGCGGTGTGAACTTTAAAGAATACTTCAACACACAAATCGCCACCATCGGTGAAAACTTGGTTGTGCGACGTTTTGCAACGGTTAAAGCCGGCGAAAACGGCGTAGTAAACGGCTACTTGCACTCCAATGGTAAAGTAGGCGTTATTATTGCAGCCGCGTGCGATAGTGAAAAAACAGCCCAAGCAGCGACGGAGTTTATCCGCAGTTTGTGTATGCATGCAGCGGCCATGAAACCGCTTTACCTAAGCCACGACGCCCTTGACCTTGAGTTCGTGGAAAAAGAAACGGTAGCACTGATTGCAGACATCGAAAAAACAAACGAAGAGTACGTTCGTCTTGGTAAGCCACTCAAAAAAGTGCCCCAATACGGAAGCCGCTTGCAACTGAGCGATGCCATCATGGCTCAAGCAGAAGAGAGCATTAAAGCGGAACTTCGCGCGCAAAACAAGCCTGAGAAGATTTGGGACAAAATCATTCCTGGGCAACTTGAGCGCTTTATTGCAGACAACACCCAGCTTGACCAACAATTTACCTTGTTAAACCAATTTTACGTGATGGACGATAAAAAAACCATCGCCCAAGTGGTCGCTGAAAAAGCAGCCGAACTTGGTGGAACAATCCAATTGGTAGAATACGTACGGTTTGAACTTGGTGAAGGTCTTGAGAAAAAACAAGAAGACTTTGCCGCTGAAGTAGCTGCGCAGATTGGCTAACCCCTTAGGGTGCGAGATTCCCTCTCGCACCTTTTTTTGTGAAGGAGCGGTATGGCACTTTTAGAAGCCACGGGTCTCTCTCATGCCTTTGATTATCCTCTTTTTAGCAACCTTTCTTTTACCCTTGACCCAACCCAAAGCATGGCGATTGTTGGGGTAAGCGGATGCGGAAAATCTACCCTTATGCACATTTGCTCCACGCTTTTACCACCCAATAGCGGTGAAGTATTTTTTGAGGGTGCGCCATTGTATGGTTCTCTTTCACGAAATGCGTTACATGTAAGGCGCGAAAAACTTGGTATTATCTTTCAATCCCACTACCTTTTTAAGGGTTTTACCGCCAAAGAAAACATCGAACTCTCCGCTTTGTTGGCTCAAACGCCCTTAGATGAAGCGTTGCTAGAACGCTTGGGGATTTCCCATGTGTTGGGCCAAAAAATCGGCGAACTCTCAGGCGGGCAACAACAACGCGTTTCTATCGCGCGGGTGCTTTCAAAAAAACCTCGGGTTATTTTTGCCGATGAGCCTACGGGAAACCTTGACAAAGCGACTGCTCGTGAAGTCATGGACGTGCTATTTGAATACATCCAAACGCACGACGCCGCGTTGATGTTGGTGACCCACGATGCCGCTTTGGCACAGCGGTGCAACCATGCTTACGCCTTGGAAAATCTAACACTTGTAAAGCAATAACATGGAATTTGTCCAGTACATGGGGGAGGAAAATGTCATCCGATTTTTCCTGCTTTTTGTACGCTTGAGCGGTTTGGTTGCGTTTTTCCCTTTTTTTAACCACATGCGCATTCCTACTGAAATCAAGACGGCCATGGTGCTATTTTTAACCATTTTCCTTTTTCCTTATGCCGTTCTTGCTCCTTTTGAACTCACCCTTACACAACTTGTGTTTGCCGTGCTGATGGAGCTGATGCTTGGGTTTATGGCGGGACTTTTGATCTATTTGATTTTTGCAATGCTAGAACTTGCCGGCCAGCAAATCTCCTTTGTCATGGGCTTTACCATGGCCAACGTGATAGACCCCCAAACGGGCGTGAGTATTCCATTGATGAGCCAAATGCTAAGCCTGCTTGCATTAACACTTTTTTTGGCATTTGACGGACACCATTTGATGCTTTTGTTTTACCACTACTCCTTGGGTGAACTTCCTTTGGGCGCTTTTTATCCAACCCTAGACATGTGGGAGTATATTAGCAAGGGTGTGTTGGGAATGTTTTTGTTTGGATTTATCATCTCTTTTCCTGTCAAAGCGGTTTCTTTACTTTCTGATTTGATTTTTGGGATGTTGATGAAAACCATGCCCCAGTTTAACTTGCTCGTCGTAGGTTTCCCTATTAAGATCATGCTAGCCTATGTGGTGATGATTGCTGCGCTTGGGTCAATCATGGTTGTGTTTAAGCGCGAAATTATTGGCGTGCTTGAGGCGATACCATTGGTTTTTTACTAGGCCTGTTGACGTTTAGTTGGCGCCTTAGCGGTGTTAATGCAAACGTAATGTTAATTAGACTAAAATTTACAGACTATGTCTTTGTTTCGGATACTAGAATCTAGGAGAATCCATGCACCTTCTACTCATCAATACAAACCCCGCAGTTTCACGTTTAATCGGCTTAAGTGTTCAAAAGTTAGGCTATGAGATTACGGAAGTTTCCGAGATCGACTCTTTGGAAAAAGCACCTTATGGTATCGTGTTTATCGATAGCGATGTGTACGACCCAAGTATGGTGGAGAGGATGCGCCAAGAAGGCTTTTCTACCCATTTTGTTTACGTGGGACCGCGCAATACCCACAAGCCAGAAGGAATGGACTCACTTTTGGAAAAGCCTTTTTTGCCCACGGATTTTATTGCCATGGTGGAAAGAATTGAAAGTCAACTGAGCGTTGAAGAAGTGCTCTTTCCTGAGGACGATGCGCTGTTTGAAGGCTTTGAAGAGGAGACCGAAGGGGCAGAGGAAGAGAGCTCAGAAATCGACTTGGATGTGCCTGGATTTGCCTTTGAAGAAGAAGAGGCACAGGCTGATGCGTATGAAAGCCTTGCGACGCTTGGAAGTTTTGACGAAGATACTTTTGATGACATAAAGACACCTGTGGCTGAAGCAGAATCTATTCCTTCCCTTGAAGATGTAGTGGGTGATGAAGAGACGCTTTCTTTTGACGAAGGAGAGGTTTCATGGGGGGACGCGGGTGTGCTTGATAGTGACGATGTCAAAGAAGTGCAAGGTCTCTTGGAGAACGATGAAGAGCTTGACGAACTTGATTTTGCAACGCCACTAGACACTTCAATGTTTGAGGATGCATTGGATGATGAAAATGAAAATGAAGATGTAGATGCGCTACTAGCAGAGATTGAAGGCATGCAAGAAACAAAAGAGACGCCTTTAGCTCCCCTTGTTTTGGATGAAGAAGAATCTTTGGATGAAGAAGAATCTTTGGATGAAGAAGAATCTTTGGATGAAG
>JACUTV010000148.1 GCA_014859645.1 Campylobacterales bacterium
AAAGACATCATTGAATACATGAAATGGATTGACGAAAACGCGGGCTTGCATTAAAAAAAGCGGGGGAAACCCCGCTTTACATGTAAAGCATTTTAGGGAGGGGTTATGAAAAAATATCATATTTTTACAGTAGTAGCATTGGTTCTTTTGAGTGTGAGCTTTACGATACCTATCGTTGGATTTTATGGCACAATCGATAAAGTCCGTAGTCACCAAGCCGAGACCATTCCGGCCCATGCCTATTGGATTTGGGACTTGTATAGCCCGTTTCAGCATGTTAATCATTCAGCACCCAAAGACACAGAAGGCTCTTTGGCCAAATTGCTAGAGAAGCGCGGTGAAGTTGGCATGGCAAGCATTCCCGTGTGGAGCGTTTCACTTGAAGCGCCCAATTATCCCAAAGATGCTTTTCCTGAAGGTATACCAGTATTTTTTCACTTGGACGGCTTTAGTGGAGAAGTGCATGAAATGAACACAATCAACCATTACATTGGTATGTATCCCATGGAGCGTGGAGCCCAATTGGAGTTTAAGCTAATGCCCTATCTTTTCTTGGTGATGACGCTAATGATGATTGGGTTTTTATACTGGGAGAGTAAGAAGTCGTGGGTGTTAATGATTTTACCAATTTTGCTTCCAGTGGGATTTATCGTAGATTTTGCTGGATGGCTTTATTGGTATGGCCACAACATGCAAGAATGGGGCGCTTTTACTATTAAGCCATTTATGCCTACGGTTTTTGGAGATGGTAAGGTGGCCCAATTTACCACGCACTCTTATCCTGCAGTTGGATTTTATATTCTCATTATTGCTAGCGTGTTGAGCATTTTGGCAGTGTTCTCAAAACATAAATCTCTTCAAGCCGAGCTTAAAAGCTAACAAGGATAATGATGACTATGCGCTTGGTTCTTGGAGGATGTCTGTGCTTTGGCCTCGTTTGGGCAAACCCCTTACAAGAAGCCATTGATGCCGCGCCCAATGGAGCAGTAATTGAATTAGGGCCTGGGGAGTACCACGGCAATATTCTTATCAATAAACCTCTTACTATTGATGGCAAAGATCGACGCGCTCACATTGTTGGAGATGGCACGGCGAGCGTGATTGTCATTCGTAGTTCCAATGTTGTAGTAAAGAATCTGACGATAGAAGGTTCAGGTGATAGCCATGAAAAAATCGATAGCGCTATTGTTGCGTATGACGCCAACCATCTGAGCATTGAAAACAATCATATTCGAGATGCTCTTTTTGGTATCGATTTGCAACAAGTAAATCGCTCCAAGATTGTGGATAACTATATTACTTCGAAACCGTATGACTTAGGGTTGCGAGGTGATGGGATTCGTCTGTGGTATGCCCATGATAATATCATATTAGGCAACACGCTATACAAGTCGCGTGATTTGGTTATCTGGTATTCCAGTGGCAATACCATTGAAAAAAATTTAGGCGAATACGGACGCTATTCTTTACACTTTATGTATGCGGGTAAAAATATGGTGCGTGAAAACATCTTCAGGTATAACTCAGTAGGCATTTTCTTTATGTATTCTGACGGCACAACTGCCATTGGAAATACTATACGCAATTCTATTGGGGCTTTTGGTGTGGGGCTTGGCATGAAAGATGCGTCTAATTTTACAATCTTAGACAATGACATCATCTACAATGCGCGCGGTATTTATATTGACCAGTCGCCTTTTCAGCCAGGTACGGTAAACGTGTATGAGCGCAACAATATTCTTTACAATTCTAGCGGTATCGAATTTCAAGGGGTGCGTGAACGCTCCATTTTTACTAACAATACAATCAAAGGAAACATGGAGGCCGTGGTGAACTCTGATACGCACAATAGATTGGACGTTATGCGTTGGAGAAATAACTATTGGGATACTTATGAAGGGTTTGACCGCGACAAAGATGGCGTAGGCGACATCCCATTTACTCATTATGCTTATGCTGATAAATTGTGGTTATACAACCCAAATATCAAATTCTTTTACGGTTCGGTGGTGATGGATTTGCTCAATTTTCTTGCCAAAATGGCACCATTTTCTGAGCCAGATTTATTGGTCACCGATCGTGAACCCTTGATGGAGCCACGCAGTGAAAACAATCAGTAATTCGCGTCGTAATGCGCTTAAATGGAGTGCAAGTGCTTTATTTTTTGGTGCTTTATTTGGTGGCGGTGTGTACCTTGCACCACGGTTACATGCCCGTGAGATTTTATTGCGCCCGCCGGGGGCGTTGGACGAGTCGGGGTTTTTAGCCACTTGCATCAAATGCGGACAATGTGTGCAAGTGTGTCCATACCACACGTTGACAATATTGGACATCACCCACGGAAGTTCGGTGGGAACCCCTCATGTTGAAGCGAGGGTTCGGGGGTGCTATTTGTGTGATTTGCTACCCTGCGTGCTTGCCTGTCCTAGTGGTGCACTCGAACATGCTATTACTGATGCAACAGATGTGCACATGGGTGTTGCTTTTTTAAAAAGACCTGATAGGTGCCTAGCCTTGCGAGGTGTCGTGGTGACAAAGGAGGCTTTGGCGCCCCTATTGGCCCATTCGCATAAAAACGAAAGAGAGAGGATTGTTTTGGAAAAAATAGCTTCTTTTGAAGGGAAGGCCTGTACGTTGTGTGCGGACATGTGCCCTTATCCTGAGCAAGACAAGGCTATTGGTATGACAAGGGATGAAGAGGGGCGTTGGTATCCACAAGTACGTAGTGCATGTGTAGGATGTGGGGTGTGTGAAGAGGTTTGCCCTGTGGCTGAAGAGGCTGCGATCGTGGTGTTGCCTAGAGAATCTTATGCAAAGGTGTATGGATGAAATATATTGTCATAGGCGCGTGTGTGGCAGCGTTTTTTTTAGGAGGATGTGATTCCAAGGAAGACGCGGGTGCCAATTCTAGTATTGCTCAAGATGCCCAGAATACTCCTTTAATTACTGTGCATGCATCAGGAACAAAGATTGAAGTAGACAACCCATTGGTGCGTTATGACATTGATGGAAATCGGCAAATCCGCATCTCCCCTGATGGCATAGAGACACCACTTACGAAACAAATTGGAGCTATTGTGACCATTAGAAATAACTATGAAAATCTCAATGCAAAGCTCTTGTCTCAACGGTTGAGTAGAAATTACATTCTGAAGTGTTCCGCCTGCCACGATGACTATGCTAATGGTGTTGTTGGCCCTTCGCTTTTAACAAAAAGCGCAGATGATATCTACACCATGATAGCGGCATATCGCCACAAAACAAAAGTCAATGAATTAATGAAATACTTGGTGACACAAATGGAAGAAACAGAAATTCGTGCGTTAGCTGAAGAAATTGCAGAATTTAACAAAGAAATAAGGGAGAGTAGTCGATGAGCGCGGGAAAAATCATTGGGTTGAGTATTGCAGGAGTTGTGGTTGTTTTAATGTTTTACGTTATGACGCAAGGTGGAGGAAGTGTGTTGCCAACACCATCAAAGCAAGAGGAAGGTAGTGTTGCTAGTGCACAGTCGTCTGTTCCTAAAAAAAGTGCAGAAGAGCAAAAATTAGAAGAGTTAGAAGAGCAGACCAAAGAACTTTCCTATGTGCAAACCAGTAAATTGTACGCATCCAAATGTGCTGCTTGTCACGGAAGAGAAGGTGAGGGGCGCATATTGGGCCCTGCTGGAACCAAACTCGCCCCTCCTATTAAGGGAAGAAGTGAAGCGTATATTTTGGAAAAATTGGAAGATTATCGTCATAATCGAGTGGAAAACACGCTCATGAAAGGATTATTGAATAATTCAAGCGATGAAGAGTTGCATGTATTGGCGAGAGAAATCGCTAACTTTAAATAAAGAAGTTTGCTATGAATAAATACACCACACGTGCCACTATTGAAAATACTTCCTTTTGGGATACTTTTTTTGTGTATTCCAAAGAAGGGAAAAAAAGACCTAGCATTCGGTTTTGGCGCTGGGTGAGTATTATTGGAATTCATCTGGTGTTTTTTTTATCCTATCGCATGGATTTGCAAATATTGGAAGGAACGCTAAGCGGATCGCGCTTTTTAGGGTTTCATCTCATTGACCCATTTATGACCTTACAAGTCATGGCGGCGTACCATGCCGTTCCTACGAATTTGATTATTGGGACAGTAACGGTTTTGTTGGTTTATGTGTTGGTGGGAGGGAGGGCGTATTGTGCGTGGGTTTGCCCTTACGGACTTCTTGGCGAAATTGGGGAAAAGTTACACCGGGATTTTGTAAAAAGACATCTTATTCGAAGCCGCCCTTTTGACCCGCGGGTGAAGTATATCTTTTGGATTCTTTTTTTGGTGCTCGCTTTTGTTTCGGGCTATATGGTATTTGAGGTTTTTAATATCGTTGGTATCATCAGCCGCGCCATTGTGTATGGATGGAGTGTGGCTCTGGGTTTTGTGGTAGCGGTGTTTGTGGTGGAAGTATTTTATTCTCAACGTGCTTGGTGCCGTTATGTGTGC
>JACUTV010000027.1 GCA_014859645.1 Campylobacterales bacterium
GAAGAATCTTTGGATGAAGAAGAATCTTTGGATGAAGAAGAATCTTTGGATGAAGAAGAATCTTTGGATGAAGTCGCGATTTTAGAAGCCCCTGAAGAAGAGACGGAAGACGAAAGTGTTGCACTAGAAGAAGAGACATTTTTAACCACTGCTCCGGCAGGATTGGATGTTGGTGCCCTCGATGACCCTTTTGGTGGCCTGAGCGAAGCTGAGCTCAAAGCTGCCCTTGGCGAAGCCGTGGAAGAGGTAAAGATTAAATCTCGCGAAGACACAGCAGCACTCAGAGAAGAAATCAAAAAAGAAGTCGGCAAAGCCTTGGCGAGTGCCTTTGAGCAAACAAAACTCAAAGAAGCGCTCAAAACCATGAAAATCAATATCTCAATCAGTTTTGATGGAGAATAGGCAGTGAAGGGCAATATTTTAGTGGTTTCTGGGCCAAGTGGTTCGGGAAAAAGTTCGTTGTTACAGCACCTTTTAAGCGCATTAGAAGGAGCGTATTTTTCCATCTCCACTACCACAAGAGAACCAAGAGTAGGGGAAGCGGAAGGGGTAAATTACCACTATATTACCAAAGAAGCCTTCGAAAAAGATATCGACGAGGGAGCGTTTTTGGAATGGGCAAAGGTGCACGATAATTATTACGGCACATCTTTAAAACCCATCTTAAAAGCCTTGCAAGAAGGAAGGGTTGTTATTTTTGACATTGACGTGCAAGGCCACAAGATTGTGCGTGAAAAATTTGGCAACCTAACCACTTCAGTATTTATTACCACGCCCGACCAAGCGGAGCTTCAACGTCGGCTTAAAGAGAGAGGGACGGACACTCCTTCGGTGATAGAACGGCGCATTAACAATGCCGTTAGCGAGATGACATGCATGCATGATTATGACTATTTGCTCATCAATGATGACTTGGAGAGAACCTTTGGTGAATTGATGTGCATTGCCAATGCGTCGCGTCATAAAACATCCCGTTTGGATGCAGAAAGTTTTATTGGCACGTGGGCAAATGTGGACTAAAACGCCCTCCACTGTGCTATAATGGGCGGATTTTAAATTTGACATTTACATGTAAAGAAGGAGATTATTATGGGTATGCCGAGTATGCCAGAACTACTCATTATTTTAGCGATTGTTGTGCTTTTGTTTGGAGCCAAGAAGATTCCTGACCTTGCAAAGGGTATTGGTAAGGGGATTAAAAGCTTCAAAAGCGAAATGAAAGAGGACGAACCAGAGGTTAAAAAAGCAGAATCTGAAAAGATTGAAGAGCCAAAAACTGCTACGACAACTGAGACCACCTCAGAAACAAAAACTGCCTAAGGGCCTTCATTGAAACAGACTGTTGCCCAGAAGATTGCAGAAAAATTAGACTTTGATTTTGTTTTAGAAAAGCCCAAAGATCCAAGCTTTGGGCACTATGCCACCCCTGTTTTCTCCCTCGCCAAAATACAGCGAAAATCCCCTGTGGTGATCGCGCAAGAATGCGCCACTTTGTTTGCAAACGAGGATGCTTTTGAATCGGTGCAAGCCGTGGGCGGGTATGTAAACTTTAAACTGAGTGAATCCTTTTTGGATACCTATGCTACCAAGGCAATCGCACAAGAAGCCACCTTTGCCAAGGGCGAACATACCGAGAAGATTTTACTTGAGTTTGTGAGCGCAAACCCTACGGGTCCTTTGCACATCGGCCATGCTAGAGGTGCGGTGTATGGGGATGCGTTGTGCCACATGGGGCGTCATCTTGGCTACCAGGTCACAAGCGAATACTACATCAATGACGCGGGTAACCAAGTGGAGCTCTTGGGCCTCTCCCTTTACCTTGCCGGTGCCCAATACGTGCTAGGCGAAACAGTAGAGTGGCCTGAGGAATTTTACCGTGGAGAGTACATCACGGACTTGGCCTTTGTGGCAAAAGAAGAGCTTGGGCAAGAGGTATTTGCTACGCGGGAAAACATCCCGCGTCTTAGCGAGTGGGGCAAGAATAAGATGCTTGAACTCATTCGTCAAAATTTGGCCGATGCCGGGATTGTGTTTGACCAATTTGTGAGTGAAAAAGCCTTGTATGCGCGTTGGGACGAGAGTTTTCAAAAACTCAAGCACAACGGCAGTACCTTTGAAGAAGAGGGTAAAACGTGGATACGCTCTTCTGAATTAGGCGATGAAAAAGACCGTGTGGTGGTGCGAGAAGATGGACGTCCTACGTACCTTGCGGGCGACATCATTTATCACGATGACAAATTGATGCGTGGGTATGATCGCTACATCAACATCTGGGGCGCAGACCACCACGGGTATATTGCGCGGGTGAGAGCGGCCATTCACTTTTTAGGGCATGATGAAAACAAGCTTGAAGTGTTGTTGGCGCAGATGGTTTCTCTTTTGAAGGGTGGTGAACCTTATAAAATGAGCAAGCGCGCGGGCAATTTCATCCTCATGAGTGAGGTGGTGGAAGAGATTGGTGCGGATGCGTTGCGGTTTATCTTTTTGAGTAAAAAGTGTGACACCCATTTGGAATTTGACGTGGATGTGCTTAAGCAGCATGACAGTTCAAATCCGATTTTTTACATCAACTATGCTCATGCACGCGCCAATCAAGTCTTTGAAAAAAGCGGTAAAACGCCTCAGGGTGTCTTACATGTAAGCTTGGAAGGATTGGGTGTTGAGGGTAAAAATTTATTATTTCAAGCCTTGTTGTTGCCTGAAGTATTAGAAGACGCCTTCACCTCTCGCCAAGTGCAAAAAATGACCGAATACCTCAAAGGACTCGCGGGAAGTTTTCATAAGTTTTACAATGAAAATCGCGTGGTCGGCAGTGAGCATGAAGAAAAATTCCTCAAGCTCTTTGCTGTTGTGGGGGTAAGTATTCGCGTGGGATTACATCTCTTGGGGATTGAAGCAAAAGACAAAATGTAGAGAGAAGACTCTCTACATTTTTTGTTTTTCAAACTCGCTTAAAAATTCTTCTAAATTGTAGCGCGCACGGTAAGCGGGCGTCATGAGGTGGATGAGAATATCGCCCAAATCAACCACTGCCCATTCGCTAGCAGGGTCTACATGTAAGAACTCTTCCCCTTTTGGTTTTAACACTTCACGTAAATCATCCAACAAAGAGGCGCCGTGACGCTCTCCTAGGGTAGTTGCGATCACCACTTGTTCTACAAAATACTCTTTTCCGTGCATATCAAAGACTTGGATATTTTCTGCTTTTTTTTCGTCAAGCAACGCGACGATACGCTCAATGCGTTCTTTCATTGGTTTCCTTAGTGTGTAATAATTCACAATGTCTGCAAAAATCGGTTTGGGTAGCTTGGAAGCGTCTAGGTGTTCCCGAAGTTTTGAAGATGAGATAGTAACATGAATGGGCAATTTTTTCAAGGAAGTCTGGCGCATGCCTCCTCTAGAGGCAACGACCACCTCGGCCAACTGCAAAAGTTCTTCATAGCGGTGCCACGCAGGAAGGGTTAGGAGGTTATCTTCTCCGACAATCAAATACAGCGTATCGGGCTGGTATGTGCGGTGCAAGTACTCTAAGGTTTCAATGCTAGGCACGGGCCGCTCTTGGTCCACTTCAAAGGAAGAGACCTTGACGCGCGGGATTTTTCCCCACGCTTTAGTCGTCCACGCAAGGCGCAAGGGCGCAGGCGTGCTGACGGCGGATTTAAAGGGGCTTAACCACGTGGGAACAACCACAAGTAAGTCAAGCTCAAGCTGGGAAAGGGCAGTGGTGATTACGGCTTCGTGACCCACATGAGGCGGGTCAAAGGAGCCTCCAAACATGGCAAGTTTCATTTACGATTTTTTAACCTCGGTTTTGCTAGAATGTCGCATTTTACGCGTATTATACCAAAAGGAACGACATGGCTTTAAAAATAGCAATCAATGGATTTGGCCGCATCGGGCGGTGTGTGGCACGTATTATTGCAAAACGAGATGATGTGGAACTTGTTGCGGTGAATGACACTGCTGAACGTGCAATGACGAAGCAGTTATTAAAATACGACAGTGTTCACGGTACTTTTGATGAGGAAATTGCTCTCTTAGACAACGACCGTATGCAAATTGGCAAACATGTGGTGCAACTGTTTTCTACTCGTGACCCTAAAGAACTCCCTTTTGCCGCCCTTGGCGTGGATGTGGTACTAGAGTGCACGGGCTCGTTTTTAACCCAAGAAAAAGCACAAATATTTATCGACAGTGGCGTAAAACGCGTGGTGATGTCCGCTCCTGCAAAAGATGACACACCTACCTTTGTACTGGGTGTTAACGAGCACGAGTACAAAGGCCAAGCCATCGTTTCCAACGCCAGCTGTACGACCAACTGCTTGGGACCTATCGCCAAAGTGCTAGATGATGCTTTTGGGATCAAGAAAGGGTTGATGACTACCATCCATGCTTACACCAATGACCAAAATATTTTAGACGTAAAACACGCGAAAGATTTGCGTCGTGCGCGTGCTGCGGCGGTTAATATGATTCCTACTACCACAGGTGCAGCTAAGGCGATTGGCCTTGTGTTGCCTCAGCTTAAGGGAAAATTGCACGGGCAAAGTGTGCGCGTACCTACGCCTAATGTCTCGATGGTGGATTTGAATGTTTTGGTGGGTAAAACCACTACCAAGGAAGCTATCAATGCACTCTTTAAAGCAAAAGCACAAACAGAATTGGCGGGAATGTTGCTTGTAGACGAAGAGCACCGCGTGAGCCAAGATTTTCAAAGTTCCTCTTACAGTTGCGTAGTGGCAGCAGATTTAACCCAAGTGATTGATGGCGATATGGTGAAAATTATGGCGTGGTATGACAACGAATGGGGCTATTCAACGCGGTTGGTTGAGATGGCCTTACATGTAAGCAAATAGGGAGGCAGGATGTCGGGCATTCGTTCCATTAAAGACATTGATATTGCGGGAAAAAAGGTGTTTGTTCGGTGCGATTTTAACGTGCCTTTGGATGAGTTTATGAACATCACCGACGATCGGCGCGTGAGTTCTGCTATTCCTACAATTCGTTATTGCTTAGACCAAGGGTGTTCTTTGGTACTGGCAAGCCACTTGGGGCGACCCAAAGAAGGAAGAGACGAAAAAGACTCCTTGGCCCCTGTGGCAAAACGGTTGCAACGATTACTGGGTAGAGAAGACATTGTCTTTGCCAATGACGTCATCGGCGCAGACGCGCAAGCCAAAGTGGCCGCGCTTAAACCTGGCGGTATTGTGTTGCTTGAGAATTTACGTTTTGAAAAAGGCGAAACCAAAAACGATGCCACGTTTGCAGAAGCGTTGGCTACTTTTGGCGAGGTATACGTGAACGATGCCTTTGGAGTGTGTCACCGTGCCCATGCTTCAGTAGAAGCCATCACCCATTGTTATGCTGATGAGGCAAAGGCGGCGGGATTTTTACTGCAAAAAGAGATTCAATTTTCTCAAAACCTTTTAAAGCGTCCCACCCGCCCTTTTGTGGCTGTTGTGGGCGGTAGTAAGGTAAGCGGAAAGCTCCAAGCCCTTCATAATCTCGTGCACCGCGTTGATAAAATCATCGTAGGCGGCGGCATGGCTTTCACTTTCTTAAAGGCACAAGGCATTAGTGTGGGCAACTCCCTCGTGGAGGAAGAGTTGGTAGATGAAGCGCGGAAAATCATGGACGAAGCCAAGCGTTTGGGGGTGAAGTTTTACCTTCCTGTGGACGTAGTGGCGGCACAAACATGCACCCAAGAAGCCACGATGAAGTTTGTCACTACCCAGGAGATTCCCCATGGGTGGATGGGTCTTGACATCGGGCCTGCCTCCATGCGCTTGTTTCGCGAGGCTCTCGGTGACGCACAAACCATTCTTTGGAACGGTCCCATGGGGGTGTTTGAGATTGACAAATTTTCCAAGGGTAGTATCAAAATGTCTCACGCTATTGCTGAGGCGCACGCCACGACCGTAGTGGGCGGAGGTGACACAGCAGATGTAGTAGCCCGCGCGGGCGACGCGGATGAGATGACCTTTATTTCCACAGGCGGCGGGGCAAGTTTGGAATTGATTGAAGGCAAAGAACTTCCTGGTGTGAAGCCTTTGCGCTTAAAGAAAGCCGAATGATTATTGCAAGTAACTTCAAAACCAACCATACACGCGCTTCCACAAAAGATTTTCTAGAGACGCTAAAGGCTGTTGGTACTACTTGTGAAGTGCGGGTTTTTCCTCCTGCGACAGCCTTGGATTGCTTTGCGTTGCCTGCCCACATCAAAGTAGGGGTGCAAAATTTTTACCCAGCGCAAAGCGGGTCGTTTACGGGGGAGATTGGCGCAGAACAAGTGGAAGAGTTCGAGATTGAGAGCGTTTTAATAGGCCACAGCGAACGCCGTCATCTCCTTAAAGAATCCACGGAATTGGTGCGTCAAAAATATGCGTTTGCGCGGGCTAAGGACTGGGAGATTATCTACTGCATCGGTGAGCCCAAAGAGGTGCGTGAAGCCGGCTTTGACGCAGTGCGGGCGTATGTGGAAGAACAGCTTGTGGGGATTGATGTACGTTATGAACGTTTAATTGTAGCGTATGAGCCTGTGTGGGCTATTGGGACGGGATTAAGCGCTTCGTTGGAACAAATTCAAGAGACCCACCAGTACATCAAAACACGTCTTAACGCGCCTTTGTTGTATGGGGGAAGTGTGAATGTGGAAAACATAGGCGCTATCGTAGGCCTAGAGGAGTGTGATGGGGTGCTTGTGGGGTCTGCAAGCTGGAAAAAAGAAGCATTTGTGAGAATGCTTGAAGCTGTCAAGACAGCACACTAACAACAGGAGAATATGGATGATTATGAAGGGAAAAAAAGGGTTGATTGTTGGGATTGCAAACACAAAATCCATCGCCTATGGTATTGCTAAAGCGTGTCGTGAACAAGGGGCAGAACTGGCGTTTACCTATTTAAATGAGGCC
Organism: Campylobacterales bacterium; assembly: GCA_014859645.1. GTDB lineage: Bacteria > Campylobacterota > Campylobacteria > Campylobacterales > Campylobacteraceae > Sulfurospirillum_B. Next base: position 6,912 of record JACUTV010000027.1, read on the forward strand.
CTTGAGAAGCGTGTGCGACCCATCGCTGAGGAACTTGGAAGCAGCGCAGTGTATGAATTAGATGTTAACAAGCCTGAACATTTAGAGGCACTCACTGCGTCCCTTGAGCGCGATTTTGGAAAAATTGACTTTGTCGTACACTCCGTTGCTTATGCTCCGCGCGAAGCCCTGGAAGGAACCTTTTTGGAAACCACCAAAGAAGCCTTTGATATTGCCATGGGAACTTCGGTGTACTCCCTTGTGAGCTTGACACGCGCGTGCATGCCTGTGCTAAATGACGGCGCTTCGGTACTTACCTTAACCTACCTTGGCGGACCAAAATATGTGCCTCATTATAATGTCATGGGTGTAGCAAAGGCTGCACTAGAATCCAGCGTGCGTTACTTAGCGGTGGATTGTGGCGTCCGAAATATTCGCGTGAATGCCATTAGTGCAGGGCCTATTAAAACCTTAGCGGCAAGCGGTATTGGTGATTTTAGAACTATTTTGAAGTGGAATGAAGCCAATGCGCCACTTAGGAAAAACGTGACTATCGAAGAAGTAGGCAACAGCGGCATGTACTTGTTGAGTGATTTGAGCAGTGGCGTGAGCGGTGAAGTGCATTACGTGGACGCGGGTTACAACATCATGGGCATGGGCGCGGTAACGACAGATGCTGAGGGTAAAACTGTCCTTGCGTGGGACGCGCAAAAATAGATGCTCTCTTTCTTGCTGCGCAAGGGAATGTACGTAGCAGGAATGTTGGTGCTGATTGCTATTATCTCCTTTGGGGCGATTCACCTTGCCCCAAATTCTTTCTTTGCTAGCGGGGATTTAAACCCCAATATTACCCCCGAATCCTTAGAACAACTCAAACGCGTGTACGGTCTTGACAAGCCTTTATGGCAGCAGTTTTTTTCCTGGCTCTTGGCAGTCGCACGGTTGGATTTTGGCATCTCCTTTGCCAGCGGCAAGGCCGTGAAGGAAGAGATTTTACAGCGCATTCCCATTACCTTAACGCTAAATATCATTAGCTTGGTGTGGGTGTTTTTCCTTTCGTTGGCACTTGGTATTTGGGCGGCGATGCGCCAAGAAAAAACAGCAGACCGCGTCATTAAACAAGCCTCGCTTGTGAGTTATGCTATGCCTTCTTTTTATCTGGCGTTGCTGATGGTGATGGTGTTTGGTGTCATGTTGGGGTGGTTTCCTATCGCGGGGCTACATTCGGTGGATGCCAAAGAGGGGCTGGCGTATTGGTTGGATTTTGCGTGGCACTTGGCACTTCCTATTGGAGTGATTGTGATTGCAGGTGTGGGAAGTTTAACCCTTTATGTGCGGAGTTTAACCGTAGAGATACTCAAGAGTGATTATTTATTTTTTGCCCGCGCTAGAGGCGTCAAAGGGTGGCAGTTGCTTCGGTTTTACATCCTTCCAAACCTCTCGCCTCCTGTGGTGACACTGCTAGGATTGTCCTTACCTGGGCTCATTGGAGGCAGTGTCATTTTAGAGTCGATTTTTTCCATTAACGGGATGGGGCTGTTGTTTTACCAAAGTGCCCTCAGTCGTGATTATCCCGTGATTATGGGGGTCCTCATTATTGGGGCACTGTTGACACTTTTGGGAAATATAATCGCAGATGCGGTGCTTTTAAAGCTTAATCCGCACGTGAAACGCGCCCGTTCTTAGCCTTCGCCAAAGAGGGCGCGCAAGTCTTTCAGCGCTTCTTTTGGATCTTTGCTCTCTTCGCCATCAGGACGTAATCCACCGATTTCAACAAGTTCGATATCTACGCCACATAGCATGGAAGCTAGACGAATGTTGATACCGTTTTTGCCAATAGCCTTGGATTTTTGGTCGCTTTGTAGGGTGACGATTGCTTTAGCCGTTCCTTCCATCTTGACACTGCTGACAATAGCAGGAGATAAGGCTCTCGCGATAAAAATCTCTGGGATGGTTGAGTATTCGATACAGTCAATATTTTCCCCATGCAACTCCTTACTCACCGCGTTAATGCGCACGCCTTTGGTGCCCACTGTTGCACCCACAGCATCTACGTTGGGGTGAACAGAAGTGAGGGCAACTTTGGCGCGTTCTCCTGGGATTCTGGCAGATTTGTTGATGATGACTAGCTCATCGGCAATCTCGGGAACTTCAAGGGCGAGCAAGGATTCAAGAAACTTAGGAGCGGTGCGGGAAAGTTCAACACGAATGCCAAAGGTTTTGTCTACGTATACTTTTTTAATGACGCTTTTGACTACATTGCCGACTTTAAATTTTTCACCTTTGATGCGGTTTTTGCGAGAGAGTACGGCTCTGACTTCGTCGATTTCAATAAAGGTATTTTCCTCGTTGTCGATGCGTACGACGGAGCCAAAAACACTTTTACCCATCATATTTTGATATTTTTCAAAGATTTTTGTTTCCAAAAGACGTTGAATGTGAAACTCTAGTTCTCGTTGTAGTGTCGCTGCGGCGGTACGCCCAAGATTGTCCAAAGGAAGCTCATAGGTAAGTTCATCACCAATCTCAATATCAGGATCGATTTCTTTGGCTTCGGCGAGGGCAATGTATTTTTCTTTGGCGCTTTGCAAGCGTTCATCTTCTGCACACACTACGATAACTTTTTGAAACAAGGTTAATGTTTTTTTCTTTTCATCGATGATGGCATCGTACTCGTACTCTTCGCCATAAACACGCTTGGCTGTTTTTGCCATGGCAAGGGTAACGGTTGCTTTCACTTCTTCTATTTTTAAGCCTTTTTCATTGGCAATAGACTCAATGATATCGACGATTTTTTCCACAGTTTTTCCTTATGTATGAGTGTTGCAATGCGAACGTCAAAGTGAGGTGTGAGGTTTGATTGCCACGGAAGAGGGGTATTATACTCAACGGGGGCTTTGGTTAACTTTAATAAGATATTTATTGAAATGATGTTAGACTATCTACGATATCCTGCGTTTAAAATGCAGGAGAGATACTCAAAAGAGGGACCTATGGAATTAAAACTTGCACGCAATACTATTAACTCGAAACCGCGACCTACGCAGATTGAAAAGATTGAAGAGACACTCCTTAAAGATGGCCAAAAGATTTTTTACTTTGACAAAGAAAACACCCATAAAGACCTTGTGGCACTGGTAGAGTATTTTGAAGCAAAAGACTTTAGTGTCTATTTACGTGAAGTGAAATACGGGTTAGACGAAGGTGATTACATGTACGAGGTTCATATTCTCTAATGCAAGCGTCCAAAAAACTGTTTATCGAGACCCTTGGATGTGCTATGAATGTGCGCGATTCGGAGCACATGATTGCAGAACTTAGCAAAGATGAAGCCTATAGCCTGACTAACAAAGCAGAAGAAGCGGACGTGATTGTTATCAATACATGTAGCGTGCGCGAAAAACCAGTGCACAAGCTTTTTTCGGAAATTGGAGCCTTTGCAAAACACAAAAAAGCGGGAGCAAAGATTGGGGTGTGCGGATGCACAGCAAGCCACTTGGGTGCAGAGATTTTCCGTCGTGCGCCTGCCGTGGATTTTGTCTTGGGCGCGCGCAATGTCTCGAAAATTACCAAGGCCATTCGCACACCAAAGTTCATGGACGTGGACATTGACTACGATGAAAGCACCTACGCGTTTAGCGATTTTCGTCATTCGTTGCATAAGGCCTATGTAAATATTTCTATCGGGTGCGACAAGCAGTGTACCTACTGCATCGTGCCTCACACGCGCGGCGAGGAAGTTTCCATTCCTGCATCGTTGATTTTGGGTGAAGTGGAAAAAGCTGCCGCAAAAGGGGCCAAAGAGATTTTTTTATTGGGACAAAATGTCAACAATTACGGCCGCCGTTTCAGCGGCAACGAGCCTAAGATTAATTTTTCTGGACTCCTTACGCGCATCAGTGAAGTAGCGGGCGTGGAGCGCATTCGCTTTACTTCACCGCACCCTTTGCATATGGATGATGAGTTTTTGGAGGTGTTCGCTACCAATCCAAAGATTTGCAAGTCCATGCACATGCCTTTACAAAGTGGTTCGACTCATATTTTGGGTCAAATGAAGCGAGGGTATACAAAAGAATGGTTCCTGGACCGTGCTCTTAAACTGCGTGAAATGGTTCCAGAGGTTGCTATTAGCACCGACATTATTGTGGCGTTTCCAGGAGAGAGTGAAGCGGATTTTGAAGAGACGATGGATGTGCTTGAAAAAGTGCGGTTTGAACAACTGTTTTCTTTTAAGTATTCGCCACGCCCTTTAACCAAAGCAGCGACCATGGAAGGGGCGATTGAGCCTGAAGTGGCTTCGGCGAGATTGGCGCGGCTGCAAGAGCGTCATGGGCAAATCTTGGATGAAATTACGCTAACACAACTTGGCAAAGAAATGGCGGTGTATTGGGAAGAAACGCGCGAAAATGGAGTGCTTGCAGGCCGAAGTTTTGGCAACTTTTTAGTGCAAGCCCCCGCGGATGTATCTTTGCTCGGAAGCACTTCAATGGTGCGCATTACCAACCCTAAACGGCTAGTTTTGTACGGGGAAGTGATTGCGTAAACGCATTCTGCGTTGGCTTACGCTCTCTTGGGGGCCTTATCTTTTTCGTGTGCTTTTGCGTTGTATTTGTCTTACATGTAAGGTGCGGCTTCATGGGGAGTGGAAATTTCCCACGACACCTTGTGTGATTGCCCTGTGGCACGGAGAGTTGCTTATGATGCCGTTTTTTTACCAATGGTTTTACCCTAAACATAGGCCTTTGTCTATTATTGTTAGCCAACATAAAGACGGAGAAATATTGGCGCGTATCGCGGCCCATGCAGGAATCAACTGTTTACGAGGAAGTTCTAGCAAGGGTGCGGTGGGTGTGCTTAAAGAAGCCTTTAAAGAAGTGGGAAGAGGGGGTGACATAGCCGTTACGCCTGATGGGCCAAGGGGGCCTAGGTATTCTGTGGCAGATGGCGTGGTGGCACTTTCTATGCGAAAGAAAATTCCCATCATTACACTCAATTGCCATGCCTCTAAGGTTTGGCGGCTAAAAAGCTGGGACCGTTTGTTTATCCCAAAACCTTTTTCGACTATTGATTTTTTTATCGGAGAACCTTTTGAGACCCACATGCTTGAAGTGGACGAAGCAAAAAAACTAACCCATGAAAGGTTGATGCGCCATGCTTTCTAGAGTAATAGTGACAGCAGGAGCGATTTTGCTTTTGGCATTAAGTGCGCTTTTTTTTGCCCTCAACAGCTCCTATCAAGACTCCTTGCAAGGTCGCGTGTACTATTTTTTAGGAGACTACGCCAAGGCCCAAGTGCTTTCCGAACAAGCGTATGCAAAAGACCCCTACAACAAAATGGCCTTTACGGTGCTTACTCAAAGCGCTATCGCCCTCAAATACGAAGCATACATTACCCAAGGAAACCAGTATTTGGTGCAAATCGATGGGATTAGTACCAAAAGCGAAGTGAGTGACGCGGATCGGAGTCGTATTAAGATTATGTGTGAAATTATGATAGATGGCTACACGGCACTTTCGCCCACACCGCTGACGGATGAGACATTGCAAGAGCGTGCCACCATCATGCGTGAAAAGTTCAAACAACTTCACAAAGAGCTATTTTAGGGCGCTTTAGAGCTACCCTTAAGGGAAATTAGTTTACCATATGTGCAAAATACTGCCCTTTTTTTTCAGGGGTCTAGTGTGGTCTGTAAAAGGAGAGAAATGCCGTTTTTTCCGCAACGCTACTTTTCCAACCTTTTTGTTTGCGTGGTGATTGAAAATGGCGAGTGCCACTTGTTGGCCAAGGTCATTAAAAATGGCAAAACAAAACGCAGTTACGAAGCAGCGTTTGATAATCCAGACCCCGATACCTTAGATGCCAAAGTCGTGGAATACATCAAGCACAAAGAGAGCGAGTGCCTTGATGTGTACGTAGCGTATTTTCTAGATGCCATGGGACAGGGCGTTGTGCCCACTGCGCATGTGGGCGAATTTGAACGCTACAGTGTGGACGGTAAACATGTGCGCCAAATCAAGATGGATGAAGGATGGTCGGTATACGCCTCTTACATTGAGATCAACTGGGCACAGGGTCTGTTTGAAAACCTCGGACTTGATTTACTCTATTCGCCCTTTGTTTTACTGCATGAGTGCGTAAAAAAAGAGGGGTTTCCTTCCCATACAACCCTTTACATGTACAACCATCAAGACTCCTTTGCTATTGCGATTTATAAAGGTCCCAAAGTGCTTTTTGGTGCTTTTTTTCGCACCGTAGGGGAGAAGGAACAAAACCTGAGCGACCATGGGCTTGGTGTTAGTGAATGGGAAGAAGTGGAAGAGGAAAAGGGGGTGGAGAACCTCGTTCAGCTCGATGAAATCGACGATGGAGAAGATTATCAAAGTTTAGATGATTTAGATGATTTAGACACGGTTGAGGCAAAGGTTCGGGATGAAGAAGATGGCGAACAAACCTTTGATGAGGGGTTGATGCAAGACATCGACGTGGAAAAAAGTGCGAAAGATTCGGAGCATTCCATGGCGTTGTTTGGACGCAGTATGCTCATGTACAAATACATCAAATCTTCCATTGAAGAGTTTTATCAAAACCCAAATTACGAGAGCGATTTTGTTGAAGACATCATTATTTTTGATAATTACGAAACCAGCCAAACGGTATTTGATATGTTAGAAGGCGAGTTGATGGTGCGCATCCAGCTCCAAAAAGTAAAAACGTTGGAACTCATGTCCACCATGGCGCTTAAAGATGTAGGGCTATGAGTTACAGTTTTATTGCCCCCAAGCCCAAGCCTCTTTTTTCGCTTTTTTCTAAGATTTGGTTGGTCTTTATTGGATTGACGTTGTTTTTAATGGGCGTTTTTAATTTCTTTGTGGTGTATAAGATTAGCGCTTACCAGACCCAGTCCCATCAGCTAATCGCATTGCGGGAAGAGTATCACGCCAAAATTGAATCCAGCGAAGCACAAATTGCCTTTATTGAACATCAAAAAGCCGTGGCTGAGGGCATTTATGCGTCTAACGATATTTTGCGTGAAAGCATCAAAAATCTTTTTGATTTGGTGCCAGACCAAATTACCCTCTCGCGGGTTGTGATGGAAAAAAACGCGTTGGTGATTTACGGGAAAACCCCTTCCAAGGAAACGTACAACTTCTTGCTTGCCTCCCCTTTGCGCTCTATTTTTCACGCCTCCAATACCGTGTTTTATCTGGACAATGACGGGTGGTACCGTTTTGTTTCTACCAATAAAATTATCGACTCGGCGGGTTTCAATGAATAAATTAGACAAGAGCCTCGAAGAGTTTGACCTCATAAAACTTTTGTTATTTTTACTGCTATTTTTGGTGGCGAGCTTGGTAATGGTACTGGCGTTCATTGTGCCAAATATCAAAGAGCACAAGCGCGAAAAAGCGGCCCATGGGTACGAACTTGTGACAACACAGCGGGTCGAGGCAGTGTTGCAAGAAAAAGAGGCGCAACTTCAAACCTTGCGCGCGGAAAACCGAAAAGTGATTGAGGCGTTTGTGAGCCGTTTTGATGAAGAGCGGTTTGTGCGTTACGTGGGAGAGTTTTTTGAAGAGGTAAGTTTGGCGCGCTTGGAGCAAAAAGAGTACGAAAAAGATTTTATCATGTATGAATTAAAGGTGACATCGTTGCTTAAAACTCCTGCAAAATTCTATTCTTTTTTAGAAAACTTGAAACGGTATGAGGGCGTTGTAAAGGCAGATTTTCCTATTGAAATGCGCGCAAATGGTGATTTTATTCACGCAACGTTTAACATTAAAGTGTTTGAACTAGTACGCTAGGAGCGATGTTCTTGGTGTACATGTAAGGACGAATAAGGGGAGGAATCCCCGCTTTTCGGCACGCTTCTTTAAACGGTTTTGGCATGGCGGCTTGCACAAAAGGCGCCACAAAAACTCCCTCTTGTGTCCATCCCACGGCTACACGCCCACCAACCACTCCGTCTTTTTGGTCGATTTCTCTGCGTTGCGCTTGGCTCATCAAAATCCCTAAATGTTTCGTTGCTTTATCCACAAGGCGCAGGGCCAAGGGGGTATTTTTAGCCACAAAAAGTTCGTCAATACGATGAGTAAAGGTGTCTTCCAAGAGGGCCGCGTCGCTGCTTAAAAAGCGAAAGCTGTGACGAATGCCTGAGGTGTATTCTTCTAGCATCGGTGCTGCGAAGCGCGCACGAAAGCGGTTGCGCAAAAAAGAAGGGTCGTCGTTGGAGCTGTCAAGGTAGTAAGGAAAACTATGTTGGTGCAAAAATGTTTTGAGTGAAGCTTTGGTGTGTTCTAAAAAGGGCCGTACAAGACGCAAATCCCCCCGTGATTCCTCCGCCTTAAATCCCAAAAGCTCCACCGCTCCCGCTCCTTGGCACAACTGCATCAGCAACCACTCAAGGCGGTCGTCTAGTTGGTGGGCAGTAAGCAAGGTATCAAACCCATGCGTGCTAGCAAGCGTCTCAAAAAAGTCGTAGCGCGCTTTTCTAGCGCGGTGTTCAAAGTTGCCTTGAGAAAGCTTACATGTAAGGAAATACGCCTCGATATCGTGCTTTTTGCACAGTGCTGCCACATGGGCTTCTTCGGTGCTACTTTGAGGTCTGGTTTGGTAGTTGACATGGGCAACGCTAAAAGGAATACCCTGATACAACAGCGTAAAAAACAGGGCTGAAGAGTCCACGCCACCTGAAAACGCCAAGAGGTTGCGGGATGTGCGTAGCCCCTCTAGGAGGGGTTTAGGCAGATGTGGTAACGGTTGCAAGCAGCTTGTCCCCCGCGCGTTGGGTGAGGGTGGCGTGGTAAATTTTGCCCACTTCCAGTGCCCCGATGTCTGAATCGTTGATGAGAATCTCTCCGTCGATTTCAGGAGCCCAGGTTAAATCCCTTGCCCCCATAAACAGTTCATGCTCGCTACTTTCACCCTCGATGAGGACTTTGGTGTGGGCACCCACTCTAGCCTCCAAGCACGCTTCAACGGTTTTGCTGACGAGTTTTTCAAGAATCTTCAGGCGTTTGTTAAGGGTTTTAGTGTCGATTTTTTCTTCCATGGTGTACGCCAACGTATCTTCTTCATCAGAATACGCAAACACGGTGACGCGGTCAAAAGGGAAGCTTTCTAGCAGTAACCGCACCTCTTCAAACTCCGCCTCACTCTCTCCCGGGTGTCCTACGATGATGCTGGTACGCACAAAGGAGTTGGGCAGGGCGCGCATGGCAAGGAGTTGCTCTAAAATGCGCGCTTTTCCCGCTCCTCGACGCATGCGTTTAAGCATAGGGTCGCTGATGTGCTGGATGGGCATGTCAAAGTAGTTGTGAAACAAGGACGACGCGCCAATGCGCGCAATAAGCGCGTCAGACGTGGTGGAAGGGTAGAGGTAGAGGATGCGCGCACTTTGCACGCCCTCTATGCCCTCAACCGCGTCAATAAGGCCAATCAGTCCATCGTTGACACCGTGGTCGCGTAAGTAAGAACTGCTGTCTTGCGAAAGGAAGCTAAAGTCGTAAAATCCTTGGGCGACAAGGTGTTTGACCTCGGCGACGATGTCTTGGAGAGTACGGGAGTTAAGCTTGCCTTTAAAGCCAGGAATCGCGCAAAAACTACACTGCTGGTTGCACCCCTCGGAAAGCTTAATGTACGCGTGGGCATTGGAGCCCGTGATAACGCGGTCGTAGGTGTCTTGGAGGTACACGCGCGGGCTAAAGCGGTTTTCTTTGCTTGCGATAATCTCATCGATACTACCGTAATCTCCCACACCCGTAAACAAGTCTACTTCGGGAAGTTCTTTGATGAGGTCTTCCCTGTAGCGTTGGGTTAAGCACCCTGCGACAACGAGCAAAGAGCCTTCTTTGCGCACTTCGTGGAGTTCAAAAATAGTGTTAAGGCTCTCTTCTTTAGCAGGCCCGATGAAACCACAGGTGTTGACAATGAGCACATCGGCGGTGCTTGGGTCATTGGTGAGTGCATAGGCTTTGAGTTTACCTAGCATGATTTCGCTATCGACGAGGTTTTTATTGCAGCCTAATGAGACGAGGTGAAGGGTTTTTTGCATGTTACATCCAGAGGTTATCAATGAGTCGCGTCGAACCGACATAAGCGGCGATGGCGATGAGGGTATTGCCAAGTTCTACGCGCTCTAGGGGCGTAAAATCTCGACGTAAAACGCGGGCGTAGTCTACATGTAACGGAGCCAACGTGTCTAGCATGGTGCATTCTAGCACCTTGGCGTGAAACTCTTTTTGTATTACAAGGCGTGAGGCGTGTTTGAGAGCTTTGGAGAGTTTAAGGGCATCTTCACGCTCTTGGGGTGAGAGGTAGGCGTTACGACTCGAAAGGGCAAGACCGTCTTCTTCACGCACAATGTCGCACGGGACAATAGTGATGGGTAAAAAAAACGTGCGGACCATGTTTTGGATGAGGTAGAGTTGTTGGGCGTCTTTTTTACCAAAATAAGCGCGCGTTGGCTGGGTGAGGTTAAACAGTTTGAGTACCACGCGCAAGACCCCGTCAAAATGCCCCGGACGGCGCAACCCTTCAAGCGCGTAGCCTAAAGTTTCGGGTGCGCAAAGGGTAGGTTCAACAAGGCTATACATGTGCCCACTTTCAGGCATAAACACCGCGTCTACCCCTGCAAGTTTACACAGTTTTAAATCAGCCTCTTGGCGCCTTGGGTAGGTGCTTAAATCCTCGCTAGGCAAAAACTGGGTGGGGTTCACAAAGAGAGAAACTACGGTATGGTCGTTTTCAGCGATGGAACGTTTAATGAGCGAAAGATGGCCGTTGTGCAACGCGCCCATGGTAGGGACAAAGCCCACGCTTCCTTGCAAGGTGTGGCGAAAGTGGACGAGTTCTTCGGGCTGGGAAACAATTTTCATTTTAGCGACTTTAGAGTAAAATATAACCTTAAAAAAAGGAAGACATTATACCAAAAAAACGGGAGTGCCTTTGGATTACTACGAGTACACGGAACTATTAAAAAAACTGATTAAAAAAGTTTCTAACATCGCCCAAATCATTCGACCCGATGTGTTGGATGCGCGCATTAAAGAGATAGAGGTTGCGGAGCAAGACCCTCTCTTTTGGGGGGCGGTCGAAGCTGCTGCTGTGTTGCAAAAAGAGAAAACAAAACTTATCGCGATGCTCAAAAAATACCGTAAGGCCAAAGCCGCAGTGGAAGACGCCAAGGAGCTCTTTGAGATGGCTTCAAGCGAGCAAGACGAAGAGACATTAAACGCGCTCATTGCTGATGCGTCGAGTCTTGAAAAAACCACGACAGCACTGGAAGTTTCCATGATGCTTAGCGGCGAGGATGATGGCAAAAATGCCATTGTTTCCATTCACCCAGGGGCTGGTGGCACGGAGTCACAAGATTGGGCGAGCATGTTGTACCGCATGTATTTGCGTTGGGCAGAGCGCATGGGGTTTGGTATGGAAGTGTTGGACTACCAAGATGGCGAAGAAGCGGGTCTTAAGGACGTGAGTTTTATCCTCAAGGGCGACAACGCGTATGGCTACATGAAAGCGGAAAATGGCATCCACCGCTTGGTGCGCATCAGCCCTTTTGACTCCAATGCCAAGCGTCATACCTCCTTTTCTTCGGTGATGGTGAGTCCTGAAGTGGACGATGATATTGACATTGTCATCGAAGACAAAGAGATTCGGGTAGATACGTACCGTGCGAGCGGGGCAGGCGGGCAGCATGTTAACAAAACCGACAGCGCTATTCGCATCACCCACGTGCCCACCAACATTGTGGTGCAGTGCCAAAATGACCGTTCTCAGCATAAAAACCGCGCTAACGCCATGAAAATGTTAAAATCCCGTTTGTATGAACTAGAGCTTGAAAAACAACAAGCGGAAAAAGACGGGGTGGCAAAGAGTGAGATTGGTTGGGGGCATCAGATCCGCAGTTACGTGTTAGCCCCGTATCAGCAAGTCAAAGATACTCGCAGCAACGTTGCCTACTCACAAGTAGAGGCGATTTTGGATGGCGATATTACGAAGATGATAGAAGACGTTCTTATTTCCCAACAAAGCACTAAAGGAAACCCATGACCCACGACGCACTGTTAACCCAATTTGGCTACAGCGTGAGCGAAAGCTCTTTGGCACAAATCGACCGCGTGATTCAAAATACCGAAGGATTTGAACACATCGGAAAACACTTAGTAACCTTGCACGACCACTTGCAACCCCACTTTTCCTTTGTGGCGCTCTCGAGCAACAAAGATTACTTTAAAATCAAAAACATGGCCACAGCATCTGAAGCTCAAGAAGAGGTCAATGAAATCATTTACAAATGGGCAGAAAAGTTTAAAGTTCAACTGGAAAAAGTCTCAGGAAAAGAGACCTTTTATATCCTAGGATTTAAAAAATAACCTGCGTTATGCCTTACATGTAACCCCTTACATGTAAGGCACTTTTTAGACCAAAACCCTTACATGTAAGGCTAAATTTTTGGCCGAATTTGAATCTTTTTCGGGCTAAAAAGTTCTTGCGCTTTTTGTACGAAGGGGTCGTTTAGCACCTCTTTAGCGTCTAATTCTTTTTTGTTTGCCTCAAAAGGTGCGCTCACGCATCCTTGGGTTGCGCCTTCTTCGGGGCGTTGCTCTTCTGGGGTTTCTTCTGCGACTGCAGGTTCGGGCTCTTGGGGAAGTGCTTCGTGCTTTTCTTGGGTGATTTCGATACTTGTGTCAAGTCCGAAAACTTCTTTTACCAAATGCTTGATGACTCCCGAAGCGTTGCGCAAATGGGTGCGGCATGCTTCATCTGCATAAGAAGCAAGGGTAAGTTTCCCCTCCTCAAACCCAACAAAACGAATCTGCTTTTCAAAACAAAGCCCCAAGTCATAGTCACGGTCAAAGAGTTTTTCGACCAACTGTTCGTAGGCACTTTTGAGAGGTGGCGTGAGAGGTTTTGGCGCACTTGGCGCATTTGGTGCAGGCACAGCTGCCACTTGAGGTGCTTCAAAAGGGCGAAATTTTTCACTTTCCAAAGAGGCAATCATCTCATCGACGGTTTTAATATTGAGTGCTTCAAACATTTTGAAAAAGACAAGGCTAAGGACAAAACCGCTCTCAGCGTTAATGAACAAAAGCTGTTTTGCTTCGCTTAAGATGCGGAAAAAACGCTCACAAATGAGGGTAGAAAAACGGCTATCTTGCTCTAAAAAACGCTCTTTTAAGTAGGCAATGAGCTCGTCAATGACCACTTCACACTCGTGGGATTCAAGCTCTTTGATGGCTTCTAAAATCCCTTTTCGGTCTTCATCAAGAATCATCTCAAACAACTCTTCGAGGCGTTCTGGGTCAAGCAGGCCAAGCATGGAAGCGACCACGTTGGGCTTGACGTGACCTTTGGAAAAAAGAATAGCTTGGTCTAAGAGAGTGAGGGTGTCGCGCAAAGAGCCGTTGCCCGCCCGCGCGAGCATTTCGAGGGCTTCGATTTCGTAAGCGATGTGTTCTTGGTTGAGGATGTGGCTGAGGTGATGCACAATGTCACCGCGCGAGATTTGTTTAAAGCGAAAATGTTGGGTGCGCGAAAGAATGGTCGCAGGCAGTTTGAGCGGGTCGGTGGTGGCAAGGACAAATTTCACGTACTCTGGTGGTTCTTCAAGGGTTTTCAAGAGGGCGTTAAAGGCTTCACGGGTGAGCATGTGGACTTCGTCGATGATGAAGATTTTAAAGGCTGCGATACTTGGGCGGTATTTGGTTTGTTCAATCAAATCACGGATGTCGTCGATTTTTCGGCTGCTTGCCGCGTCCATTTCGATGATGTCGATGTGGCGGTTTTCATTTGCCATGACGCAGTTGGGGCACACGTCACAAGGGGTAGGCGTGGGGCCTTTTTCACACACAAGGGCCTTGGAAAAGATGCGCGCGGTGGAGGTTTTACCACTGCCACGGAGTCCTGAAAAAAGATAGGCATGGGAAAGGCGCTTGGCACTTAAGGCTTGGATGAGCGTTTGGGTGATGGCTTCTTGTCCGATGAGTTTTTCAAAGGATTTTGGGCGGTATTTTAAGGCTAAGACTTGTGATTTTTCAGGCACGGTAGACTCCTAGGATGTGAACAACAAGAGTGTCATATTTTTGCAAATGCATCAGGTATCGCGCTTTATGTGCAAGGGACGATTGTACTGGATTTTTGATTAAGCTTTGGTATAATGGGCCAAACTATAAAGAGGAGCAACCGATGAAGCACATGATATTAGCAATGCTAATCGCGCTTGGTGTTAGCGCAGTCTTAAGTGGCTGCGAACGTAACGACTACCAGCATCCGATGCACCGCTCAAAGTAATCCCCCCGTTTCCAGGCCCAGCCACATCGCCGCAACCTTTTTCAGTCCTTCTGGATTTTCAGTCGCAAAGAGTTTGAGCTGGGTTTCCTTCTCTTGCCTTGGCAGTGTTAAATGTGCTTCCAAGTGCTCAACAATCGCTTCACCCGAATGCACCAATATGGCGTTAGGAAAATAGGACCCAATAGCCGCGCCAATGAGGGGAAAGTGGGTGCATCCAAGGATGATGACATCAGGCGCGTGGGGCAAATCTTTAAAATAATGATGCATAGTGTGTTCAAGCACGGGACCTTCAAGCAATCCCTCTTCAACCATGGGTACAAAAAGCGAAGGCGCAAGGCCTGTGACATTTGTAAACCCGCCTTTTTGCAATAAGCCTTGGTATTTGCCGCTGTTGATAGTAGCACGTGTGCCAAGGATGAGGATGTGGGCGTTTTTATCAAGGACTTTATTGCACACAGCGATGGCGCCTGGTTCGATGACACCAAAAACAGGAAACGGTGCTTTGGCGCGAAGTTCTGGGATGGCGTAGGCGCTCACGGAGTTGCACGCACAAATGAGTGTGTCGATGTCGAAGTTTTTGAAAAACTCCACCGCTTCGAGGGAGTAACGAATGATGGTGTTTTTGTCTTTGACGCCATAAGGCACGCGCGCGGTGTCGCCGTAGTAGATGATTTCATCAAACAAGCGGTGTTCAAGAAGGCTGCGCACAACGCTCAAGCCTCCTACACCACTGTCAAAGACACCTGCACGCACAATTAACCGTCGTTTAGGGCAGCCAAAAGCTCTTCGTTATTGGCGGTTTTAAGCATTTTGGCGTAGAGGAACTTGAGGGCTTCCACGTCGTCCATTTGACTGATGGCGGTGCGGATGGCCCAGATTTTTTGCAAGTTATCAGGTGAGAGAAGTAACTCTTCTTTGCGGGTTCCAGATTTCATGATGTTGATAGCAGGGAAAATACGTCGGTCAGAGATGCTGCGGTCTAGGGCGATTTCACTGTTGCCCGTGCCTTTAAATTCTTCAAAAATCACTTCGTCCATACGGCTACCTGTTTCCACAAGTGCGGTGGCGACGATGGTTAAACTCCCGCCAAATTCGATATTTCTAGCCGCACCAAAAAAGCGCTTGGGTTTGTGAAGGGCGTTGGCATCGACCCCGCCGCTAAGGACTTTGCCGCTTGATGGGGTGACGGTGTTGTAGGCGCGGGCTAGACGGGTGATGGAGTCAAGTAAGATGATGACATCTTTGCCCATCTCCACACGGCGTTTGGCTTTTTCGATGACCAGTTCTGCCACGCGCACGTGGTTGGAAGCGGGCAGGTCAAAAGTAGAACTGTATACTTCGCCTTTGACGCAGCGTTGCATGTCAGTCACTTCTTCGGGCCGCTCATCTACGAGCAAGACGATGAGTTCGGCTTCGGGGTGGTTTTTAGCAATAGCGTGTGCGAGTTCTTTCATGAGTTCGGTTTTACCACTGCGCGGGGGTGCCACGATGAGTCCGCGTTGGCCTTTGCCGATGGGTGCAAAGAGGTCAAGCATACGTCCTGTAAGTTTCATGGGGTCAAATTCAAGTTTGAGCGCTTCGGCAGGATAAAGCGGCGTGAGGTTGTCAAAAAGGGGACGTTGCTTGGACTCTTGCATAGGCAAGTAGTTGATAGCTTCGATTTTTAAGAGGGCATAGTAGCGCTCTTGGTCTTTGGGCGGGCGTACTTGGCCGGTGACAATATCTCCCGTGCGCAAGGCGAATTTGCGAATTTGCGTACTTGAAACATAAGCATCGTTGGGGCTTGGGGTGAGGTTGGAATCGGTGGCACGTAAAAAGCCGTAGCCCTCTGAGGACATCTCAAGGATGCCTGTAAATAAAATAAACCCGCCTTTGGAGGTTTGGGTTTTGAGGATTTCAAACATCAAATCTTGGCGTTTGAGCTCTTGAGGGTTTTCAACGCCGGCTTTTTCGGCGATGTCTAAGAGTTGTTTTAAGTCTCGTGTGCGTAAGTCTTCGATTCTGTAGCCCTCAACGGGGACGTGAGTGCGTTGGTTTTGGGTTTTGGCGTTTGGTTTGCCGTTTCCCGTGGTGGTGCTTTCGCCCATGGTTCCTTCTTTTTGATTGGTTTTGTTGGATTGGTTACCTGTTGCTATGTAGCGATAATGATGTTTGCCCGTTAGGCTGCACGGTACTGAGTCGATGTGCGAGAAATGGATTCGGGGCAAAGTAAGAAGTTTTGGACACGTGTACGTTTAACTTCGGGTGTAATTTTATACTAAACCCACCCGCTTGTCAAGCGAAGGCGAGATAAAAAAGTGCGGAGTACAAAAGGAGTGGGAGGAGTTTCATCATCCACGGGAAACCTTGGTCAACGCTCACCAGCGGTGCGTAGACGCCAAGGTGCTTGTGGGTAGCAAGACGGTCTAAAAAGACCAGTTTAACGATAATGTCTATCCCTTTGATGCCTACGATTAGCCAGGCAAGAGAAGTATAGACATTAAAATACATCATGCAAAAAATAACGAAATAAAAGCTAGGATGCAAGGCGATAAATAAAAAAACACTACGGGAATAAACCTGTAAAAGGGTAGCGATGTAGCGGCGCGTAGAGTGGCCTTGTTGCCACATGACCTCAAAGGATTCAAACAAAATAAGTGCGCACAAAAGGGTTAGGAGGGGTTCATTCATGGGCGTGATTGTAGCATAAAGAAAGTCTCCCATCAAGGGAATTTTAGGTCATCCTGAGGAAAGCTACATTATAATTTCATTTTAATTTACATGTAAAGATTGCACCATGTCCAAACGCCGATGTGACCATTGCCAATTGTTGTACGAAGAGGCAGTATTGCTTTGTGATGAAACCTTTAAAGAGCCACGTTTTTTTTGTTGCAAGGGGTGTCAAGGCGTGTACCATTTACTCCAAAGCGAAGGGCTTGAGAGCTTTTACGACAAGTTGGGCGGTCAATCCATCGCTCCCCCTGAGACACCCGCTGCTTCGGGGCTTGAAAAGTTTGACCTCGATAAATTTAAAGAGCGTTACATTAAGGTCAATGACGAAGGCTTTTGTGAGATTTCGCTCATCATCGAGGGGATTCACTGCGCGGCGTGCGTGTGGCTCAATGAAAAAGTGCTCTTTCAAAAAGAGGGGGTGCTGGAGGCTAGCATAAACGGCACCAGTCACAAGGCGAGGATTGTGTGGGATTCGGAAGCTACGAGCCTTTCAAGCATCATCCAGACTATTCGCGCTATCGGATATAACGCCCATCCTTACGACCCAAAGCTCCAAGAAGAACACGCCAATGCCGCTAGGCGCGAGTACTATTCGCGGCTTTTGGTGGGGGTTTTTGCCACCATGAATATCATGTGGATTGCCATTGCGCAGTACGCGGGGTATTTTACGGGGATGCGGGGCGACATCAAAAGTGTGCTTAATTTTGCGGAGTTTGTGCTAGCAACGCCTGCGCTGTTTTACACGGGTTGGGTGTACTACCGTGGGGCGTATTTTGGCTTTAAGCACGGGTATGTGAGCATGGACACGCTCATCGCTACGGGAGCGAGTTTGGCTTACGGGTTTTCGTTGTATGCGATGTTTTCGGGAAATGGCGAGACCTATTTTGATTCGGTGACCATGATTGTGACCTTTGTGTTTGCGGGAAAATACCTTGAAGTGCTCACTAAAAAACGCGCGGTTGATACCTTGGATGCCATGATAGGTTCTTTGCCTACAGAGGTCATGGTGATTCGGGGTGCGGAAAAAATACTCTTACATGTAGAAGAAGTACAAGCGGGCGATGTGATTGAGGTGCGTCCTGGCGAGAAGGTAGTGATTGATGGGGTGGTGCTTAGCGGTGAGGCGTCGTTTGATGAATCAAGCCTCACGGGTGAGAGTGAACCTAAACTCAAAGGCCCAAAAGAGGCGATTTTGAGCGGGTCGATTTGTCTTGATAGTGTGGTGCGCTACGAAGCAAGCGCGACCCATCAAGGTTCCATCCTTTCCAAAATCGTGACCCTTTTGGAAGTCTCTATGACGAAAAAACCCCGCATCGAACAGCTTGCTAATAGCATTGCGGGGAAATTTTCCTTGGTGGTGCTTAGCATTGCACTACTCACGTTTATCGGGTGGTTTATCGCTTCAGGCTCTTTTGAAACGGCACTGGTGGTGGCGATTTCGGTGATTGTGATTGCGTGTCCGTGCGCTTTGGGCTTGGCGACACCCGTGGCGACGCTGGTGGGACTTGGCGTGGGAGCGCAAAAAGGGGTGCTGTTTAAAGAGGCAAGTTTTTTGGAAAACATGGCCAAGAGTCGCGTGTTGTTGGTGGATAAAACAGGTACACTCACCGAGGGACGCCCCAAGGTGAAAGAGGCCTGGATAGACCCTGCGTGCGAGGTTGACGTGCTCTATGCGCTACTTGGCACCTCGTCCCATCCGGTGAGTCAAGGGGTGCGGGAATATTTGGAAGAGCACACTTTGACACTCAAAGAGGCG
>JACUTV010000028.1 GCA_014859645.1 Campylobacterales bacterium
TGACTCCTTCGATTGCTTCGAGCATGAACGATGATTTAGCGACCATTAGCTATGAATTACGCAATTCACCTGAAGTGCTAGGTTCTACTGCGATTCAAAACGACATACGACAATTTATTAAAAAACGCATTGACTTAGATAAAAAAGAGATTCAAGAAAAGATTAGCGCTCTTGATAAACTACTAGATGAAATTAACAAAAAAATCCTTCATCTTATAGACAGCAGCGAGCACAGCGCAAAAGAAGTGCAAGAGATTAAACGGGATTTGGAAGGGATCAATTTCTCCAAAGATACCTTTGAGTCCATCCAAGCAAAGTTGATGAACATTGCCTCTTCTTTGGAAACAGAAACTACCGCCTTACACCAAAAAATGGTGACCAATCAACAAACCATTCACAAACTCCATACGCGCATTAAAGGCTTGGAGAGCGCCTTGGCAGAAGCCAAACAAGAAGCCAAGCAAGATTACCTTACCCACGTAGCAACCAAGCGCGCTCTTACGCAAGAGATTGACCGTGCAGAAGAGGCGTATGTGCGCTATAAAATCGACTATTGTATCTGCTTTTTAGACTTAGACCACTTTAAAAACGTCAACGATACCTTTGGGCATGAGGCGGGAGATGTGATTCTTTCTACCGTGGGAAAAATCTTACGAAAATACACCCGTCAAGTGGACTTCGTGGGGCGTTATGGCGGAGAAGAATTTTTGATTGTGTTGCCCAGTATTGCTCTAGACCAAGCGGTTGTGTTTGCTGACAAAGTGCGCAAAGTGATTGAAAATTTTAAATTTCTCTATAAAAAAGAACGCATTGGAGTGACGGTGAGTTGTGGGATTAGTGAGCGCAAAGCACACCACACCAAAGAAGAGGCCATCGAAGCGGCCGATAAAATGCTTTACCATGCTAAAGAGTCTGGAAGAAATCAAGTAAAGCCCTCGCTTCAATGACCCTGTCCCAAACCCTTGCACAAAAGCCACTCTATTCAGAACATATTGATGTAACGCGCATGCCTCGTGCGTACGGCGCACTTAAAGATGCGTTGCTTGTGCCGCCCATCGTTCATGTGGTGGGAACCAATGGAAAAGGAAGCACAGGGCGCTTTTTGGCATGGATGCTAAAAACCCAAGGAAAGCGCGTTGGACACTACACTTCACCCCACTTGCGTACTTTTAATGAGCGCTTTTGGTGTGATGGCACGTTGGTGTGCGATGCGACGTTGGAGGCGCTACATGTAAGGCTTCAAACCCTTTTGCCTATCTCGTTGGCGCACGAACTTTCCTACTTTGAATACGCCACTTTTTTAGCTATTTTAGCCTTTGAGGCGTGTGATGTGGTTGTTTTGGAAGCAGGCCTTGGGGGCGAATGGGACGCAACGAACGTGTTTCCTAAGGTGCTGAGCATCATCACGCCCATCGGGATGGACCACCAAGCATTTTTAGGGGAAACCCTTGGGGAGATAGCGGGCACAAAACTGCGTAGCATCACCACGACCACTGTTCTTGCGCCCCTTCAAGACGCAGAAGTGTTGACCATTGCAAAGGCACAAGCCCAAGTAAAAGAAGTAGCATTAGTACACCCAGAAACCGTGGTTTCGCAGGCGACCAATGAAGAGATTATGGCGTACCTTGAGCGAACGGGTCTTCCTGCTTTCTTCAAAGAGAACCTGCAAACAGCCTACACTGCGGCGCGTATGTTGGGCGTCTCCCCTAAGCTTTCTTCCTTGCCTGCGCTAGATTTGCGTGCGCGCCATGAAAAAGTTGCACCCAATATCGTGATAGATTGCGGGCACAACCCCATGGCCGCATTAGCGCTGTTTCATGCGTTGAGGGAAGAGCAGTACATTTTGCTTTACAACAGCTATCTGGACAAAGAAATCCCCACTATTTTGGAAATATTAAAACCCAAGATTAAAGAAGTGCGGCTCATGCCCCTTCCGTATCGTGGACGAAAAACAGGCGAAACAGTGGTGGTAGAAACCCTAGAGCGCCTTGGGATTCCTCAAGGAGAGTTTACGTGGGAGTTTGATCCAAAAGAGCAGTACGTTGTATTTGGTTCATTTGCAGTGGTGGAGCGGTTTTTGGAGGAGATGAATGCGTAATAAATTTGTGATTACCATCACAGATATCAATGGCTCAAAACAGCTTTTATTACACCAGTTGGTGAAAAAATTTGTATTGTATTTTACCTTAGCGGTGATCGCGGTGATCGTATTTGGGGGTTGGCTTATTTCCATGTTGTACCATGAACTTAGCCAACTTGAATATAAAAAAGAAGAATTGATTCACAAAGAGTACCAATTGGGCGAGCAAAATTCTAAACTGCAACGCCAAATCGAGGCAAAAACAAAACAATTTGAAGCCATCAACGACAAAGTGAGTGGGATTGAAGAGTTGATTGGCCTGAAGACCCCTGATGCTTCGAGTATTGATGAGCGTCTTGAAAACATTACCGTGACTAGCACACAACAACAGCATCTTTTTCGTTCCATCCCTAACGGTTGGGTTATTGAAAACAACGGCTTAACAGGAAAATTTG
Organism: Campylobacterales bacterium; assembly: GCA_014859645.1. Taxonomy (GTDB): domain Bacteria; phylum Campylobacterota; class Campylobacteria; order Campylobacterales; family Campylobacteraceae; genus Sulfurospirillum_B. The sequence goes on from JACUTV010000028.1 coordinate 2,536, forward strand.
GATGGCGCACCCATCCTATTTTAAAAAGCAGGGAATTTCACCGAGGCATTGACTTGCGCGCTGCACTTGAAACGCCGATTGTTGCCCCTGCGGATGGGGTTGTGGAGTTTGCGGGGTACCATAAGTCAAGCGGATTTGGGTATTTAGTGATTGTTGAACACAATTATGGGTTTAAAACATCTTACGCTCATTTGAGTAAAAACATGATTGTAAAATCAGGTGAATTTGTCCGAAAAGGGCAGCTAATTGGATATACTGGCAACAGCGGTCTCTCGACAGGCCCGCATTTACACTATGAAGTAAGGTTTATTTCACGCCCTTTAGATCCTCAGCATTTTTTAGACTGGAGCAGTAGCAATTTTGAAGAAATTTTTGAAAAGGAGAATCGTGTCTCATGGCAATCTTTACTAAAGATGATAACCGATCCATCTCTTCCTCAGAGACCACCCTCGTAGCCGTTGGTGCCACTATTAAAGGGGAATTTACCCTAGAGTCTCGTTTACATGTAGACGGAGAACTTGAGGGTAATATTCACTCAAGTAGCGTAGTGGTTATTGGAAAAAAAGGACGCGTTAAGGGTGAGCTTAAAGCCGAGAAACTCGTAGTTAACGGTGAGTTTGAGGGCAGCGCAGATTGTTCGTATGTGGAAGTTTTAGCTGGAGGTAGGTTTATTGGCAATGTGCTTTCCAAGGAACTCATGATTGAGTCAAAAGCGTATTTCCAAGGCCAAAGCAATATTCGCCTTGAAGACCGACCTGCTTTAACCCAACACCAAAGTACACCCACACCCATCATCGAAGAGGTGTAAACTCTCTTGCAAGCGGCATGTTACGAATATTTTAAAGAAGGCGGTGAGGCACAGATTCTCATCGCCAAAAATGACAAAGAAGTTCAAAAACTTAAAGACGCGGTTGCCCTAGCGGGTAAAAAACCCTTTGCCTTGCCCGATTTTAGAGCGCGCAAAGGAGAAGACTTACGCGCTTACAGCACAGAATTGTATGCCTTGTTGGCCGCGCTAAACCACTTTGCCAATGAAGCCTCTCCTAAAAAAGTACTCATTGCACCTTTAAGAACCTTGCTTCATCCCCTTCCTTCCCCCAAACTGTTAATTAGGCGCACCCTTTCCTTTGGTGAAACCTTGTCGCTAGCGAAATTTAAAGAAGAGTTGTTGCACTGGGGATACACCTTTGTGGACGTGGTAGAATCGTGCGGAGAGGTTTCTTTTCGTGGCGATATCATCGATATTTTTTCCATCGATGCTTCACAACCCGTGCGTCTTAGTTTGTTTGGAGATGAGATTGAAAGCATTCGTTATTTTGCTTGTGAGAGCCAAAAAAGCGAAAAAACGGAACTAGAATCGGTAAGCATTTTACCTGCCTTGTTTGGACTAGACGAAGCGAGCCATACTACGGTTTCTTCGGCGGTAGAAAAGACGTCGAGTGATGCCTTTGTTAAAGACATGCTTTCCCTTGGTTTTTGGGGGCTGGGCGAGCTTTCTGTGGATTATTTGAGCCATTTTGAAGCACGCGTAGCACAAAAAATGGACGCAGAAATTGCCGAAGTTGCCCTTTTTGAGGAAACCCTCGACACAGCGCGCCTTCTAGCCATCCCTGCCTTGCCTGAACCCAAAACCTATCAAGACATTGAGGTGAGTGTTCCTAAAACCTTTTTATCTTTTCACCAAACCAAACGCATTACGATACTTGCGCGCAATGAAGCCTTGCTTAAACATGCAGAACTTGAAGGGGTAGGGCGGTTTAAAGAGAGTCCTTTGATTGTCAACATTATGAGCAAAGAGGAGATTATTCTCTCACTCAATAAGCCGTTGGCTAAAAAGCGGCTAAAACGCCCGTCCATGATTTTGGACGAGTTGCGTGTTGGGGATTACGTGGTGCACGAATCCTACGGCGTTGGGATTTTCAAAGGCCTAACCAACACTACCGTCCTTGGCGCGACGCGAGATTTTGTGACCATCCTTTACCAGGGTGAAGACAAGCTTTTATTGCCAGTTGAAAACTTGCATGTCATTGACCGTTACATTAGCGATGGTGGCGGATTAGCCGTGCTTGACAAGCTTGGAAAAGGAAGCTTCCAAAAGCTCAAAGCCAAGACCAGAGAAAAACTCTTTGAAATCGCCCAAGAGATTATCGACATCGCGGCAAAGCGTGAATTGGTAGAAGGGTTTTGCGTTGATGCAGACCATGAAGCCATCGCCTTGTTTCGCGCCCAAGCGGGTTTTGAGTATACCGAAGACCAAGAGCGTTGCATCGAAGAAGTGTTTGGAGATGTGCGTTCGGGAAAAGTGATGGACCGCCTCATTAGCGGTGACGTGGGCTTTGGTAAAACCGAAGTGGCCATGAATGCCATCCTTGCAACAGTTAAAAGCGGGTACCAAGCGGCCTTTATCGCCCCAACCACCTTGCTTTCTTCTCAGCATTTCAAGAGCCTTAACGCACGTTTTAAAGACTTCGGAGTGCGCGTAGCCAAGCTAGACCGTTTCACCAGTACCAAAGAACGCACAAGCCTTTTAAAAGGCTTGGCGGAGGGTAGCATCGATGTGTGCATCGGCACCCACGCGCTCTTAGGTGCGCCCATGAAAAACCAAGCGTTGTTGGTGATTGATGAAGAACACAAATTTGGCGTGAAGCAAAAAGAAGCGCTTAAAAATATGCGTGCTAATATCCACGTGCTTTCCATGAGCGCAACACCTATTCCTCGTAGCCTTAATATGGCACTTAGTTCCATTCGCCAATATTCTCAAATCCTTACCCCGCCCAAAGAACGCGAAGACGTGCGCACCTTTGTCAAAGAATACGACAGTGTTTTGGTAAAAGAAGTGGTGTTGCGCGAAATTCGCCGAGGTGGGCAAGTTTTTTACGTGCACAACCGCATTGCGAGCATCGAATCCAAGGCAAAAGAGTTGCGTGAAATCATCCCTTCCCTTCGCATTTTAGTGCTTCACTCTCATGTAAGTGCTGCTTTTACAGAAAAAGAGATGCTGCGGTTTGAAGCGGGTGAATACGATGTATTGCTCTCAACCTCCATCATCGAATCAGGCATCCACTTGCCCAATGTCAACACCATGATGATAGAAGCTTCAGACCACTTTGGGATTGCAGACTTGCATCAGCTTCGTGGGCGCGTTGGGCGTGGGGCGCGACAGGGGTTTTGTTATTTTTTAGTGGAAAACAAAGAAGCCCTCACCGACCAAGCCAAAAAACGGTTGGTGGCCTTGGAGTCAAACTCCTTTTTAGGAAGCGGGTCAGTGCTTGCGTACCATGATTTGGAAATCAGAGGCGGAGGAAACTTGATTGGTGAAGCGCAAAGTGGGCACATTAAAAACATTGGCTATTCGTTGTATCTCAAGATGCTTGAAGATGCCATTGGGGAGTTGATGCACCATGAAAAAAGTGAAAAGAAAGAGATTGATTTAAAGCTTTCCATCAGCGCGTACATTAGTCCTGAGTGTGTGGGCGAAGACCGCGTGAGGCTGGAACTTTACCGACGGCTGAGCCACTGTAAAAGCGTGCAAGAAGTGTATGAGATTGAAGAAGAAATGTGCGACCGTTTTGGAAGCATCGACACACCAACCAAACAGTTTTTGGAGCTCATCGTCGTGAAGATTTTAGGCATGGCGTGTCAGGTTTCTAGCATTGCTAACTACCAGCAAAGCATAACGGTGACCTTTGAAAATGCAACCAAAGAAGTGTTAAAAGCTCCAAGCAAAGACGATGATGATATTCTTGCAACCACTCTTGGGTATTTGCGCAAAAAGGAGAAAAGATGAGCGGTATTGTCTGGACGGCCACGAAAGCGGCCATTTGGCGCCCCAAAAAACAAACCTTGCGCCCTGTTAAAGAGATTGACCCTGTAGAATTGAATGATTTAGTGGGGATGGAGCGCCAAAAAGAGGTACTATTAGCAAACATGCACCAATTTTTGGGAGGAAATCCCTTTAACCATGTGTTGCTTTGGGGTGCTAGAGGGACGGGGAAATCCTCTCTTGTTAAGGCCCTTCTTAACGGGTTTAGTGACCAAGGGTTGCGCTTGATTGAATTTGCCAAGGAAGATTTGAAAGACTTGCCTGAAATTGTAGATGAACTTCGTGAATTGCCCTATTGGTTTTTGATTTTTTGCGATGACCTTTCTTTTGAGGAAGGTGATGTGAGCTACAAGGGACTTAAGCCCATTTTAGAAGGCTCCATTGAACTTCCCCCGCGCAATGTCATGGTGTGTGCTACTTCCAACCGCCGCCATTTGATTGCAGAGCACATCAGTGATAACCAAGGCACGCGTGTTTCCCAAGGAGAATTACACTATTCGGATAAGGTGGAAGAAAAGATTTCCCTCTCCGATAGATTTGGGTTATGGCTTTCTTTTTACCAAGGGACACAGCAAGAGTATTTAGACATTGTGGAGCATTATTTCAAAGACTACCAAGGTGATAAAACAGCGCTTTACCTTGCGGCCAAGCAATTTTCCGCCTCACGCGCCTCACGCAGTGGGCGCACGGCCAAGCAGTTTTTTAACGCCCATGGCGGATTATTTTTAGGCAAGGACATGCCATGCGAGTAGGATTTATTGGGGATGTGGTAGGGCGCCCAGGGCGCAAGTTGATTCAAACCCACGTAAGAGCACTCAAAGAAGAACATGCGCTAGATTGTGTGATTGCCAATACGGAAAATGCTAGCCATGGATTTGGACTAAGTATCAAGCATGCCCACGAACTTTTTCAAGCGGGCGTGGACATGATGAGCGGAGGAAACCATACGTGGGATAAAAAAGAGATTATTCCTCTTCTGGAAACTCATCCTATTTTGCGCCCCGTCAACTACCCAAAAGGTGTTCCTGGGCGTGGTGTGGGGTATGTGCGCAGCAAAGACTACACACTCGCGGTGGTCAATTTGATGGGCCACTTTACCATGCCTATGTGTGATAATCCTTTTATTAGCATCCTAGAAACCCTTGAAACCCTTGAGCCTCATGATGGCGTGTTGATTGATTTTCATGCGGAAGTTACCAGTGAAAAGCGGGCGCTGTTTGCGTTATTAAAGGGAAAAGTTTCTGCCATTATTGGTACACATACGCACGTGGGAACGGATGATTTGACCCTAGACCAAGGGAGCGCGTATTTGAGCGATATTGGGTTAACAGGGTGTCGGGACAATGTCATCGGCATGGATGAAGCCGCGCCATTAAAACGTTTTTTAACAGGCCTTCCTGCTTCTTTTGAAATACCCAACCGCTGCAAAGGGATTTTACAAATGGTGGTGATGGAGTTTTCAGGCATGAAATGCCAAGAGGCGTTTAAAATCAAGTTGTATGATGGCACCCCTATTATTACGCAGGCATGGCATGAGACGTAGCATTGAACTCCTAGAAGGCTTGAAGCATTCAGGCATCAACGCGGTTTCTCGCGACCCTTTTTGGTGGCCCAATAGCGGCTCTTTTGAGGTGGTGGTTGGTGCGGTGCTAACCCAACAAGCCAAGTGGGAGCGCGTGGAAGAAAGCTTGGCAGTATTGCGTAAAAAAGAAGCCTTACATGTAGAAGTATTGGCGCACACGGAAGAAGAAAAACTCAAAGAATACATCCAGCCTAGTGGTTGTTTTAATGCCAAAGCGCGCAATTTAATAAGCCTCTCCAAAGCTATCTTAAACGAATTTGAAACTTTTGAAACCTTTGCTAAAGAGGTGGAGCGGGATTGGTTGCTTGCCCAAAAAGGCATTGGGCCTGAGAGCGCTGATGCGATTTTATGTTACGCGTGTTACAAAGAAGCCATGGTGGTAGATAGTTATACGGATAAATTGTTGCGGTACTACGGCTATGCTTTTGAGAGTTATGAGATGCTTCAAGAGTGGCTTATAGAAGGCCTTGAAGAGGCACGGATACTACAACTTTATGGACAAGAACTTTCTCGCGTGGAGCTTTACGCAAGGTTTCATGGGAAAATCGTAGAGTTTTGCAAGGGAAAAATAAAACGTGGAGGGTTAACACAGGGGATTCCAGGCGTAAGCCTGGAAGACTAGAGGCCTTTTTCTTCTTTGAAGGCTATAATCATCTGATAAGCTTCGTCTTTGAGGCGAAGTTTTTCTTTTTTAAGGGTTTCAAGTTCAAAGCGTTCCATATGCTCGCGTCCTTCTTCGACATCAAGAATCTTTTGATCAAGCTCATTGTGACGTTCAAAAATCTTTGCAAAATGCGCATTTTCTACTTTGACTTTTGAGATGATGTCTCGGTATTCGTGTAGCATTGCTACCTCCTTGGTGGTTTTGTGAAAGTATAGCCATCTGTCTCTAAGAAAGGGGTTAAAGGTGGATTTTAAGCAATCAAAACCAATCCAATTCCTAGTATAAATAAGACGGAAAGAAGTTGTAAGGTCTTTTCAATAACACGGCTACGGGCTTTTATAAGATGGGAACTGCGGATACTGACGATTCCTGCGACTGAAATAGTGAGTCCCATGCCAATCCCCATGGCAATTGCCGCAAAAATACCCGTAACCAGATGGCCAAGCAAGAGTGAAAAAAGCAAGACAGTCATTACACCAGGACAAGGTACAATACCGATGGAAAAAGCCACAACCAAAGGTTTTTGCGTGCTAAGGCTTGGTTCTTCTTTCCTTTTCCAGTCCCGTACAAGCTCATAGGCAAGGTAAACACCCACAAGAAGAACCATTCCGCCAGAGACTTTGTACAGGGTGGCTACGCTTTGGTTGAAGGTGCGCGAAAAAACCCCTTCGATAAAAAAATAAATTCCAAAAGTAAGAACAGTGGCAGAAAATGTATGAAAAATAGCGACAAGATAGCCAATTTTTAGAGCTTCTTGCACTTTTTTTCCATGAGTAAGAAAATAGGAAGCAACAACAGCTTTTCCATGCCCTGGGCCAACAGCGTGCACAACACCATAAAGAAAAGAGATACCAATAAGCAACAATGCACCACTAAGGCCTTGTTCGTCTAGGGTGCGAAATGAAGAAGCAAGGGTTGTGTTGAGTGCTTTTTGATAGGTGTTTAAGTGTTGGATAAATTCGCCCCAAAGGTGGCTCATTGGTGCTCCTTCCAGTGTAGATAAAGCAGCGTAGCAGAGTAAAAGTCACGATCTTCGCGTTTAAAAGTATGAGAGAGAGCGGTGTTGGAGCGAGAAGTGGTCGCTTTAACGGTTTCTTCAAGAAAAAATGCTACTAAATTATCTTCGTCGTAGCAGCTAACCACAAGTGAAGAACTGTTTGGGTCAAGGGGAATGGTGAGGCGAAAAGAGTAGGTTACATGTAGCCCGTCCGTGTGTGCTTGAAAGTGCTTTGGTGTAATCAAAAGAGGAGTGGTTGTGTGGTGTGCAATAAAAGTGTAGTAGTTTAGCGACGCAAGGTGATTAAAGGCTTCTTGTTGCAAAAAACGCACCTCTTCTTCGTCTAGTTTTCCGTCGCCATTTTTGTCAAAATCCATTAAGAGCATCATGGAAGTCATTTCATCGAAACGCCAAAACACGTGGATATCTGCTTGGGTTTTGTGTAAGGTGAGGTCAAACGAAGCATCTACAAAAACATGAGGATGTCCCCAAAAAAACGAACAGGCCAAGATCCATGCCCCAAAAATCTTCATTGCTCTATGTGACTCCTTTTGCAAAAAAGGAGTGTAACAAAAAGCGACTTAGTTGCGACTGATGGGGTTTTGGAAAAGTAAGTGCCCTTGGTGATTTCAAGGGCACAAAAGAAGCTATTTACGAGCGGTAATCGGCATTGATGGTGACGTATTGGTGACCAAGATCACAGCCATAAGCGGTAAAGGCACCCGAACCTATGCCCAAATCACATCGGATGGTGTAGCTTGCTTGTCTCATGATGGCCGCCGCTTTTGTTTCGCGCTCTTTGTCGAGTTCGCGTTGGGTATTGCTAAAGACAAGCACATCATCGTATAAAATAGTAAGGGTTTCGTCGTTACATGTAACCCCGCTTGCCCCAATCGTAGAGGCGATGCGTCCCCAGTTGGGGTCTTCGCCAAACAACGCGGTTTTAACAAGCAGTGAGTTGCTAAGGGCTTTGGCGGCTTTTTTGGCTTCTTCGTCGGTCGCCGCGCCGATCACCTCAAAAGCAACCAATTTGGTCGCCCCTTCCCCGTCGCGAACAATTTCCAGGGCGAGGTGCTTGGTGAGTAAGGCTAGGGCTTCTTTGAAGGCTCCTTTGTCGTACCCTCCGCTTTGGCCGTTGCTAAGCAGTAAGACTGTGTCGTTAGTAGAGGTGTCTCCATCTACGCTAGCAGCGTTAAAGGAGTGTTCAACTGCGTAAGAGAGGGCTTCTTTGGCGTCAGCTTTGGGGAGTGCGGCATCAGTGAGAATAAAGCACAGCATGGTCGCCATGGCAGGGTTAATCATCCCTGCACCCTTGCAAATAGCCGCAAGATGAAACGGAGCGCCGTGTTCGGGTTCTACACGAAGGCAGATCTCTTTTTTGAAACTATCGGTGGTCATGATGGCGCGTGCGGCCGCGTCGGAGTTTTTGGCGTTAAAATCAAATTTGGAAAAAGCACGGGCAATTTTTTCTTGGTTGAGGCGGTAGCCGATGACACCAGTAGAGCTCATGATGGGATTGTGTAGCGTGGGATAGGTTGCACGCAACGAGGCAAAAAGCGTGTCAATGTCTTCCACGCCTTTGGTCCCTGTCATGGCGTTGGCATTTTTGGCATTCATGAGCACAAAGTTGGTTTGAAAATTTTCAGGGTAGCGTTTAAAGTGCACGATAGGCGCTGCTTGAAAGCGGTTGGTAGTAAAAACAGCCTCTACGTCACAAAGGGTATCGCAGCGGATGAAGGCCACGTCATTGGCATCGTTTGGCTTTAGTCCAACACTCACGCCGTCGCAGTAAAATCCCGCAACATTTTCAAGACTTCCTTTGATGGGAAAGATGTTAAACATATTTTAATTCCTCTGGTTTTTCTCTTTTTCGGATGATGCGCTTGGTGGCGTGAATACTCTCAATGGTTCCTACTACTAACAATTTACTGCCTGTCCCGATGAGTGTGTCGCCTTTTGGCATGGGTGAAAACTTCCCTTTGGCATCACGAATACCTACGATACTTACGTTGGTGATGTCTCGCAAATGGGCTTCTTTGATTTTCTTGAAGCGCATCCAAGAGTGGTCAGGCACGATAATCTCTTCCATGTCGATGGCGGATTTTTTTTGGTATAAAAAGGTTTCAATCATATTTTCCATGTCGGGTCGAATGCTCATGGCGCTGAGGCGTTGGGCGACGAGTTTGGTAGGGGAGACAACAGCGTCGGCTCCTAGTTTTTTGAGTTTTTCCGTGTCGATGTCGTTGTCGGCATTGGCCATGATAAAATAGGGCCGTTTCAGTCCCAACTCTTTTTCATACAGCCTTGCCGAAGCGATTTGGGCGATGTTGTCCGCGATGTTTTCGCTGAGCGTAATCATCCCCTTGGCACTGGAAAAGTGCGATTTCAGAAGGGCAATTTCTGTGTGCGGCTCTTCTTGTAAAAAATAGGGGTATTTAAACTGGTGGGCAGTTTTTGCAAAAGAATCACTAGGGTCTATGACCACAAAAGGGACGTGGTTTTCGCGAAATTGTTTGGCCAGTTGGATGGTAAACTCGTTGTGATAGCAGATAACAAAGTGGTTTTTGAGACGTGCGATGCGGTACAGCATACTGCGCTCCTTGATGATACGAATGAGATCGCCCTTGTTGAGCACTTGGACTAGAACACCGATAGAAAAAGAAAACACGCCAAATCCAACGATGATGAGCGTCACGGTAAAGAGGCGGCCAAGTTCGGAAATAGGGGCGATTTCGCCAAAGCCAACCGTAGTAAAAGTAATGCCAGATTGGTAAACAGCGTCGGAGAGGGACATGTCGTCGATGAAGACATACCCTAGGGTCCCAAACATCATTGCTAAAACAACAGAGATGATAGGGACGCGGAAAGGGCGGAGTTGTTCGTAAAGCTCGGTGTTGAGATTTATCTCAGGCGTGGCCTTTTCAGACCAATTGAGGAATTTTTTTAGCTTATGCGCAAAATTTGGCGCGGACGGCACGGGGGCGATTTCTCATAAAAACGCGGGTTACGCGTTTTTCTTCATGGTGCGAAGCGTTGAAGCTGCGACTTTGATTTTGCGTGTTGTTCCATCTTCCAACATCACACGAATCGTGCGGAGGTTTGGAAGAAAGCGACGCTTTGTTTTATTGTTGGCGTGGCTAACGTTGTTGCCAACGATTGGGCCTTTGCCAGTAATTGCACATTTTCTTGCCATTATGGAGTCCTTGGTAAAATTTGGTGTATTGTACAAAAAGGAAGCAAAAGACTGACTTAAAACCCCTCGTACAAGTAAGGCGCGTATTGTACCACAATTTTCTTTACATGTAAAAGGTTTTGCTTGCATTTAGAGACTTTTTATGAAAGGGGTGCTATCATGGCCTATCCTCAAGAAAAGGGTGCTTGGCTCATGATTTCCCGTGACACAATAGACCGTTATATTGCACAAGTTCCTGCTATTCCAAAGATTGTCAAAGCATGTTCTGCCGCGTTGGCCGAGGGAGACTTAGTGAAAGCAGCAGATTGTGCGGCGCAAGATAGCGCGCTCATGCTGTATTTGCGTGAAATTGTCAACAAGTCTATTTTTGGTTTTCGCTCTGAGATTAAAGAGCCGCGTCAGATTTTTGGTGTTTTGGGACTGTTTCGAGCACGCCAAATCCTCTACAGCTACTACACACGCTTACTAATGCCTGCACGCTGGGACGTTTTTGACCTTGATTCGCGCACCTTTCAAGAACTTCAAGCCCAACTCATGGTGAAGTGGGAAGGCATCATGGAAGCACTTGGGTGCCACAGTGTTGAAATTTCCAAAGTCGCGTCTATCATCCCTGCTACCTTTGCGGCGTGCGAGGGGATTTTTAAACACGATGTGCAAACTTTGCGCCTTTTACAAGCCCAAAAAGCCGTGAGTTACGAGGCGATTTTATACAAGATGAGCGGGCTTGATTTTTTTGATTTAGCTTGCATGGTTGCCCAAAAATGGGAGCTTTCTGATGAGATTATCCACTTTTTGCAAGCATTAAAAGACCCTGAAGCAGACAACGACCGCGTGGTGTACTTTAAACTGTTGTTGCAGTATGAACTTAGCCGCGATGTGTTTATGCGCTGTGGTATCAACAACTTTTTTGAACTGGAAATAGACGCAAGCGAAGAGCAGATTGACCATTTTTATGCTTGTGTGTCAAAGTTTGAAGCATGAGACCTACGCTCAAAAACGGTTTAGCGATTTTCACGCCGCAGGGGTTTTTGGACGGGGAAAATGCTAAGGCGATTATTGAGCCTCAAGACATCCAATTTTTAGTAGAAAAAAAGTGTGAAGCGGCGCTTATTTCCTTGAAGAAAATGATTTTTTTTAACAAGCGCGGGCTAACGACCATTGTCGAGTTACTCAAGCAAATTCAGGAAAAAACAGGCGCAATGATTGGGTTTTGTGATTACAATTTGAAAAAATACAACACTATTTTGGACATGTATCAGCATAAAGTTACTTTTTCGCTGTACGAAACTGAAGGCATCGCTGCGTTGTTTGTGGGCGTTCCTTTGGGGGAAAATCTGGATGCAAAAAAGATTGTGGTGTATAACGATAACGTGGAGCAAAAAAACCAGTTGGTGTTGGAGTTGTATGAGCGAGGCTATAAGCCTAGTATCGCTAAATCCAAAGAACATTTTGCCGAGCAAAAACCCTTGCACGATTTTGCCATTTCAAATTCCTACATCGGGTCGTCCGAAAAACACTTGCAAGTGCACATTAAGGACAATGTGATTGTGTATGGCCTTAGCAGTTTTGTGGATTCGGGCTTGGCAGAAAAATTTGACATGCGTTACCATGAAAACTCCCTTCGGGTGGGGTTTTTGTTTTTTCTCTTTAACGCCCACACGGTTTCTTCCATCAACGTTCATGGGGTCAATTTTCTTTCGCGCCTCTCCACTGCGGGCGCAGAACACGGCGCGACCATTGCGGTGTGCGGGTTGACGCGGCGCAGTATTGCGGACTCTTTGCGCAACGAACTTGAAGATGCGGGCGTGTTGTTGTACGCCTCCATGAAAGATTTTTTTGATGACGAGGCATTGCTAGGTGAAAGTGGTGGTGGCGCGATTAATACGAAAAAAACTCAACACATTACAAAGCAGTTGGTTGAAGCACTTCCAGGCATCACTCAAACAGCCATGCACACCATCGAAACAATGACGCAATGCAAAGTGCACAAAGAATCCCTAAAAATCCAACCCCTCATGCTCAAAGAAACCGACTCTATGATGGGCGTGGCGTTGGCATTTTTTGGGGATTTGAGCGGTTTATTGCTTGTTGTGTTCGAGGAAGAAACAGCGCGCAAGGCGTGTCAAGTGCTCCTAGAAGACAGTGCAACTGCGCCGCGCCAAGACCTCATGGACGCCTTGGGGGAATTTGTCAACATCATCGGGGGAAAATTTGTCCAACAAATGATGAAAAAACAGTGTAAGATTGACATCACCATGCCCCGTACCTTTGTGCGGGTTTCAGAGATTTTTCAACACAAAAAAGATAAAAGAGGGGCGCAAGTGGACTTTCTTGTAGAAGGCAAGCCCTTGACGCTATTTTTAACCAAATAAGGAGCGTTATGTACGTAGCACCAAGTATTCTTTCAGCAGATTTTGGAAGACTTAATGAAGAGATAAAAGCCATTTGCGAGGGGGGTTGTGACCTTGTACATGTAGACGTGATGGACGGGCATTTTGTTCCCAATCTTACCATTGGGCCAGTAGTAGTTTCCTCCGTTGCCAAGGCGGCCACCAAGCCTTTGGATATTCACCTCATGGTGGAAAACAACACCTTTTTTGTGGAGTTATTTGCGCCTCTAAAGCCCAAGTTTATCTCCTTTCACATTGAAGAAGAAAAACACCCCCATCGGTTGATTCAAAAAATCCGAAGTTACGGCATTTCTCCTGCGTTAACGCTCAACCCACACACCCCGCCAGAAGCCATCGAATTTTTGCTCGATGAAGTGGATATGGTGTTGCTTATGAGCGTCAACCCTGGCTTTGGCGGACAGCAGTTCATCCCTAGTGTGATAGAAAAAGCCAAACGCCTTCGCGCGATGATTGATGCGCGTAACGCCAAAGTGCTCATCGAAGTGGACGGCGGTGTTAACGGACTCAACGTGCGCGATTTGGACGAAGCGGGTGTGGACATCGTTGTGGCGGGCAATTACGTCTTTGGCTCGGATGATTACGCTCATGCTATCGCGTCGTTAAAAGTCTAACATGCCCCGCGTGAAGATTTGTGGCATTACAAACCTTGAAGATGCACTTAGTGCGATTGCGCTTGGCGCGGATGCCCTTGGGTTTGTGTTTTACCCCCCTTCTCCTCGGTTTGTCACGCCTGAAGCTGCCGCGCAGATTGTCTCCAAGCTTCCGCCTTTTGTGGAAAAAGTCGGGCTTTTTGTCGAGGAAGAGGCTGCTTTTGTCAACGCTACATGTAAGGCGGCCAAGTTGACGTTGGCGCAGATTCACTGGGATGCACCAGACGCGTTTTATGCAGCTCTTGACGTGCCATTTTTGCCTGTGGTGCGCGTTACATGTAAGGAAGATTTGGCGCGATTTTCAGGCCGTTACCGCTTGGTGGATGCCTTTGTGGAAGGCTATGGCGGTGCGGGGAAGCGCATCGAGAAAACGTGGTTTGAAGGGGCCGAATGCGAAAAGATGATTGTCGCGGGCGGCTTGGAAGCAACCCTGCTCTCACACCTTCGTCCCTTTGGCTTTTACGGGTACGACGTAAGCAGTGGCGTGGAAGAGCACAAGGGCAAAAAATCGTACCAAAAAATGGCTGATTTTATGCAAGAAGCCAACGCGTGAGACGGTTTGATAGAATCGCGTTGCGACTTGCCAGAGAAAGTATTCCTTTTACGGAAGTTTCGTGTCGCTTGGAATCCATCGAAGACTTGTGTGTGTGCGACGTGGAAGACATGGAGCAACTTCGTCTCATGGGCCTTCCGCTGGTGCGTACAAACGACACGCACGTGACCCTCGCTACCCGCTTAAACAGCGTTGAAACCCAGCGTTATTGTGTGGTGGACATCGAATGCAACGCCAGTGATCCCGCCAAGGGGCAGATGATCGAAGTGGGCGCGGTGATGTTAGAGGGGCGCGAAGAAGTAGGGCGGTTTGAGTCTTTGGTGCATGCCAAAGAAATCCCTCCTGTGATTGAAACCCTCACAGGAATTGGCCTTGAGGATGTGCGTGAGGCTCCGTCTCTTGGGAGCGTGCTTGAAGCATTTCGGCTTTTTTTGGGTGATGCCGTGTTTGTGGCGCATAACGTGGGGTTTGATTATTATTTTATGTCCGCTTCCTTTGAACAACAAGGCTTTGGCCCCATGCTTAACCGCAAACTGTGCACCATCGACTTGGCGCAAAAGACCATCGAATCTCCACGGTACGGATTGGACTTTTTAAAAGAAGTGTTGGGTATCGAAGAGGAGGGCCGTCACCGTGCGTTGGCAGATGCTAAAAGTGCGGCACAGATTTTCATCGCCTGTTTAGATAAACTTCCCCCCGAAGTGTGTACGGCGGAAGATTTGATTTATTTTAGTAAGCCAAACCCCAAAAAACGCAAGCTCCAGCCTCCTAAAACTTAATCAATCAAATAGCGATTTTTGTACTCCACGTAACGCTGGGCTGAGGTGTAAAGTTGGGCAACCTCTTCGTCGGTCAGCTCGCGAACACGTTTAGCGGGTGCGCCTAGGATGAGAGAGCGGGGTGGAAACACTTGGTTTTTTGTCACCAGTGCCCCTGCGCCTACGATGGACTCTTTTCCGATGCGCGCGTTGTCTAAGATGGTCGCGCTCATGCCGATGAGGCACGCATCTTCGACAACACATCCGTGCAACATAACACGGTGTCCGATGGTAACATCATCCCCTAAAATGGTCGGGTTTCCATCGCTTTTATCGGGCAAAGTGTAGTGGGTGACGTGGAGCATGGAGAGGTCTTGGATGTTGCACCGCTTGCCGATGACGATGCGATGCACGTCACCGCGCAGTACACAGTTAAACCACACAGAGCTCTCTTCACCGATGGTCACATCTCCGATGATATCGGCACTGGGTGCTACAAAAACGCTTGGATGAAGGGAAGGCGAAATGCCCTCAAAAGGCAGACGCATTAGCTCTCCTTAAACAGCTTTCGTGTGAGCTGGTCAATCTTGGAAGAAGTAGCATCTTTTTTGACGGTTTTGTAGATACGGTTGATGTAATCCTCTAAGATTTGGTGGTTGTCAATCACTTTGGTTTCTTCGGTTGTTTCAGGCTTGTTGTATTCGCTATCTGCCCCCAAGTACCAACTAAGCGCGTTGTCGTTGAGTTGGAGTTGAAGCACTTCGTAAAGCTTTTGACGCAAAGCAGGTTCTATGATGGGTGTCATGAGTTCCAAGCGGCGTTCCAAGTTTCGAGGCATCCAATCAGCACTGGAGATGTACATTTGAACAGGGGCATTTTTAAAGAAAAAGATGCGCGCATGTTCGAGGTATTTGCCGATGATGGACTTGACTTCGATGGTTTCACTCGCCCCTTCAACCCCTGGACGCAAGCAACAAATCCCCCGTACGATGAGCTGGATTTTAACTCCTTGGGTGGAGGCGTTGTAGAGGGCTTTGATGACATCGGGGTCAACAAGGGAGTTCATCTTGGCGATGACGTGGCCTTCGGTGCCAAGCGTAGCTTCGTGGTTAATCATGGCGATGACACGGTTTTTGATTTGCATGGGCGACATGGAAAGGGTGTCGAGTTTGCGGTTTTTAGAAAAGCCTGAGAGGATGTGAAAAAAAGCAGTGGAATCCTTGGCAAATTCTTCTTTACATGTAAAGAAACTCACGTCTGTGTAGATTTTAGCGGTACTGGCGTTGTAATTGCCTGTGCCAAAATGCATGTAAAATCTTAATTTATTGTCAATCTGACGGATGATTTGGGTGACTTTGGCGTGGACTTTAAAGCCTGTGATACCGTAAATCACATGGGCTCCAGCGCTTTCAAGTTCTTTAGCCCAGTGGAGGTTATTTTCCTCATCAAACCGTGCTTTGAGTTCGACCATCACGGTAACTTGCTTGCCTTCACTGGCTGCGTCGATGAGGGATTGGATGATTTGTGAGTTTTTTTCCACGCGGTAAAGGGTCATGCGAATGGAGATGACTTTAGGGTCTTTGGCCGCTTCTTTAATCATGCGGGTGATGGGGTCAAAGCTTTCATAAGGGTGTGCAAGCAACACATCGCCCCGCTCAATGACGTTAAACACCGACTCGCTAGTGCTAAAAGGCGGCAGTGTTTTGGGGGAGTTTGGCGGGGTGTTGAGGTGGGAAAAATCTTTATTGCCCACAATCTGCCAAAGGGCGGGCAGGTTGAGTGGCATGGTGTACATGTAAATGTCTTTGGGGAAGATTTTCATGTGAGAATTGAGAAATTCGATGATGTCAGGATCGGCGTCTTTTTCAATCTGCAAGCGGACAAATGCCCCTTTACGGCGCATTTTCAACCCTTGTTCTAAAATCATCATAAAATCATCCGCTTCTTCTTCTTCGATGACCATGTCCGCGTTGCGCGTGACGCGAAAGGGAGCGGAAGAGATGAGTTGGTAGCCAGGGAAAATCTCTTCGGCGTGTTGGTGCACGATGGATTCGATGGGCACGTACACGTTATCAGCCACTTGATAGAACCGTGGCAAGACGCGCGGGATGCGAATCATGCCGTATTTGTTTGTCTCGGGGCGGTCTTTATCTTGGAGTTTGACGGCCACGGAAAAGCTAAGGTTGTTAAGGTGTGGAAAAGGGTGCGTTGCGTCCACAGCGATGGGTACGATGACGGGCAGGATGTTGGAAAAGAAAAATTCATCGGCTTTGATTTTGTAGCTCTCATCCAAATCATCGTAAGAACGGATGAGCAAATTTTCTTGTTCAAGTCCTTTGACAATGCTATGGTAGCTTACCTCCAAAATCTCTTTTTCTTCGGCCAAGTAGCGTCTGATTTCTCGCAACTGATCAAGTGGCGCTTGCTCATCCGCACCTGTGGCTACGATGCCTGCGGCAAAAAGTTGTTTGAGTCCTGCTACGCGAATCATGTAAAATTCGTCCAAGTTGGTGGCGTAAATGGCTAAAAATTTGAGCCGCTCCAAGAGGGGTAAAGAGCTCTTTTCAGACTCGTGAAGCACGCGCGTGTTAAAACGCAACCACGAAAGCTCTCGGTTGATGTATAAGGATGGATCGTTAAGTGAAACAGCCATGGTTTCCCCTTTATGCAAAAGAATCTACCTGTAAAAAGTGGCTGATTATATCCAAGAAAGGATAATAAAAAGGTTACATGTAGAGGCGTGTGGTTGTGCTAGCTAGGAAATTTTAAATGCTTTAATGAGGGCGTCAATCTTTTTGATAAGAACACTTTCCATGTTGTTTTTTGAATAAATATAAACCAAAACAATCGTATTTTCAATTTTTGTATAAGTGATAATACGGTAACCACCACTCTTGCCTTTGTTGCTAGAAAGGTTTTTGAGCCGAATTTTATATTTTCCATCCCCAAGAGAAACGCCTAAGTCTGGCTGATGGTGAAGTTTGTCAATTAATAACTCATATTCTGCTATAAGAAGTCGGTCTTTTTTTAAAAGTTTTTTGAACTCTTTCTTGAAGGTGTCGGTAACCTTAATTTCCACTTTTTATCTCGGTCAAAAAATCTTCTGCCGTCGATAAGGTCTTAGTGCCTTCTTTAAACTGTTTGACTTCTTCAAGGGATTTTTTTAAGTTAGAAGTGTGTAAATCTGTTTTTAAGAATGTGACAAAATCGCGAAGAAGACTACTGTCGTCGTCACCATACTTAAGGTAAATATACTGTTCTAGTTCGGCATTGTTGAGGTGGATTGTTTGCATTTTGCGACTCCTTTGGTGCTTGATTTTAGCAAAAAGAGGTTAAAAACTACAACTTACGCAGTTTTGCGATTTCATCTCGAAGGGCGGCGGCTTTTTCGAACTCTAGCTCTTTGGCGGCCGCGTGCATTTGCATGGAGAGTTCTTTGACGATTTTTTGCCGTTCGCTAGCAGGAAGTTTGTCGATGTTTTTGTGGCGTGAAGCCAGTTCGCCGTGGTCTTCGACGCGCAAGTTTTCGTCTAGTTTGCGCAAGGTGCTTTTGGGGGTGATGCCGTGTTCTTGGTTGTAAGCGCGCTGTTTGTCGCGACGTTGGGTGGTGATGTCGATAGCGCGTTGCATGGAACCTGTGATTTTGGAAGCAAAGAGGATGACGTGGCCGTTGACATTACGCGCGGCCCGCCCCATGGTTTGGACTAGGCTGGTTTCACTGCGCAAAAAGCCTTCTTTGTCCGCGTCTAGCACGCCGATGAGCGAGACTTCAGGCAAGTCAAGCCCTTCGCGTAACAAGTTGATGCCAATGAGCATGTCAAAGTCCCCTTGACGAAGCCCGCGGATGATTTGGTTGCGTTCAATGGCGTCGATGTCTGAGTGCATGTATTTGACTTTGAGACCCAGTTCGAGGTAGTAACGGCTCAGTTCTTCGGCCATTTTTTTCGTCAGTACTGTCACAAGTACGCGCTCGTTTTTGGCGATGACCGCTTTGGCGCGGTCGTGGAGGATTTCCACTTGGTTGGAGCTTTCGCAGATTTCGATAGTGGGGTCTAAAAGCCCTGTGGGACGGATGATTTGGTGCGCGACATTGCCTTGTGAGAGTTCGAGTTCCAAAGGGGCGGGTGTCGCGGAAACAAACAAATACGCAGGGGCTTTGTGGATAAACTCATCAAACATCAACGGGCGGTTATCTAGGGCACTTGGCAAGCGAAACCCGTACTCTACGAGGACTTCTTTGCGGCTA
The DNA here is from genome assembly GCA_014859645.1 of Campylobacterales bacterium. Lineage (GTDB taxonomy): Bacteria > Campylobacterota > Campylobacteria > Campylobacterales > Campylobacteraceae > Sulfurospirillum_B. The sequence continues at coordinate 21,413 of JACUTV010000028.1, forward strand.
CGGTCTCCTGCAAACATCCCTCGAAACTGGGGCAAGCTCACGTGCGACTCGTCCACGATGACGAGGTACTCTTTGTTCATGGCTTCAAAGTAGTCAAAGAGCGAAAAAGGCGTTTCGCCCGGCTGTTTGCCCGTGAGGTGTCTGGCGTAGTTTTCGATGCCCTTGCAAGCACCCGTGGCTTGAATCATCTCTAAGTCAAACTCGACCCGTTGTTTGAGGCGTTGGTATTCGACGAGTTTGTTTTGGGCCTCAAATTCGGCCAAACGCAGGTGTAGTCCTTCTTCGATTTGCTTGACTGCTTGGGCGAGTCTGGCTTGGCCGACGATGAACTGATTGGCCGCGTAGAGGATGACTTTGTTAGTCTCTTCAAGAGGGGCGTTAGTGAGGGCTTCGTAGTGGACGATGCGCTCAATCTCATCCCCGAAAAACTCCACGCGTAAGGCTTCGTCTTGGCTGTACGCGGGGTAAATGTGCACCACGTCTCCTTGGACGCGAAAATGCCCGCGGTCAAAGACCGTGTCGTTGCGGGTGTAGCCCATCTCCACAAGGCGCAGGAGTAACGCTTTTTGGTGGATGCTTTGACCCACTTCTAGGATTTGTACCATGCTTTTGTATTCGCTTGGGTCACCTAAGCCGTAGTTAGCAGACACAGAAGCGATGCAGATGACATCATCGTAGCTGAGTAAAGAAGCGGTGGCGGAGAGGCGCAAACGCTCTAGTTCGGCGTTGATGGAGCTGTCTTTTTCGATGAACAAATCTTGCCGTGGGATATACGCTTCAGGTTGGTAGTAGTCGTAGTACGAGATAAAATACTCCACATGGTTATTGGGAAAAAAGCCTCTAAATTCGCTGTAAAGCTGGGCGGCCAAGGTTTTATTGTGGGTCATGATGAGGGTGGGGCGTTTGAGGGTTTTGATGATGTTGGCCATGGTAAACGTCTTGCCACTGCCCGTGACGCCTACGAGGGTTTGGTAGGGATTTTTGTTAAGAATGGAAGCGGTGAGTTTTTCGATAGCCTGAGGCTGATCGCCATCGGGTTCAAAAGGGCTTTGGAGGTCAAAAAGCGCCACGGAGTTCCTTTTTCTTTTGGGGTGAAATTTGCTACAATGCGCATTATAGCCAAAAGCATTCTTTCATCAGCGTGCTAGGGGTGTATTGCAACATAAGAAGGAGTAGGAGATGTTTGAGGAAACCCGCGTGGTCAATACGCTGACGGAAAAAATCCAAGACTTGCTTGCGAAGTTTGAAGAGTTAAAAGCTCAAAACGACACCCTTCGCACGGAAATCATCAGTGTCAAAGCCCAAAGTGAAGCCAAAGATGTGCAAATTAACCGCCTTCAAGAAGAGCTTCGTGTAAGAGAAATGGAATCAGAAGATATTTTTGGAAAGATTGAGGCAGTACTAGGCCGATGAAAAAAGTGACGGTTAGTGTTGCTTCTAAAGATTATACGATTACCCTAGAAGATGCCTTTGCGGAGGCATTTTTGCGTGACATGGAAGTGTTTTTAGGAAAGAAAAAAGGGTTAGATACCAAAGAACTGCTCACTGCTTTTGTGCAAAAAAGCTATGATTTTTACGCTCAAGAACGCCAAATGCACGATATGGTACTAAAGATCGACCAGACATTAAGGCAAGGTTAATACCTTCTGTCTTATAATTCACACGTTTTAAAACAAAACGTACAAAAAAAGGAGTTCCCATGAAACGTGGTTTTACCATGATTGAGTTGATCTTTGTGATCGTTATTTTAGGTATCTTGGCGGCAGTAGCTATCCCAAGACTTTCTGCAACGAGAGATGATGCCGTTATCGCACGTTCGGTAAGCGACATTGCAACAGCGATTCAAGATATTGGCGCGCATTATACGGCACAAGGTAGTTTCAAACTTAATCCTAAAGATATGACGAATGTTGTGTTTGATGGTAATGATATTAACGGTACTAATGGTATTAATTATCAAGTAAGCGGCGCCAACTGTGTTAATTTTAAAACAACGTCAGCAGACGGTAACTTATCGGTAAGTAATGCTGCTAGCCCCACAGGTCCTTGTGTTGATGTGCAAAGAATTGTTGGCGAAAGAGATATGAACCGAACACACGAATTTGGCGGCTCTCGTATTACGTTCTAACTTTTTTATCTTGGCGGAGAAGTCTCTCCGCCTTCTTTTGGATTTTTCATGCACACACGTCCTGCTTTTACTCTGGTTGAACTCATTTTTGTTATTGTAATCCTTGGCATCTTAGCCGCTGTTGCCATTCCGCGGTTGAGCACTACGCGTGATGATGCTGTTGTTGTTAGGGCGGGCAAGGATATTTCCATAGCTATTCAGGATATAGCTTCGTATTTTACGGCTCGTGATAGTTTTGATGAAGTTGCAGTCATGACTAATGTGCCCTTTAGGGTAGGCGATAGCAACATTAGCCTTGGGGTTCGGTATGTGGTTGGTGGGGTGGATTGTGTGCGGTTTCAAACGCAAGCAGATGTGAATCTTACTGTGACAAATATTTCTGGTGTTACGCAGCCTTTATGTGTCAGTGTTCAAAACTTAGTGGCTACTAGGGATTTGAACAAGACATACCGTCTTCTTGGCAATAGTATAAATTTTTAAAAGGATACCATGTGCGCACTCGCCCTGCTTTTACCATGATCGAGATTGTTTTTGCCATCGTCATTATTGGCATCCTTGCTGCTGTGGCTATTCCTCGCTTGGCGGCGACGCGCGATGATGCGGTGTTGGTTAAGGGCAAAAGCCAAGTTTCGGCTATTCGCAGTGGCATCGCCTTGCAACGCTCTTTGCGGTTGATGCGCGGAGAGGCAAACCAAAACCCTGCTACGCTTGATGGTGCGGCTGCTAATACAGAAAATACCGCATTATTTTTCTTTAACGATGGCAACCAGTCCAACATCCTTGAAAGCCCCATCATGTCTAGAAATGCAGACGGAGGGTGGATGAAGCCAAACGGCGCTGGAGCCCCCTTTGTGTATCGCTTTCGTCTTACGAATGCTATCAACGTAGATTTTACCTACAATCCTGGCACAGGCTCTTTTACATGCCCTGACAATGCTAACTGTCGGAACCTTACCCAATAAGTTGACACACTACTACATCCTTGCACTTCTAGGCTCTGCGCAGCCGTGTTTGACTTATGAATCATCCCTGCCCTTAAGCGTCGGTACACTGGTTCGCGTTCCCTTGCAAGAGCGTGAAAAAGAGGCGGTGGTGGTGGAGGTGTGTGAGAAACCAAGCTTTACATGTAAAGCGATTGGCCAAGACTTGGGTGAGGTGTTTGCCCCATGGCAGATGCAGTGCGCGAAGTTTATTAGCGAGTATTATGGGTCTTCTTTGGGCGAAGCGTTGGCGCTCATGGTGCCTTACTCTAAAGAAAAAAACCCGCCCATTCCCTTTACATGTAACGCTTCGTTAGCCCTCTCGCTCGCTCAACAAAAAGCCAAAACCTTTTTACTCCAACATGACAAAGCCTTGCTCTTTGGCGACACAGGAAGTGGCAAGACGGAGATTTATTTGGCCTTGATGCAAGAGGTCTTGTGCGCGGGAAAAAGCGCCATCTTTCTCATGCCAGAAATCGGCCTCACACCCCAGATGAAAGAGCGCTTAGAACGGCACTTCGGGGTGCGCGTGGCCATTTGGCACTCCAAACTCTCCAAAGTCCAAAAGCAAAAAATCCTCGCACGCATTCACGCAGGAGAAGTGCGCATCGTGGCTGGCCCACGTTCTGCGCTCTTTTTACCCTTGCGCGAAGTGGGGCTTATCGTGGTGGACGAAGAGCACGATGAGAGTTACAAATCTTCCTCAAGACCCCGCTACAACGCCAAAGATGTCGCGTTGATGCTTGGCACGTACGTGGGCGCGCGGGTGGTGTTAGGCAGTGCTACCCCAAGCCTCACAAGCTACGACAAACTCCCCACCATGCGCCTTCGCGGGACCTATTTTCAAAGTTCGCGTAGCATCGTGTACGAGCAAGGGCACCACGAACTCACGCCCACCATCATCGCTAAGCTTCGCCAATGCGTGGAAAAAAACCGCCAAGCCATCGTGTTTGTCCCCACACGCGCCCACTTTAAACACCTTACATGTAAAGGGTGTGGTGAGCGGTTTGAGTG
>JACUTV010000149.1 GCA_014859645.1 Campylobacterales bacterium
GTCCAAGCGGTTACGTCAATGGTGTGGGGTTTGGCAGTGTGCATACAGCTCCTTGTGATTTTAGTCCTTCTTTATAGTCTCCTTTTGCTATGCACTTGCTTAGAGAAAAAGGCAAAAATTTCTTTGGGTGCAGGCTTTACATGTAAGGATTTATTTTTTATCGCATCCGTATTTTTCAATATAAAAGAGGCCAAACTCATACATTGATTTTACTATGGGTTCAATCTTTTCTCCTGTCTGACTTAGCGCATATTCTACCTTGGGCGGCACTTGTGCGTATACGGTTCGAATAATCATCTGCGAAGCTTCCAGCTCTTTGAGCTTTACTGAAATTGTTTTTTGTGTAATCTTGGGGAAGGTTTCACAAATCTCTTTAAAGCGCTTGGGCCCACTTAAAAGCGTGTAGACAATAAACAGCTTCCACTTGTCATTTAAGATATGAAGGGTTACCTCCATGGGGCAGAAAAATTCCTCTCCATTTAACTCATACATGCCTTATCCTTTTGTGGCGCAATTATAGCACGAAAGCCAAAAGGGAACAAATAGTCTTGTTACTAATATTTATTACACTAAGTATATTATAAGTCTATTTAAGATAAATTTCTCAAAATTAAACTTTAAAGGAGTTAGTATGAAAAAAACATTAGTTGTTTTGGCGCATCCTGGGATGGAAACCTCACGCCTCAACAAAGCACTCATAGAAGCAATAAAAGACGAAGCGCATGTTACCGTCCATGACATTTACGCACTTTATGGCACTGCAGATGCGATTGATGTGAAAAAAGAACAAGAGTTTCTTTTGGCGCATGAGCGTCTTGTGTTTCAATTTCCTCTTTACTGGTTTAGTACCCCAAGCCTTCTAAAAGATTGGCAAGACAGGGTCTTGGAGTACGGTTTTGCTTACGGAAGCGAGGGCAATAAGCTTGCCAATAAAGAGTTTAAACTTGCCATTACAGTAGGTTCGCCCGAATATGCCTATCAAGCAGGCTCTTATGTGCATGCTTCCCTAAGTGAAATCTTGAAACCGCTCCAAACTACCGCACTTTTTACTCAAATGATTTACACGCAGCCTTTTACCGTTCATCGGGCATTGAAAATTAGTGATGCGGAGTTGGCGCAAAAAGCTTTAGAATACAAAGTGATGTTGCAAAGTGAGGATTGGAGTACTTCACTTTTGAAATACTTACAAGGCAACTAATCGTCGTTTCGGACTTCCTTACATGTAAAGGTTTTTACAGCTTTTTATAAGGTTGTTGTATTTGCGGGAATGTCCATATTTTACTTTTATTTTTTATTGATTTGAAACGCCCAAAAGGCATTACACCCTTTTGGGCGCATAGCATGACCATTACATTACTTTTTGAATGATAAAATAGATAACTGTGTTTTAAAAATCAAAAATCTTAGCCTCAACTCAGCCTTGAGTCAAGGAGCGTGAATGGTCAACAATCTTTTCATCTTGCAAAATAAAAGTCTCCTTTTTGCTTACCAATGTGTACCCCATGAAGGATAGCAACAGCATAACGAACAATACCCCCAGGCAAAGAGCCTCTTCATGTGCCTTGGAGTCCAATGGCGCGTGTATGCACGCTATGGTTCAACACCTCCCTGGATTTGCCTACTCCTACAAAAGACATGCGGATGGAAAAGAAGAGTTTTTATATGCCAGTGAAAATGTTTTAGATACCTATGGCATTGATGCTAAAACGATTCAGAGTGACCTTGCAAAACTACGAGCTTCTTTTCATCCTGATGACTTTGTTGTTTTCAAAAAAGCTATCGAACACTCCGCACAAACGCTGGAGCGTTTTTATATGGAATTTCGTTACTTTCATCCTAGTAAAGGACTTGTTTGGCTTGAAACCCGCTCTCAACCCACGCGTCAAAACGATGGAAGTATCATTTGGCATGGCATCACGTTAGATATTAGTAAACGCAAACATATCGAAGAAAAATGGATTCAAAAAGAAAAAGAGTTTAGAACCCTTGCCGAAAACTCTCCAGATACCATTGCTAGATTTGATAAAGAGTGTCGTCGCACGTACGTCAATCCCGCTTTTGAACGCGTTCTTGGTCTTTCTTCAAAAGAGGTCTTAGGGAAAAAGCCATCTGAAACAACGCCTGTAGCAAATGCGTTTGCGTTTGAAAAACAGTTGCAAGAAGTTTTGCAAAGCGGAAAAGAGTTTACAACAGAAACACCTTATATTGATGCTTCGGGTAACCACGGTACAGGCCATGTTCATATGCTTCCAGAATTTGACAAAGACAAGCAAATTGTGAGCGTTATATGTATAGGACGAGACATATCAGAGCGCAAAAAAATGGAAGAAAAGCTTATTCAAACCTCAACCCATTTGCTCTCTTTGCTCAACACTATTCCTGATTTAGTTTGGATGAAAGACATTAACGGCAAATACCTTACATGTAATCATGCATTTGAAAGCTTTTTTGGTGCAAAGGCCAATGCGATTATGGGTAAAACCGATTATGATTTTGTGGAGAAAGAACAAGCGGATTTCTTCCGCCAAAAGGATGTAGAAGCAATTCAAAAAGGCACTGTTGACACGAACGAAGAACACATCACGCCCAAAGAGACAAGAAGGCAACGACTTTTTGAAACTCGAAAAGCTCCTGTGTATGATAGCGATGGCAAACTGCTTGGAGTTCTTGGTATTGCTAAAGATATTACAGAACAACAAAAAGCAAAACTAGAACTTCATAATCAAAGCAATCTCCTCTCTTCTATTTTAAATAGCTCGCTGGATGTTGCTATTTTTGCATTGGATGGAGAGTATAAGTATTTGGCATTCAATCAAAACCATGAAGAAACAATGAAGGCACTATGGGGTCAAAACATAAGTGTTGGTATGAATATACTCGAAGTTATAACACACCAAGATGATAAGCTCAAAGCTAAAAAGCTTTTTGACAAAGCACTTGCAGGAGAACATTTTGTTGATGAAACCAGCTATGGTGAAGATAATTTTGTACGTACCTACTGGCAAACCTTTTACGCTCCGATGTATGATGATAGCGGTAAAATCAGAGGTTTAACCTGTTTCAATCTGGATATTAGCGAGCAAAAAAAGTTACAAGACAATCTTCTTTTTAAAGAGTTTATTCTTGATAAAATCAATGAAGCTGTATATTTCATCGATGAAGATTCAATGTTTCACTATGTTAATGAGAGAGCCTGTCATGATTTGGGCTATAGCAAAGAAGAGCTTCTTTCTATGGGTGTTGTTCATATTGACCCCAATGTTTCAATGGCGCGATGGAGAGAAATCTGGAAGGGCGTAAAAGAATTTAGAGTGATGACCAGCGAAAATAAACGAAAAGATGGAACTCTTTTTCCTGTAGAGGTAGTTTCCAGTCATTCTGAGTACAATGGCATGTCATACAGTCTTGCTATTGCTCGTGACATCACTGAGCGCAAAGCCCAAGAAGAAGCTATAGCGCAAAGAGAACGAGAATTTAGAACACTTGCTGAAAACTCTCCTGACACTATCGTGCGTTTTGACCATGAGTGTCGTCGCACCTATGTTAATCCTAGTACCATGCGCATTACTGGGCTCTTAGAAGAAGAACTCTTAGGGGTAAAGCCCTCCGATTTCTCGCCCCTTAAAGAGAGTCTTTTGTTTGAAAAAACTTTGCAAAATGTCATTCAAACAGGCGAAGAAGCAACGTTGGAGATGGAATTTGTAAGCCCTTTAGGCTACAAAGGATGGCGCCATTTGCATGTGGTTCCAGAAGTGGGGCTCAATGGTGAAATCAACAGTGTGCTCGCAATCGGTCGAGACATTAGCGAACATAAAAAAATAGAACTTCAGCTAAGAGACAACGAAACTATTCTTCAAGAAGCACAACGTATTGCCAAAATCGGTAGTTGGAAACTTGATATTGTTACCCAAGCCATCACGTGGTCTGAGGAGATGTACCGCATTTTTGAGGTAGACCCGAAAAACACAAAGTCCCGTCGTAAACTCTTTATGGAGATGATTCATCCTGAAGACATGTCGCACATTAAAGAACTTTATTATCGAGCGCAAAAAAAACATACTCCCTACGAGACAACCCATCGCATTTTGCTCAAAGATGGAACCCTTAAATACATTCATACCAAAGCCATCACGTATTATGACAAGAACCATAATCCCGCCTCAATCATGGGAACCGTGCAGGATGTGACGAAACAAAAAATGGTCGAAAAGCAAGTGGAGTTTTTGGCGCACCATGACGCACTCACCGAACTACCCAATCGGATGCTAGCCAAAAGCAGATGTGAACAGTCCATTGCGTACGCCAAACGCAACGGTTCTAAAGTCGCTCTTTTGTTCATAGACCTTGATGGCTTTAA
>JACUTV010000150.1 GCA_014859645.1 Campylobacterales bacterium
TGTCATTACGCTACTCATGGCTCACCCCCTACGCTTTTTCAATGCGGCAGAGGCCGCCTTTGGTTTCGGGAATCTGAGTGATAATGTCATACCCGTAGTTAGTTACCGTACACGCACTCTCCCCTACTGAGTAAGGTTTGGTGCCCTCAGGGTAACGATCGCTCAAATCTTTCCCTTGGAAATGTCCTGCCCAGTGGAATGGCAAGAAGATGCGATCTGGCAACAAAGAGTGCGAGAATCGCGCTTTGACTTTAATCTTCGTGCCCTCAGGTGCATGAATCCAAATCATATCGCCGTTTCGGATGCCATGGTTAGCCGCCAAATCAGGGTTAAGGTCTGCGTACATTTCAGGGGTTAGTTCCACAAGGTATTTTGAACCTCGGTTTTCGATCCCCGCGCCATTCATGTTGACGATACGTCCCGTGATCAAGTTAACAGGGAACTCTTTGGCAAAATCTTTACTTTGCTGTAAGCTCTCAAATTTCGTATCAACACGGTAATGTTTCGCTCGGTCTTTAAAGGACGGATACGCTTTTGCCAAATCCGTACGTGGTGAGTGAAGTGGTTCACGGTGCAAGGGGATCTGGTGTTCTAGCGCTGTCCATTCCCACACGATACAACGTGCACGTGCGTTACCATACGGCGCTACGCCTGCTTCCATACATTTTTGTGCGATGATGTTACTGGTATCCATCGCCCAACTTGGTCCCATCGCCGCTTTTTCAGCTTCGGTAAGGGTGATGCCAAGCACTTCTTCGATATTTGCCTTGGTAATTTGTGGGTGACCACCTTTTACCTTAGAGCCTTTTACAGTAACACTTGGTCCCGCCATTTGGCTCACACCATTGTGTTCCATGCCGAAGCGATTTCTAAAGCCCATACCGCCTTCCATTACAGGACGATCTACGTTGTAAAGGATAGGACTTCCAGGGTGTTTTTCTGTCCAGCACGGCCATGGAAGACCATAGTACTCGTTTTTCATAGGACCAAAACCACGACCTGAAACTTCGTCAAACATGTGCCAGTTGTCCGTATGTTTTTTGGTACGCGCCGCTGTTCGACCCGCATACCCGATACTTTGGATAATGAAAGCGATCTCATCGGTCGCATCATCTGGCCATGTAAAGGTTGCTTTGCCACTGCGCAACGTCATTGCCTTAGTATATTGCTCATAAAAGCCTAGGCGTTTGGCTAGTTCAAACAGGACTTCTTGGTCAGGCTTGGACTCATACAACGGCTCAACGACTTGGTAGCGCCACTGGGCACTTCGGTTGGTGGCAACCACAGAACCGCTAGTTTCAAACTGCGTAGCCGCAGGAAGCAAGAACACGTCATCTTGTTTATCGGTCAACACAACCGCGTCGTTTGCAAAAGCGTCTACTACTACCAAAAGTTCAAGACCATCAAGGCCTTCTTTTACCTTGGCTTGTTGTGATGTAGACGTGATACCATTGGCGATACATACGAGTGCTTTTAGTGGCGTACCCGCATTATCGATAGCGTCATTGCCATCTTTGCCATCAAGGACACCTGCCCACCAACGAGAAAGGGTGAAACCAGGTTTGCTCATCATCTCTTTGGATTTGTGTTGAGAGACAAGCCAGTCGTAATCCACGCCCCAGTTTTTCGCATAGTATTTCCACACGCCCTCAGCAATGCCGTAGTATCCAGGCAAGCTATCGGGGAAACAACCCATGTCAGAAGAACCTTGAACGTTATCGTGTCCACGGAGAATGTTTGTACCACCACCCTCAACGCCCATGTTGCCAAGAGCAAGTTGGAGGATTGGAGCGATACGGGTATTTCCTGTTCCTACAGAGTGTTGTGTAAGACCCATAGCCCATACCAGTGAACCTGGCTTTGTTTTGGCATACACACGGGTGATTTGCATCAACAATTCTGCTTTAACACCTGTCACATCTTCTACGACTTCTGGGGTCCACTTTTTGGCCTCTTCGCGAATTAAATCCATGCCGTAAACGCGTTCTTCAAGATGTTTTTTATCTTCCCAGCCATTTTCAAAGATGATATGCAACATGCCGTACATAAAGGCAATGTCAGTTCCTGGTCGAATAGGTGCGTACAAGTCCGCTTTAGCAGCTGTACGTGTATAACGAGGATCTACAACGATAATTTGCGCGTTATTGCGCTCTTTTGCTTTCAAGAAATGCTGAAAACCTACAGGGTGATTGACCGCTGGGCTTGCACCGAAAATAATAATAGCCTTAGAGTTTTGCATATCTCCAAGTGAATTTGTCATAGCACCATAACCCCATGTATTCGCCACACCGGCGACTGTTGCGCTATGTCAGATTCGAGCTTGGTGATCCATATTGTTTGTTCCAAACATGGCTGCAAATTTACGAATATAGTAAGCTTGTTCGTTGCTTACTTTTGCAGAGCCAAGGAACATCACAGAATCTGGACCGTCGTTCTTTTTTAGATCACTAAGTTTTGCTGAAATACGATCAAGTGCCACATCCCAACTGATGCGTTTCCACTGACCTTTTTCTTTAACCATGGGGTACTTTACACGTGTTTCTGCACGTACAAGGTCGATCATTCCCGCGCCCTTACAGCAGTGACCACCAAGGCTGATAGGATGGTCTTGGGCGACTTCTTGACGTACCCACACACCGTTTTGAACTTCGGCAATGACGCCGCAGCCCACAGAACAAGACGAACAAATCGTCTTAACAAATTTCGAACCTGGGAATGGGTTTTTGACCTCTTCCTCGGTTGCACTTCGTGTTGCTCCACTGCTTGCAAAGCCCGACGTTGCCCCAAATGCGCCCGCTACTGCGGCCATTTTAAGGAAGCTTCGTCGCCCGACTTTGTGCGCTAGAACACGTGTTGCGCTCTCTTGCATAAACTCTCCTTTCATTACTTGGCAGATTGGTAATATGTATCCCAAGCCTGCGTTTTTTTGTAAAGAACTTCTGTCTTAGAAGATTTCCCTACAACGACACCACCCGAACTGTATGCTTGCTTTCCTGAAGCCGCAACTGCTGCAACAGCAGTGACAGCACCAGCGACCGCTGCTTTTTTCAAAAAGCCACGACGTGTTTGCTCCATACAATCCTCCTTATGATGAATTTAACTTCGCGAAGAAGTTACCTTTGCTTTACATGTAAGGCAAAGGTAACCCCTTTTCTTGGGTTACATGCCACAGGCTCCCGACTCGCAGGCTGAACTTTGGGCATCGCGTTTGGCTTTATTGGCCGCACGGCGCTGCATTTCTTGCTCATCAGCCAACTCTTGCTTGGTTTTTTTAGCTTCTTTCTTGGGAAGTTTTGGCACTTCAAAGTAGAGCCGCTCAAACTCCATGAAGGCGTTGAGCAAGATGGCGACCTCTTTGTACGCATCGCTTTTGTCGTGGTTAAACAATCCTTCAATCACATCATCCACAAAGGGGTTGATGATTTGTTCAAACAAGCAGTGTTGAATAGTGTCGTATTCTTTGTGGCCAGCACTGCTAAGTTCCACAAGTTCGTGCATGAAGCTGAGCAAGAAAGGAAGGGTGTCTTCGTTGTCTTTAAAGGTTGCTTCGTTGCGGCGGATTTTGGTCTTGGCGATAAACCCGCGTACCTCGACGAGTTTTTTACCCGCTTCAATACCTTCATCATAATACGAAGCTGACGTGCGAATGACTTTGCCCACGAACGCGTGAAACAACGCGTCGTATTCTTGAGTCAAGGCTTCTGTTCCGTGGGTGTCTAGTACTAGAAGTAAGCGTTGTGCCGCGGCACCTGAGTGGTCATCAAGGGGATTGGTACCAATAATCGCTAGCGCGTCATCCACGCCGGCAAAGCGATCTGTCGCGGTAGAATAGACCAAGAGCTTGCTAAGTAGTCCGTAATAGAGTGCTCTAGCTTTATTGGTGGAGGTTTTATCAATCATCGTTTTACCTTTACGTCCATGACGCTTGTTTGAACGCAAATGCAAAGGGGTAATGTCATGTTACCTTTGACGGCATGCACCGCATCCACTTGGTCAATGGCTGTTTACCGAATTGTAGGGACTCTTCCATTAAAGCTTTCTTAATAAGAGAGCTAAAAAGTCCTATTTATAGGGCTTTTTGAGGGGTTTTCGCCTACGCTCTGGAGGTAAAACTGGTGGTTAAGAGAGGTTTTCTTTTTTGCTTTTTTATCTTTCTTTTTTTTCGTCATCCCCTTGGTTTCGAGAATCCAAAAATATGCAAAATCTGCATATTTTTGGATATGGTATATCACAACTATAACAAAAACAAATCAAAATCTTTAGTTAAATTTTTCTTTCTTTTTGTAACCTTTTGTAGTACGAACTGTGTAAAATCTTTACTTCTTCTTCTTCCATGTGACCATCAA
>JACUTV010000151.1 GCA_014859645.1 Campylobacterales bacterium
CATAAGAGCCATCAAGAAAGTCATCGCCGCTGCCGCCATGCAAAGTGTCATCACCTGCTCCACCATAGAGGGTGTCGTTGCCACTACCACCCAAAAGGATGTCGTTGCCATCTCCCCCAAAGAGCATGTCATCCCCAGCCCCACCACTAAGAAAGTCATTGCCCTCACCGCCATAGAGTTGGTCGTTACCACTATCGCCGTAGAGGTGATCATCTCCTTCGTTACCATGCAAGTTGTCGTTGCCTTCGCCTCCTACGATAAGGTCATCGCCTTTGCCGCCGCTGATGTAGTCATTGCCTCCAGCTCCTAGCAAGATGTCATTGCCACTGTTGCCGATAATCCAGTTGCCCGCATCATCTCCACCAACAAGATGGTCACTTCCATCAAGTGCCATATAGCCACCATACATGATTTCTTTGATGCTGTCTCTTGCAAGGGTAATGTGTCCGTCCTTGGTAATAAGCGTTTCAACCCCTGCATCAGGGTTGGTAAAGTACGCTTTTAGGGTGATAGTATTGGTGTCTGCAACCGTAATGAGAAGGTCATTCCCCCTGCGCGCAAAGTCTAAATCTCCTCGCGAAGTGTTTGGCATTGCAAGATGCTCGTGGGATGTTGTGTCTATGACCAAATCTTCCCCTGTAAAGACGTATCCTTTGATGTCAAAGGCAAGGGTTTGTTCTACTGTGCCGCCGTTGCCATCGCTGATAGTAATAATGGCACTGTCGGTGCCGCTGTAGGACTCTTGTACCCTATAGTGCCACACGCCTGCTGCATCGATGGTGACAACACCATGGGAGGCTTGGGTGGTGACGGCGTACGTTAGTGTGTCTCCATCTACGTCAAAAGCTTCTGTCTTGCCTGTGGCCTCAAAAGTGTTGATTAGCTCATGGGAAACAAGCGCAACATCTACCTCTGGAGCGTCGTTCACTGGTGCGATGACCAATGCAAGAGTAGCAGTGGTGCTTAGGCCATAGGCATTGGTGAGTTTAAGGGTAACACTGTCTTGCCCATGGTAGTTGGCATAAGGGGTGTAAACAAAAGAACCATCATTGGCTAAACCAAACTCTCCGTTGTTGCTACCCTTGATTATCTTATAGGTGAGTGTTCCGCCGATGGGATTGTTTACATGTAAAGCGTGAGCAAGGGTAGTGTCTTCGTCTAAAGCTAAATGCATAGTCTCTAGGGTTGGGGCTGAAACTGCGAGATTGAAGTGAAGGGTTTGCTCTACCACGCCGCCATTGCCATCGTCTATCTGCACTATGGCACTATCCACTCCGATAAACGTATCAGTAGCACTGTAGGTAAAGGTTCCCTCTTCGCCAAAGATGAGCTCTCCATGCAAAGGGGCTGTTTTTAGGGTGTAGCTTAGGGTGTCACCGTCTGGGTCAGTGACGTTGATGGTGTGGGTGATGGAGCGGGTGTCTTGCAAGGTGAGCTCTTGGATTAGAGTCTCTAGGGTTGGGGCTTGGTTGGTGATGAGGAAGTCTTGGATGGTATACGAAGTGCCATCGTCAAAGGCTATGGTCTCTACGGCAAAGCCAGGCTGATTGAAGTTTTCAATCGTGATGGTGTCGCTGAGTTCCTCGAAGCTTTTGCCCTCTTCTTTGAGAGCAAAGATGATGGCATCGTCCACTACTTTGACAAGGATGTCGTCTTTAGTGATGCCAAACCCAAACATGAGGGTGTCGTTGCCACCGCTATCAATGATGGTGTCGTGGCCACCACCTTTTGAGAAGAGGTAGGTGTCATCGCCATTGCCACCAAGCAAAAAGTCATCACCCGCTCCGCCATCAAGCACGTCATCTCCATCACCACCCACAAGCATGTCATCACCTTCCATACCACTAAGATAGTCATCTCCGTCACCACCTTCAAGCAGTTCATTGCCCTCAGCACCAAAGAGAACATCGTTATAGTTCCCTCCCTGAAGAGTATCATCAGGATTTAGAACGCGCGCTGTTAACGGCGCATTGTCTTTTACTTGTAAAAGTTTTTCATACATAGCCTGCACGTCAAGCACTGTTCCATCATCAAAAACAAACTGCTCAATGCGCCCTGAATCATCAAACCAGTTTTTGATAATGACTTGGTCATTAAGATCTTTAAGTGCGGTATCATCTTCGCTGTTTTCACGAACACCAATGAGCAGTCCATTATTTTTCATGTCCCACGCCACTAGGATTTGACCAGGGCTGATGCCAGATGCGAAACGAACTGTGTCAATGCCTTTTCCAGTAGGATCATTATCATCAATCACATCTCGCCCACCACCAAGTTTCAGTATGTAGGTGTCATTTCCCTCACCCCCACTAAACGTTTCATCGGCTGCTGTTGAAACGAAGGTATCATTGTTTGTGATGGTGTCACTACTGTCAATCTTAAACCATACATCTCGCACGATTCCTGTACCACTTTGTGCTGTAAAGTTCGTTTGGTTGGAGATGATATTACCTTCTTCGGTAATCTGCGAAAACGTTGTGCCATCTTCCCTGTAAAGGTAAATGGACGAGATGTCACTAAGATGCAAACTCGTCAACTCACCTTCGTCAGTTCGACCGTTTTGATTAAGGTCTTGCCAAAGCTTCAAGCTTGCAAACCCACTATCTTTGGCGTCAATCACACCATCTCCATTAGTGTCATATTGTGCCAATGCTTCGTAGCCATCTTTTGCGAAAGAGCCGTCGGGCAACCTAGTATATTCTCCAAAAAGCTCACTTCCGTCATTAATGATGCCGTCTCCATTAAGGTCAACCGCCAAAAGCGCATCACCTTTTTCAATCCATGCTGTTTTTTCCTTAACCCCATCCCCATCATAATCAAAGTACACGCTACTTGCCTCAAGGGAAATCGAAGTATTCAAATTTCGGTTTAGGTCAAGCACAATAGGTGGAGTGTATTCTCCAGGATTGGTGTTTTCACGCCAATATGATCTTGTGATAGCCATCATCTGCTCATTGGCGCGAATGCTTTGAGTGTCGTTGATAGAGATTCCATTTTCTGAAGCGTAAAGGCTCAGGTTATCGACTAATTTTTCAATGTCAACATGCGTCAAATACCTTCCATCGCTTAAGACGATTTTTTCGATAGCATTATTCACGTTGGCTTGGGCATTAATGGTTACAAAATCTCCACCACCTGCATCAATCTCCAAGTTAATGCCATTCATGCGAAAAACTAGGTCTTCTGCACCAATCCCCTCACCAAACTGCAAGGTATCATTGCCTGCGTTATAGTAGCTGTAATTACTTCCGTAACGTCCGTAATCATGAATCGTATCGTGTCCATCCCCGCGGTTAAAGAGGTAGGTATCATCCCCTAGATAACCCTTGAGTATGTCGTTCCCCTTTCCACCTGCAAGGGTATCTGCACTGTTAAAGCCATGAATAGTGTCATCTTCATCACTATTGGTGTGGGCCACAAGGTCTGCAAAGCTCCATTCTGTGCCATCTGCAAAGAGAAACTTCTCTACCCTTTGGTCATAATGACTATTGTTTGTGTAATCTTGACTAGAGTACTCATAGTAATAAGCACCGTTTTGAAGGGTGATTTTATCGCTAAGTTCATCGAAGGTTTTTCCTTCTTCTTTAAGGGCAATGACGAAATCAACACCAAATGCATAAGAGTCCGCATTTCTTAATTGTTTAATCACAAGGTCATCTGCTGTGATGCCTTCTTTAAACCTTAGTGTGTCTATACCACCACTGTTGTTTGCCCGCTCCTCAATAATAGTATCTTTACCATCTCCTCTTCCAAAGAGGTAGGTGTCATTGCCCGCACCGCCATAAAGGGTGTCATTGCCTGCGCCACCATCTAGGGTGTCATTGCCGTTTTGTCCAGAGAGGATGTCATTGCCCTCACTGCCAAAGAGAATGTCATCCCCGTTGCCACCATACAAGGTGTCATTACCTGCACCACCGTGGATAGTGTCGTCCCCGCCTCCTGCGTAGACGATGTCATCACCCTCTAGGGCATCTACCACATTGTCTTCGTCGCCGAATTCGAGGTGATCGTTAAAGGGGGTGGGAGTGCGCAAGACAAGTTCAAGGTCCATAGTGGAACCGTCATGGAACTTGATGTTTTCTACACGGTTGTTAACATTGTACCAATCCTTAATAGTCACCACATCACTCAGCTCTTCAAGACTTTTTCCCTCTTCTTTAAGACCTATGATGAGATTATTGCCCTCTTTTTGCATGAGAAGGTCTTCTGCACCAATCCCCTCACCAAACTGCAAGGTATCATTGCCTGCGTTAT
>JACUTV010000152.1 GCA_014859645.1 Campylobacterales bacterium
AAACGCGGTGATTGGCGCGTGCGTGGTGGCAAGTATGCTAGTAGCGGGGTACGGATTTAGCGGCTTACACCTTGAAAATGTAGCTCCCTTGGGCTTAGGTGCACTGCTCTTTTACGGACGTGAACGCATGCACTATCCTACCATCCCTAAAGGCGACGTGCTGCACCTTCTTCCCCGTCTTAGTTTTCACCCTCACTGGCGCACCACTCTTTCAACGCCCCTGCGCCTCAACCTTGACGGGTTCAAAGAAAAAGCCCTTGGCTTTGAAGTGTGGTTTAGCCAGTGGAACAACAGTGCCACAGTGTGGCTAGGGCTTGCGTGCGGGGCTATCGGGGTGCTACTCTTTTTCTAACCCCACACGCTTTACATGTAAGCCTAAAGGGCGAACAAATCTGAAAAGGCGTTAAATTCCACCTGCTCTAGCCCTTCTTGGCTAGCGCACAAAGCTTCGATGCGCGCGCACTGTTTGGGGGAAAGTCTCGTGGCAAGGTTTGCTTTGTACTTTTCGATGAGCACAGGGATGCCCTCTGCCCTGCGTCGGCGATGGCCGATGGGGTAATGGACTTCCACTTTTTTCGTACATGTACCGTCTTTGAAAAAGACTTGGATAGCGTTGGCGATAGAACGCTTGTCGGGGTCAAGGTAGTCTTTGGTGTAACTCGCATCCACTACCACTTCCATCCGTTCACGCAAAGCGTCAATGCGCGGATTGGACGCAACGTCGTCCTCATAATCATCCGCACTGAGCGCCCCAAACAGCAACGGTACTGCCACCATGTACTGCAAGCAGTGGTCGCGATCAGCGGGGTTGGCCAGTGGGCCGACTTTGTTGATGATGCGGTGGCCTGATTCTTGGGTGGTTATGACTATTTTTTCTATCTCGTCGTGTTTGTTTTTCACCTCATCGTAAAGCAACATGGCGCATTCGCACGCCGTTTGGGCGTGAAATTCTGCGGGAAAAGAGATTTTGAACAACACGTGTTCCATCACATAACTGCCAAAGGCTTGGGGGATGGTGAGTTTTTTTCCTTTCATCTTCACGTCTTCAAAGCCCCACGCTTTGGCACTTAACGCGGAAGGGTAGCCCATTTCGCCGCACAGTGCTTTAAGGGCAAGGTTGACCCCGCGACTGCTCGCATCCCCTGCCGCCCATGATTTACGAGAGCCTGTGTTGGGCGCGTGGCGGTAGGTTCTTAAGGCACCGCCATCAATCCACGCGTGGCTGATGGCATTGCGTACGGTTTCCACGTCACCCCCAAGCATCGCACATGCAACGGCCGTGGACGCAACGCGCACCAACAACACATGGTCCATCCCTTCTCGGTTAAAGCAATTTTCCAAGGCTAGCACCCCTTGAATCTCGTGGGCTTTTATCATGGCGGTGAGCACATCCTTTACATGTAAGGGTGCTTTTCCTTCGCTAATGTTTTTACGGCTGATATAATCGCCCAAAGCCCAAATAGCCCCAAGGTTGTCGCTAGGATGTCCCCATTCTGCAGCTAGCCATGTGTCGTTAAAATCTAACCATCGTACCATCGTGCCCACATTAAACGCGGCGCGCTCTGGGTCAAGTTGGTACGAAGTGCCTGGCACCTTAGCCCCAAGTCCTGGGAAGTTTGCACTAGGCACCACAGGCCCTAAAAGCTTGGTACATTGGGGGTATTTTAACGCCAAAAGCCCGCATCCAAGGGTGTCCATCAAACAATACCGCGCCGTTTCGTACGCTTCAACACTCTCAATCTTCCCCTCCACCGCGTACTTAGCAATCGCGCTGAGTAACGGGTCAAAGTCTGGCCGTTTTGTCTCTAAAATGCCTAATTCACTGCTCATACACTGTCCTTTTTTGGGGGTATTATCGTTTTTCTAGGGGCACAAAGGTGAGGTTGTGCGGTCCCGTGTAGTTGGCTGAGGGTCGGATGATTTTGCCGTCTTCCCGCTGTTCGATGACATGCGCGCCCCATCCTGTGGTGCGGGCGATGACAAAAATCGGCGTAAACATGTCTGTGGGAATGCCCATCTGGTGGTACGAAACCGCCGAAAACCAATCAAGATTAGGAAACATCTTTTTTGCGTCCCACATGACCGTCTCGATGCGCTCTGCCACGTCGTACATCAAGGTGTCACCGCTCTCATGGGCAAGGCTTTTGGCCACCTCTTTAATCAACACATTGCGCGGGTCACTAAGGGTGTACACAGGATGCCCAAACCCAATCACAATCTCTTTGCGCTCCATACGTGCTGTGATGTCCGCTTCTGCTTCACTAGGAGAGGCGTAGCGTTCTTGAATCTTAAACGCCGCCTCGTTGGCACCACCATGTTTGGGACCTCTAAGGGCACCGATGGCTCCTGTGATGGCAGAATGCATGTCGGCATTGGTTCCTGCAATCACACGGGCGGTAAAGGTGGAGGCATTAAACTCATGTTCCGCGTACAAGATGAGTGAAATATGCATAGCCCGCACCCAAGAAGGGCGTGGTTTTTGGTCGTGCAAGAGGTGCAAAAAATGCTCCACAACGGTCTCATCGTCGGTTTCAAGGGAAATCCGCTTGCCATGGTGGCTGTAGTGGTACCAATAGAGCAAGATAGAACCAAAAGAGGCCATAAGTCTGTCCACAATCTCTTGGGCGGCGGCTTTGGGGTGGGTTTGGTCTTCAGGCTCCATGCACCCAAGAGCCGAACACCCCGTGCGCATCACGTCCATGGGATGGGTCGTTTTTGGTAACTGTTCTAACACGGTTTTCACCGCTTGGGGGATGCCCCTAAGGGATTTTAACCTGACTTTGTACGCGGCCAATTCCCCTTTAGTAGGCAACTTTTCATGGACAATCAAATAAGCAATCTCTTCAAACTCCGCTTGTGTTGCAAACTCCAAGATGTCATACCCACGGTAATGCAAATCATTTCCCGTAATGCCGACGGTACAAATGGCCGTATTTCCCGCACTCGTGCCTGAGAGTGCTACGGATTTTTTGGGCTTAAACCCTTGCGCGTTCATTGGCGGCCTCCTTTTTGCCCCTCTTTACTAAAAAGCGCGTCAAGTTTTTCTTCGTAGGCGTGGTAATTAAGCATTTCGTAGAGTTCTTTGCGCGTTTGCATGGTGGGAATGACGCTACTTTGGGTGCCTTCTTTGAGGATGGCTTCAAAGACGTTCAAGGCCGCTTTGTTCATGGCGCGAAATCCCGAAAGCGGATAAAGCACCAGCTGGATGCCCACACTGGCTAACTCTTCTACTGTGAACATGGGCGTTGCGCCAAATTCGGTGATGTTTGCTAGCACAGGCACCTTAATCGCCGCGGTAAAATCCTCGTACTCTTTGAGGGTGTGGATGGCTTCGGCAAAAATCATATCTGCCCCCGCTTCCACGTACGCGTGTGCCCGTTCGAGTGCCGCATTTTGTCCCTCACTTGCGTGGGCGTCCGTTCTAGCCATGAGGACAAAGTCTGCATCGGTTTTTGCGTCCACAGCGGCGCGGATTCGGTCGCCCATTTCAGCAAGGCTGACGAGTTCTTTGTTGGGTCTGTGACCGCACCGCTTTTGTGCCACTTGGTCTTCGATGTGGCATCCTGCCGCACCTGCGCGTGTCATCTCTTTGACCGTGCGGGCAATGTTAAACGCGCCACCCCACCCCGTATCTGCGTCCACTAAAAGGGGTACTTCCGTGACGCTTGTAATGCGGCGAATGTCGATGCACACGTCTTCTAGCCCTGTCATGCCAAGGTCGGGTAACCCGTAGCTCGCATTGGCCACGCCTGCCCCTGAGAGGTACAAGGCTTTGGCGCCTACGCGCGTTGCTTGAAGGGCGCTGTAGGCGTTGATGACCCCCAAGATTTGCAAAGGGCTTTGGTGGGTTAAAGCTTCTCGTAGTCGTTTTCCTGCGCTCATGTTAAGCTCCTTGCTTTGTGATGGGGTACCCAAGGGCGTGGATAGCGGCTTCCACTTCGGGCAATACCCCTTCGTCTTCTATGGTAGAGGGCATGGTCCACGCTTTGCCATCGGCCATGGCACGCATGGTGCCTCGAAGGATTTTCCCGCTTCGGGTTTTGGGGAGTCTGCTGACAAGAGTAACGATTTTAAAGCTGGCTACCGCGCCGATTTCGTCGCGCACCAGTTGGACAATGCCCTCGGCGATAGCACTTGCGTCTCTTTCGATGCCTGCCTTAAGTACCACAAAACCCATGGGGACTTC
>JACUTV010000029.1 GCA_014859645.1 Campylobacterales bacterium
TTGTTCCGTGCCGATTCCGTGAAAATAAAACAATCCCACGTTAAACATGCTAGAAGCTTCCCCGTCGTTGGCCTTTTGCAAGTACATGTCAAAGGCATGTTGCAGGGTTTGGCTAGAGGCTGGAGAAAAAAGGAGTGTCCAAAAAAAGACTAAGGCAGTAAAGAAAGTTTTTCGGGTGTGAGGGCGCATAAAAAATTCCTGTGGTGCCAAATTTTTTCAACACTAAATGCCTTGCAATCAATCCACTCTTGAGATGTCCCTAGTGCTACGTCAATGCGATTCCACACCAAAGCATGCAAGAAATGATCCGCAGAAAGATACGAATATACCTCGTCGCGCTCGGTGTAGATGTGCAGTGAAATGGTCACGGTATCGGGTTTTTCTCCCTCATGCACGTGAAACTTATAGCGTTCTACGGAAACATCAAGGTTGTAAAACCCCGCTATGGTGCGTTTTTGAATCTCTAAGGTTTCCCATCGCGTGGTAATGAGGTAGTCGGGTGAGGATTGCCTAAAGAGTGTTTTTGCGATGTTAAAAATGGGTTGCACCGCGTCAGTTGGGTAGGTTCGCCAAGAAGCAGGCCCATCGGCGTAGAGGGTATGGGCGTAAAAGAGGGTGAGTGAAAGGAAGGTTAGTATGTGTTTCATGGTTAAAACTCCTTTAGCGGCAAATGCCGAAAAACCCGTAGGATTCTAGGGTGTCAAGAATCCTGTCGTCTTTGACACCATGGGCCACGATGCGGATTTGTTGGTTTTGGATGGCAAGGATGATTTTTTTCACAGAACGTTGTTTAAGGGTATTTTTTTCAAAGTCTTGGAAATACTCTTTATCAAGGCGCAAGTAGTGTGGCTCGATGGGGATTAATTTTTCGAAGGAAAGGTCTTCTAGGGTGTATTTTTGGATTAAAAGCGCCCCGTTGTACTCGTGTAAAAAACGGCTAAAGTTGAGAAAATCATTGTAATTGCTTGTGATGCTATAGGCAGGTACGCTAAAGATTAATTGTTTAGCGTAGGGGTTGCTTGCAAGCAGCGTGCCAAGCCAAGAAAGGAAAGGTTTATGACTATAAGTGCCCGCTGAAAGGGTGATGCAAATACTGTGGGAGAGATCTCCTAGTTGGATTTGTTCAAGGACTTTGTTGACAAGCGCCTTTTCAAAATCCGCAATAAGCCCTAGTTTTTCCGCAACAGACATGAACGTTCCACTGGGAATGGACTCAAAGGTGTAGCTGTCTATGAGTAAGGGGGAAACGTCTTGCATGAGAAGTTCTGGTGGGAGCGAGAAGTCGTAGGTGTCATCCAAGTACTGCAACACAAAATCGTTTCTAGCAATGATGTCTTGTACGGTTTTTTCCAGTTTTTGGTTAAGTTCAAGTTGGTGTGAAGCGTCTGAAACAAAATAGTTTTTAGACGTATCTTTAAGGGCAACCTCAAAGGCATCTTGCGCGCTTTGGGTGATGGATTCGATGCTTGCATAGGCGTTAAAAGGAGTGGCGCCATAGTAAATGGCATTGTCAAAAAAGTAATACTTGTCGGAAAGTTTTTCTGTCAAATCGATAATCTCTTTTAAGATTGCTTCGACCCGTTTGGTCTCTTTTTCGTAGAGCAAAATAGAAAACTCGCCACCAAAAAAGCGGTAAATAGTCGCGTCAATATCCCGATGGGTGTTGAAATATTTTTTGACAACATGGGCAAAATTCTCAATCAAAGCATCGACGGTTTGCGGTCCATGATTTTTTGTAAAGAGTCCAATCTTGTCCATTTTGAGGTAGACAATAAACCCTTCTTTGTTGGCAACAAACATATGTTTTAAATCGTATTCAAATTTTTTCTTATTGGGAAGGCCTGTGAGTTCGTCTGAAATCTCTTTTTGTTGCAACATGTCGCGGGTAACATTGAGCTCATTGAGCGTAGCAAAAAAGTGCTTGATGAGTTTTTGCGTGTTGTGTTGCAGTTCTCGCATCTCTTTGATGGAGGCTAGCTCTTGGGGTTCTTTTGAAACATTGCCTTCTAAAACACTACTGATTTGCCCATTCAGCGTGGCAATGGCTTTTCTCGCAGGGCGTTTTATGGCGTACGTGAGGTACAAAGCCAACAGCAGTACTGTGGCAAAAATAAAGGCCAACAGTGTCACTATAAACCTTCTCATTTCCTTGGTGAGTGCGGGCAAAATATCATCTTTTTGAAGGTATGTCTCTAGGGTGAAATCAGGATGCTGCAGTTGCTTGTGCTCAAAGGTTTCTTTGTCGGACGAGAGTGTTCCAAAAGTGTCATGAAAAGAAAAAACAACCAGCATGTCGCGTGTAATACTTGCGGTGTGGGCTTGAAAACGAACATTGACGTGGGATGGTGCAGGGGAATTGCGAAAAACAAAAGAAAAGGCAGTTGTGCCCTGTTTTTCAATGCTCCCTACATTTGCATCTAGGGTGATTTCGCCAACGCTCCAGTGGCGGGGATTGAGCATGGCTTTTTCAAGAAGCATTTCAAGGGGGTATCGGTGTTTGTGTAGCGTAATCTCACCCCCAACCACGGGTGAAAGCGCCAAAAGAGCCGCCATGTTTTCTCGAAAAAGATCCAATCGGTTAGACTGTGCTGCTTGGGTGGCGAAGGCTTCTAACGTTTTATAAACCTTTAGGTGCTCTTCATGGGCCGTGCGAGTAAGGTCTGCGCGAAGGTCAACATAGCGCAAGAGCATGGCAAGGACAATCAAAAGAACAAGTGTGGCGCCAAGGATGAGCTTTGCTCTCATGGTTCCAAGCCTGATTGGTAGTGCGACTGATGGGCGCCAATACGCTCTATGATAGGAAAGTAAACGCCTTCGATGCTCCTAAGTGTGCCAAGGGCCGCTTCGGCCGCTTCGTGCGTGTCAAAAATACCGTAAAGCACCCTGACCCATGGGGTTTGTGCACTGGGTTTAAAGACAAAACTCTCCTGTGCGATGCCAAGTTTTTTCAAAAGATCGCCCGCGCTTTGCAAGGAGGGAAGGGTGCCTAGGCTGATGGTAAGGGCTTCTGGTGAGGCGGCAAGGAAGCGTTCTTTAAAGAGCGCATCGGTTGCAAAGAGCGCCTCTTTTTGTGCCTTAACAAAGGCGGCGTAGAGTTCATCCACCTGTTTTTGCTCAATAAGCAACAGCGATTCTAGGGATTTAGCCTCTTCTTGAACGGCTCCAATTGTCTTAACCTGCGCTAGTTGGGACGTCGTAAGTGTTGAAGCAACACGAAGCGCCGTTTTCTCATCATCAAAAATACCATGGGCAACACCCGCGCGAACGCTAGCGTTACTAAAGACGCCATATAAAAAGAAATCATCCTTGACTCCAAGTTTTAACGCCCCTTGCAATGCCGCACTTACGGAGGGTTGGAGTGGGAGCACGAGTGTAAATTTTTCTTTGGGTTGGGTTAGAAAGGACTCTTGAAAATCCAACAGTGTCGCCAAGAGGTCACGTTCTATTTTTTCTATTTGCTCCACTTCTTCCACGCTCTCTTGAGTTTTTGACTCCACGCTTTCTGGGAAAACTTCTTCTTTGGCTACCTTTGGTGGCACAACGTCTTTTAAAGAAATTTTGCTACTCGAGAAGGATTTGTAGTTTGCGCGTGCTAAGTCTAAAAAGTTTTCATTGGACAAATCAATGTAAAAATATTCCAACAGTCTGCCTGAGATTTTCAAGATATTGAAAAAGTCTTCCATGCTTCCTTGCTGGTTTTCGATGTAGTCTAGCTCCGCGCTGTTGAGTTGGCGTTGCCCTTGAAGCAGTACATGTAAATCCTGTTCACCCATGCGAAAAGCTTCCCAGTAGGCGTCGACCATTTTTTGAGAAGAGTTTACTTCGTTTTCAATATTTTCAATATTCTGCAAGTGAGAGCTTAGAGAAGTGTGAAGTTTTTCAATGTCGTATTTGATCTCTTGTTTTTCCGCTTCTTTTTCGTATTCTAACTCTTGAATGCCCGAAAAAACCCTTAGATATTCGTTTTCATCTTTTCCGCCATTGTAGAGATTGTAGTTGAATGTGAGTTGTGCTATGTATTGTTT
The DNA here is from genome assembly GCA_014859645.1 of Campylobacterales bacterium. GTDB lineage: Bacteria > Campylobacterota > Campylobacteria > Campylobacterales > Campylobacteraceae > Sulfurospirillum_B. The sequence continues at coordinate 4,026 of JACUTV010000029.1, forward strand.
TTCATCAAATTCATAATCCTCTTGGTCTGTAATCTTTTCTGCAACGAGTTTTAAATTGACCTTGGGGCGAAACAAAGAGCGCGTTTTTTTCAGCATGTATTTTTGAGCTAACACATCATAATCAAAGCCTCTTAACCGTGTGTTGCCTTGGAAAGCATCCTCGATTAAACTCTCCAAATCCTTTACATGTAAGTCTGATTTTTTTTCGTACGGGTAGGTGTGTTCAAACTCTCCGTGGGTGACAAAACGGTAGTATTCACGTGCATTGGCGTAGCGTGAACTGGTGCGAGAAAGAAGGGATTTTGCATTGGAAACACTTGCTTCAATGTTTCCAAGTTCGCCAACAGAAAGGGCACCTGATTCGTATTTTGTTTTGACGATAGAAAAAATTTCTTCGAGTTTTTCCATATTTTTTGTGTTGGCTTCAAGGGCTTCTCTGCGAAAGACCACGTCGATATAAGCGGAAATCGCCTTGGAGGTCTCTTCTTCTAACAAGCGCTCAAAATCAGCTTTTGCAAGCATGTATTTGGCTTTTAGGCGTTGAATGTTGTTTTCCGTGTCGCCACCTGCGTAGATGTTTTGGGAAAGGGAAAGGGTGTAGCGCTCATCTCCAAAATAATGTGCTTTACCAAGGGTTTGGTCTGACCTTTGTTTTCCCGGTCTTTCTTCGGTTTTTGCCAGTGTGTAACTCACATCAATGGAAGGAAGATAATCACCGTAGGCTTTGTCGATATTGCGTTTGGCTTGATAGAGTTTTTCTTGGTTGGCTAAGATTTTATAATTTTTAGAAAGGGCTTGCAACGCTACGTCAATAAGATCAACGGGGAAGAGAGCCTCGGCACCTAGAGCTGTTGGGGCATTATCTTGGTTGCCTAACAAATAACTTTCAAAGGAAGAAACAGTGGAGGGCTCTTCTAGCGGACGTGCTCTCTTTCCTTGGTACGGAAGCGGGACGGTTTCTAGTACTTTTTTTGACTCGAAACCAGAAGCATTGATGTCTCTTTTTACCGTTTCATTTGCGACTAGGGAAGTGAGAAAAAGAAGAAGAAAAACTGCTAGTTTCAAAAAGAGGTCCTTTTGCTTCATGGTACTACTTTGAAATGATGATCACAGCGTATCCTGCGTCATGCTCAATGGTTTTTTCGGGAGGCAATGGCTCTTTGAGGCGGACAAATACTTTGTCGTTCTCGTAGCCATGTTTGCGAATCATGTTTCGTATGTTTAACGCCCTAGAAAGGGCTATTTGTTTTGAAACAGAAGCACTTGTTTGGTCTGTTGGTTCTTGGGTAAAAATAGAGACCGTGTGGTGGGGATAGGCATTTTGGGCTACATGTAAGAAAGCTTCTACTTCAACAACACTGGGACGGTCTAAAATGATTTCATTTTTCAAATAGCGAATAATCATCCAATCTGTGTAAACAGTGTTGGATTGGCGTGTGAGATTGTTGTCCAGGATGGTCAAATCCTGTCCCGCAACGGAAACCAAATCGCGTTGCGCATCATCTGGGATGGCATCTGTTTCAATGTCTAGCAGAGCGTCTTTTTGCGCTTGGGCTATGAGGCTAATTTCTAGGGATTCCTTGCTTTTTTGGGCCAGCGTGTCTATGGAGATGGGGCCTGTGTAAGAGACTTTGTAGCGGAATTGAGCATAATAGGTGATGTTGACAATGAGCACTAGCATAAAAATGAGGACGACCATAATGACAGAAGCAAACAAATCTACAAATCCCGGCCAAGGGTTGAATGCATCAGAGGATTTTTTCCCCATTATTGGGTCTTTGTTTGGGAGTTGATGTTTTGCAAAACTTCTTCTAAAAGTTGGTTTTGCTTTTCTTGTGCTCCCAGTAGTGCTTTGAGATTTTTATTGGAAGCTACCATGGCGGTTGAGAGGTCTTGAAGGGAATCAGTAAGGGAGGTATTGCCTTGGTATTGGTTGATGTTGAGCTCTTTGAGGCCATTGGAAATGTTTTCAAGGGCACTCATCTGGTCTTTGGCCATCTTGGAGTCGCCATCAATACTTTGCGCTAGAAGCGTGAGGATGGTTTCGTTTGATTTGCTAGATTTTTCTATATTGGTAGAAAACTCACTAATCTTTTCCACAAAGATGTCCATAATGCCTGAAATGGGTGTGCCGCCGCTAAGGGTTCCACCCTCGGAACTTACGACAGACTCGACGACTAGTGAATTCATCCAGTCTTGAACATCCTCGATAAACACTGCTTGGTTTTTGTCTAAAATATACCCTTTTACGCTCAGGATAATTGCAGAGGCAACACCAAAAAGGGAAGACCCAAATCCTACGGACATACCAGAAATTGGGTCATTGAGGCGTTTCATGACTTCGCCAATATTTACATCGCCTTTTAATGACAACACAATACTTCCCATTTCTGTTAGGGCAATCAGCAGACCCGTAAAAGTTCCCAAAAGACCTATCATCAAACACATGCTTACAAAAAATGTAATATAGTTTTTTTGGTTAACAAACTTACCCTCAAGCCACTCTTTGACATCGGTGACTTCAAGGTGCGTAAAGTAGATGCGGTCATACGCCGCTCTTTTGGAAAACATATGGGCAACGTTTTCTGGAAACAATCGGTCAAGCCCTCTAAGGTAAAACGTGAGTGCACTCCCAGTTTTGTAGCGCATAACAGCAAAGGTGCCTGTGAGCATCACGAGGTCAATAGCGCTTTTAAAAATCACCAACAAACCAATGCCAAGAGAAGATAAAACTGCGATATTAAAAGTGACAGTCGACATGAAAAAGGTGTAAACAGACGCATAGTTTGAGTATAAAATAAAGAAAATGAACAACCAAAAAACGGTGTAAATTTTAAGAATTTTTAATCGTCTCATTGGGTTCCTTCGTTAAAACATAAACAATAGCAATGAAACAATCAACCCAAGGGCCACCATGATTACCTGTTGCGACATTTTGTTTGACATGCCAACAAAACCGCCTTCTTCGTTTGCATTTTCCCCAAAGATGACAAGACCGATTACCACTCCCGTGGAGTCGCGCACGGGCGTTCCTGTGAGGTAAAACTCTTTTTCAAGAAGATAACCCCCGTTATTAAAGGTGCGAATGGCAGACTCGTTGAGGATGCCAGCGTACATCATTTCGGTGGAATCGTAGATATTTTTGTTGATAAAAAAGTCTTGAGAAATCTCTTCATAAACCCCATCTCGAAATTGCACCGCAATAGAGGAGAGCATTTTTCCATCAAGTATAAACAAGTATGTTTTTCCAAGTCGGTTGAAGTTTTCCTTGATGGCATAAATGGACTCTTTGATTTCGACCACACCGATGACTTCGCCCTCTTCGAGGATAGGCATCAGATACACATAAAAAACACCATCATGAAGCACTTCGATGCCAAAAATATCGTTTTTGGACTGAAATGAACTGTTGATAGTGCTGCGCAAGGACTCTCTAGGAGTGCCTGCGGTATAAAATGAGATTTCAATAGGGGGAGATTTTTTTCCCTCAAGCAAAGTATAAAAAGGTTGTTTAAGCGAATCAATAAGGGCAACGTCATGGGATTTGACTGCGGCAATCCAAGTTGAATTGCTACTTAATAAAACAGCAATTCTCTTAAGTTCACCCTCTTTAATTTGTTCAAAATTGCGAAGTTTGAGTCGGTGTTCTCTTGCTTGGCTTTGGTAAACTTCCTCTGCTATGGCGTCTGTTAGCGTAATGAGAAGGTACAACGAAAGCCCAATTCCCGTAATAGAAACAAGGAAAATTGTGCTAAACCAAGCCCGCTTGTTAGTGCGCAGTTTACGTAAAAAATTCTCAATCATTTTAATAAAACCAAACATTACAACATTCCTTAGAATACAAGAATTATTTTTTTATATTACCGCCGGGGGTATTCTATCTCAGTGCTCCTTAAGTGCCTTGTAATTGAGATCTTTCATGGGTTTTAAGAGATAATGAAGCACCGTGCGCTTGCCGGTGAGAATGCTAATATTCGCTCCCATCCCAACCAAAACGGGAGAGTTTTCATCAAACTGGTAATTGTTCGCCTTGATTCTTACTAAATAGTGGCTATTTCCTTGTTCATCTGTCGTGCTATCAGGCGAAATACCTACCAGCTTTCCCCCAATGAGGCCGTACCTTGAAAACTCATAAGCAGTGATTTCGATGGAAACATTTTGACCCGCGTGAATATAGGCCCTGTCTGATACTTGTATTTTTGCTTCAATCATCATCTCTTCTTCTAGAGGAGAGATTTCCGCAAGGGTATCTCCTGGTCGCACAACCCCGCCGATAGTGTGAAAATGGAGTTTGTTGATGACTCCTTTGACGGGACTTGCGAGGCCTGTGCGCGTGTCTCTATCGACTTGCGCTTCGATGATTTCTTCTAAACGTTTGAGTTCAAGGCTTACGTCATTGAGTTCTTGAAGGAGTTTTGAGCGTATTTCAAAGGTTTTTCCCTCAATCTTTTGACTCCACTCTTCAAGCTCCCTTTTAACAACAGGGATGGCAAACCTTGCCTCTTCTAGTTGGGTGTAAAGACGCTGTTTTGTTGAAAAGTGTTGCAAGTAGCGCTCTCTAGAAATCACTCCTTTTGCGTTTAACTCTTCTTGAATTTTCATATTTTCCGAAGCAAGTGCATACTCCAAAGAGAGATTTTCCAAGCGTGCTTCAAGTTCTTTTAGGCGTGCTCTTTTTTGGTTGAGCTGGTTTTCTAACACCAACAATTCCGAGGCATGCTTTTTTCTCTCTTCTATGAAGATGTGAGATTCATTTTCGATAATTTGTGCGATTTCTTCAATGGCTTTGGCGTCAAAAACAGGAGCAGATTTGTTTTCGAGAAGGGCTTGGATGCGGTGAAATCTAGCTTGTGCGGCCAAACGTTTGATGGTGTTTTCTTTGTGCTCAGAACTGAAATGCTGATTTTGAATGCGGTAAAGAATTTGCCCCTCATCAACAGGTTCTCCTTCGGAAACCAAAATATCAGAAATAATGCCTCCTTCAAAATGTTGCAACACTCTCGTTTGTCCTGAGGGGATGACTTTCCCCGCTCCCTTGACAGCTTCGTCAATGTGCGCAAGGGCGGCCCACGTGAAAAAAGCAAGGGTAAAAAGCCCTATGGGCAAAGTCACAAGGCGATGGTTCCAGTGTTGGCTTTCAAGATAGTGGTAACTCATGCTCTTGTTCCTTGAGAATGCTGTAAGGCGCTAAGTATTTTTTCCTTGGGCCCATCGGCGACTATCTTTCCTTCATCAAGGACGATAAGTCTATCCACAAGTTCAAGAGCGGCAAAACGGTGGGTGATAATCACCAGCGTCTTCTCTTTTGTGGCAACTAGCAAATGTTTAATCAGCTTTTTTTCCAGTCCCAAATCTAGCCCTGTGGTTGGCTCATCGAGGATGAGGATGGGCGGGTCATTGACGATGGCGCGTGCTAAGCTCACTAAATGCCGTTGTCCAACGGAAAGGTTAGAGCCCCGCTCTCCGACCTCCAAGCTATCACCTTTGCCTGTTTTTTTAACCAACTCTTCAAGTCCCACAAGTTTGATGATTTCCATCATTTTTTGCTTGCTAATAGGCCTAGAAAGCTCAATATTTTCCTTCAAGGTTCCATTAAATAAAAACGGGTCTTGCACCATCATGCCAATATTGTTGCGTATTTCTGTGGGGTGAATGGTGCTAATGTCGTGGTTGTCTAGATAAATTGAGCCATGAAGGGGTGAGTGAAGCCCCAAAAGAAGTTTGGCTAACGTGCTCTTGCCCGCACCCGTTTGGCCGATGATGCCCACTTTTTCGCCCGGAAGAATAGAAAGGCTGATGTTTTCAACCGAAGCATAACGGCTGTCTTTGAATGCATAGGTTACATTTTTATACTCTATTTTTCCTCCCAATGCACCAATACCAAGCTCTTTTGCTTCGTCGTGTTCGGAAGGCAACATCATGAATTCATCGATGCGATTGATGGATTCGTTGATTTCTTTGAGGCGTGAGAGCATGCCTGAGAGGTTTGCAACAGGCATCATGGCCCGCCCCGCTAAGATGGTGATAGCGATGAGACCGCCTGTGCTGAGGGCTTGCTTTCCGATTTCAAAGACACCCACCACCACTACAAACACAACAACAAGCTGAATGGCCAGTTGCGAAAAATTCATGGAAAATACGTGGATGGATTGAATGCGCATGCCCAATGAGTCTGTTAATGCTACGATTTTTTTCCACGTAAACATTCTAGCGGCCGAGGCGTTGTTGAGTTTTAAGCTTTCTGCCCCTTGAATGGACTCGACAATAAAATTATGTTTGGATTGAATGTTTTTGGAGTTGTTTTTGCTCAGTTTTGACATGACCAGCTGGGAAAAACCACTGATGGCTAAGATAAGAACGGCAAAAACCGTAGGTACGATGGCCATGGTGGGGGAGATGAGGAAGATGGCAACCAACGCAAAGAGAAAAAAGGGGAAATCAATGATTTGCATGAGGGAGCGAATGGCAAAAAAGTCTCGAATCTGATGGAGTTCTTTAAAAAGATTTGCCTTGTTTCCTGTCATGTAGGAATCAAACTGCGCTTCGAGGTTAATCATCTTTCGCATGAGGGCTTCTTCCCAAAACAACCCTATTTTTTTGGCATTTTCTTCCAAGATATGATTTCTAGCGTATTTAAAAATGAGATCAAAAATCAGCATAAGAATGACGCCAACCGATAAAACAAAGAGTGTTTCATAGGCTTGGTTGGGGATGACGCGGTCGTAAACGCTCATGGCAAAAAGAGGTACGGCTAACGCAAAAAGATTGATAAAAAGGGTGAGTAAACCCACCTCTACATGTGACCTCCACAGGGGCTTCATGGGTTCATAAAACCAAGCTTTTTTTGTGAGGGCATGTGCTTCGTTGAGAAATCTTAACTGCTTAAAAATCAAGACTGCTTTGCTAAAAGGCGAAAGAGTTTGGAGGTCAACCTCACTCTCTTTTTCTGTATTTGGGTCAAATATCAATGCTTTTGAGGAGCTTTTTTTAAGCAACACAAGAGGGTTATTGGTTTTGTCAAAAATAATGCAAGGCAAAAAGTGATTGGGAATATCCTTTGCCTTAAGGGAGCGCTCTAGGGTGAGAAGGTTAACGTCATTGAGCGTGGAAACAGCGTGCATTAACGAGAAATCATGTTCTGCATAGTTATCTAAAAAGATGTGTTCTTCGGTGGTTCCAAAGTAAAAGCTTAAAATCCGTTGCGTGCACGCTAGCAAGGCAGATTTTTTTGTAAGATTTTCAGACAAGGGGCGTTGCTCGTTCAAATCGCTTTTTCCTTCGCATTTTTTTGAAGTTCATATTCTAGCGAAATATACAACGGTAAATGGTTTCTGCTTGGAAACAGCCTAGTTTTCATTGTTTTGCCAGTCAATCTTGGGCCGTAGCCTACCTCAAAAAACCATTACAATAGTGCTAAAGCAAGGAACTCTTTATAGCCCGTAATGCCTTACATGTAAAGGGGAGGGTGTCAAAAAAAGCCTTACATGTAAGGCCAGAAAGAAGTAAATACTAAAAAAGAAGCGTTTCTGTGCCTTCGCCCGCTTTTGCGGGGAACGTTTGGAAATAATCGCAAGCAATCGTCGCGACCAAGGGGTCAAACTGGGTGTATTGAAGCAAGGTTAGTTCTTCAATTGCTTGATTGAAGGTTTTTTTAGGGCAGTAGATGCGGTTAGTTGTCATGGCATCAAAGGCGTCCGCAACAGCCAAAATGCGCGCATCCAAGGGAATCTCCTCCCCTTTTAATCCATCAGGATATCCTAAGCCATCGTACCGTTCGTGATGGTGACGAATGGCGGGCAAAAGGGGGTGGAGCGAGCGTACACTTGCTAGGATGGACTCTCCAATAGCGGCGTGTTCTTGCATACGGGCATATTCTTGGGGCGTGAGAGCTGTGGGTTTGAGCAGGATAGATTCTGGCGTAACGATTTTTCCGATGTCGTGTAAGAGACCAGCGTGATAGAGTTGGTGTTGGGCGGACGTTTCGTATCCTAAAGCCCTAGCGATGGCTAGGGCGTAGGTTGCAACACGTTTGGCGTGCTGGGCAGTGTAAGCATCCCTCTCTTCCGCGATACGTACTAGTAGCGCTACAGTTTCATCGTTGGATGCCAGAGTCATTGCGCTGGGGTTAGGAAAATTGGTTGAGTTTGATGTCAAGGTTTTCCGTCAACTTATACATGTGATCCGCCGCCGCGGCTACTTCTTCTACACTGCGTGCATTGGAGGCGGTGATGGTATTGATGTGGGTGACAAGGGCGACTATCTTTTGCGCATCTTTGGCGATTTTGATGGAATTTTCGCTGCTTTTGGAGACAGATTGTACGCTACTTTGCATGATGCTATTGGTGTCAACGATGGTTTCTTCCACGCCCGCGGCAACGGTGACGAGCTTGCCGATGTTTTTTGCGTTTTGGTCCATTTGACCCGCTGAATCGACGATGGATTGCACAATCACACCGATGGTAGCATTGATTTCGCTTAGGCTACTTTGGGTGCGTTCGGCAAGTTTGCGCACTTCATCTGCCACCACGGCAAATCCGCGCCCATGATCTCCCGCGCGGGCCGCTTCGATGGCGGCGTTGAGGGCTAAAAGGTTGGTTTGGTCGGCAATATCACTGATGACGGTTAAGATGCTCTTGACTTGTTCAGCATCCACACTCATTTGCTCCAAGCGTTGCGCGAGGGCAATTTCTGCGGCACTGGCTTCCTCAACTTCCATTTTGAGTGCGACCATTTGGTCTTTTGCGCCACCGAGTTTGGTTCCAGCTTGGGTAATTTGCGAACGTGCTCCTTCGGAAACTGTGGCGGTTTCTTCGATAAAATGCTGAATCGTACTGATTTCTTGGATGGCGTTTTCGACAATTTCTGTGCTTTGTTCGGCATTTTTGCCAATCTGGGTACTGTTAGCGCTAAGTTCGCTAGAGACCGAAGCGTTTTCGCTGGATGTATGTTTTGCATCAGCAATGGTTGTTTCTAGGGTTTCGATAAGTTTATTAAAATTGTTGACAATGTGGCCAAGTTCATTTTTTTTCACGTAGTGTATGCGGTAGGAAAGCTTTTTGGTGGCAACAAAACTGGCGATACCTTCTTGGACTATCTTAACGCCAGAAATGATATTGTGGCGAATAGCATAGCCCAAACTTCCCAAAACCAAAATACTCATAAGAACAGTGAGAATCATGATTGTATTTGCTTGGTCTTTCTCTAAAGCAGCCAAATTGGAAAATTTGGAAGAAAGGGTTTGGTTGTGCGCCATGTGTTCTTCAAGTGCTGTAATCACACGATTGAGTAGGTTAAGATTGGCTGATAAATAGGTCATGGCTTCTTTTTCTCGATGTTCTTTATGCAGCGCAATAACTTTTTTTAAAACGACAGAATAGGCGTGGTAAGCTGTTTTATTTTCATCAAGGAGAATGCTATCTTCCTTATCTCCATCGCTAAGAAATGCTTCATATTGTGTAAAGTTTTCTTGTATGCGCGTATCCAGATCGAGGATGTTGTTTAACGCGCGCTCTTCCTCTTTACCAGAGTAGTGGCCACTAGGTAAATCACTATGAAACTATTAAAAATTGTTACTTCGGCAAGCGAGGAAGAGGTTGCGCAGTTCTATCAGTGCGTTGGAAAAAACGTTAAACGATTGCGTAAGAAGTTGGGGATTAGTCAGTTGGAGTTGGCCTTGCTTATTGGGCACGGGTCTGCCGCTTTTTTGGCTAACTCGGAAAATTGCGCTAGAGGTCAGCATTTCAACCTTGAGCATTTGTTTAAGATTTCAAAAGTAATGGAGGTGAACATGGGGGAGTTTTTTAAACCGTGTAAGTCAACAGGCGCATCTAAAGAAGCATAAGGATAGGTTGCCATTTTTCCCCTTCTAAACAACCTTGAAACCCGTTATAATACACCCAAAAAGGAGCTTTCATGCGCATTGCCATGAGTGGGGCCAACGGGTTTGTTGGCAGTTATCTTTCCAAGCGTTTTGTTGAGGGTGGGCACGAGATTGTGGCGATTACGCGCTTTGCATTGGCGGATGAGAGTGCCCTTTTGGCGACGTTAAAAGGCTGTGATGCAGTCATTAACCTCGCAGGCGCTACTATTTCTGAACGATGGACACTTGCGCATAAAGAAGCCATGATGACAAGCCGCATTGACACCACGCGCGCTATCGTCAATGCCCTCAAAGCCATGCAAACCCCGCCAAAAGTACTCATCTCTACCTCAGCAGTGGGGATATACGAGACAGGCAAAGAGCATGATGAGACGTCTGATGAGTTTGACAAGGGTTTTTTAGGGAATCTGGCATTGGAGTGGGAAAAAGAGGCCTTGCGCGCAAAGGAAGCGGGTGCACGCGTAGCAATCTTTCGTTTTGGGGTGATTGTAGGCAAAGGCGGTGGCGCGCTGGCCAAGATGATTCCTATCTTTAAAATGGGCCTTGGTGGCGTGATTGGCACGGGGATGCAAGGATTTTCGTGGATTCATATTGAAGACTTGTTTCGGGCGTATGCGTGGGTGTTGGAAGAGGCTAGCCGCGAGGGAATTTACAACCTTACCTCCCCTCATCCCGTAACCAATAAAGAGATGACTAGAGCCCTTGGAGCTGTCTTGAATCGTCCTACTTTTTTACCCGTACCTACCTTTGTATTAAAACTCAAATTTGGCGAAGGAGCGGTGATTTTGTTGGAAGGTCAAAAAGTCTACCCCAAGCATTTGCTTGATGAAGGTTTTTCATTTTTTTACCCGCAGATTAATCAAGCCTTTGAAGCAGTGGTTTCGTAAGTTTACATGTAAGGAGTTGCGGTGAGCAAAGGTGGATGGAGTTGTCCGCACTGTATTAGCGATGTGTGCGATATCTTGAAAAAAGTCTGTGACCCTGGCGACAAAGGGTGCGTGTTGTACGGCAAAGCGTTGTTTTCAAACCCCGAATCTCCCTCTAATGAAGCTTTTGAAAAACGCATGGAGCGCAAAATGCGTCAAATGCTTGAAGGTAAAAATTCCCCCACATAACCCTTACATGTAAAGGCGGTTTAACCCTGTCTTGGTATAATACCGTCCTTAAAATTTTTGCCCAAAAGAGTCTGTATGCCCCTTTCCCATCTCAACCAACAACAATATACCGCTGCCACTGCGCCTTTGGGGCACAATTTGGTGATTGCTAGCGCGGGGACGGGAAAAACATCGACCATTGTGGCGCGCATCGCCCATGCGATTCGTTCGGGCATGAAGCCTGAGCACATTTTGCTTTTGACTTTTACTAACAAGGCGGCGGCGGAGATGGTGGAGCGCGTGGCGGGGTTTTTTGGTAAGGAAGTGGCTGCTCAGATTGAATCAGGTACCTTTCATGCCGTGAGTTACCGACTGCTAAAACGCCTGGGAAAAACCATCGTTTTAAAGCAACCCAAAGACTTGAAAATGCTCCTTAAAACCATCCACGGCAGACGACGCTTTGACCACATCGACTCACCCGTAAGGCCTTACCAAGCTACCTATTTGTACGACTTGCACTCCTTGTACCAAAACTCCACCGTTTCCCAAACCTTTAGCGAATGGCTCAAAGAAAGCGAGAACGAACACGGGGTCTATTTTGACATGTACGAAGATATTTTAGAGGAATTTAAAGAACAAAAAAAACGCTTCGGATACGTGGATTTTAATGACCTTTTGACCTTGATGCGCGACCAACTCCTCAAAGGCGCGCCCATTTCCTATAAAGAAATTTTGATTGATGAGTACCAAGACACCAACACCCTCCAAGGCGCGCTCATCGAAGCGTTTCCATGTAAAAGCGTTTTTTGTGTGGGGGATTATGACCAAAGTATTTATGCGTTTAATGGCGCGAACATCAATATCATCGGCTCTTTTGGCGAACGCCATGAAGATGCACGGGTGTTTACTTTGACCAAAAACTACCGCTCCACGGCTAAGATTCTCTCTCTAGCCAATCGGGTCATTGAAAAAAACGAACGGCTATACCCCAAACAACTAGAAGTCACGCGCACGGGCGAGTGCGAAGCGCCACGGCTACTTATTTACGATGAACTGTTTTTGCAATACCAAGCCATTGCGTCGCAGATTGGTACGTCCATGACCCAACACCAGGACGTAGCAGTCATTTTTCGCAATAACTCTAGTGCCGATGGCATCGAAGCGTGTTTGCGGGAGGTGGGCATTCCGTGTCGGCGAAAAGGTGGAGTGAGCTTTTTTGACGCCAAAGAAGTCAAAGCGATGATAGACTTGCTCACTGTGGTGGTAAACCCACGGGATATGATGGCGTTTATTCATATTTTTGAGTACGCCAAAGGGGTTGGACCTGCTCTTTCTAAAGAGCTTTTTGACGGGCTGTTTCTTTTGGGTGAGGGCAACATTACTAAGGGGCTTTTTCAGCCCAAAGAAGGGATTAATCCCTTTGAACAGCGCGTTAAAAACACCCAGCTTGGGCTTTTTGACGACCACCATGAGCTTGGCAGTGTGGCGCGGTTTTACAAACTCGGCTTTGAAGAAGCGTTTTTGGCTAATCCCATCTTGAAACTGAGTAAACTTAGTGTGGAAGGTGCACAGTTTTTGCACAGTTTTTACGTTTTCTTAAAAGAAGCCAAACGCGTCAAACACCCCCGCACCTTGGTGGAGCACGTGACACTGTCGCAGGTTTTTCAGACCATTGCCGAACAGCTTGCCACCAAGCGCGCTACGCAAAAAGACGGCAGTGTGGATGAGCGGCAAAAAGAAGAAGCCAAAGAGCGCATCGTGCGCAAAGGCAGTTTGCTCAAAGACTTGGCGAAAAACTACCACGAAAGTGAGCGGTTTTTAAATGCGCTGACCCTAGGAAGTGGGGAAATGAGCGAAGGCGAGGGGGTAAACTTGCTCAGCATTCACGCGAGTAAGGGTTTGGAGTTTAATGACGTGTATATCGTAGACTTGATGGACGGACGTTTTCCCAACCGCAAACTTATGAGCATGGGCGGGAGTTTGGACGAAGAGCGACGGCTTTTTTACGTAGCAACCACCAGGGCGCGTGACCGTCTCTATCTTTCTTATGCGAAGTACGATAAAATCAAGAAACTTGACTACATTCATTCACCATTTTTGGTGGAAGCGGGTTTGGTTACCTAAGGAATTCCATGAAAACGATTTGCGAAGTAGACAAACAAGCGCGCAAAGAGATTGCTAAAACACTCAGTAAGCATCCTCCCTTTACATGTAAGAAATGCGGCGCTAAGGCTGAGAATAAAAAACAAGTGTGTAAACCTGAAAAAAAATAGCCCCCGTGCTTAAAAATACTCCACATTATTTCCCAACAATTCCCCTGTTTTTGTTAGGATTGCACAAGATGTTTTGCATCACCCGCAAGAGAGACTTTATTCCGTCTCAAAATAGGGTGATACAAAACAGCGTGTACGGAAAAAGCGTAAAGGAGTATGGGTGTTAAAACGAGGTCTTATCTGTTTATTGCTTTTGGTAGAAATGTGTTTTGGAGGGGCTAAAAATATGCTAGTAACGCCAAGTTTTGTCAAGCAACCCATGACTATCATTGACATCCGAACTGAGCCTGAGTGGCGCGAAACGGGCCTTGTAAGCGGCGCGATTCCGCTGACATTTTTTGATGAAAAAGGCAGGTACGATACCAAGGTTTTTTTGGCAAAACTTGAAAAATACGTTACCAAAGAGACTCCTTTTGCGCTGATTTGCCGCACAGGAAACCGCACGAGCGCCGTTTCGGAATTTTTGGGTGAGCTTGGCTATGCGGTCATCAACCTGCAAGGAGGCATGGTGGAACTTGTAAAACAAGGCTACCAACCCGTGCCTTATCGCCCGTAAAATGGTACGCCTTTTACTCTTAGGTGTTCTCTCGGGTGCTTTTTTTAGTACCACGTTTTTGCTCAATGAAGCCATGAGTTTAGGGGGCGGGCATTGGGTGTGGTCGGCTTCGCTTCGGTACGGGTTTATGGTGCTGTTTTTGGTCGCAGTGTTGTGGTTTAAGGGCGGCACGGCGTTACTAAAAGGCACATGGGCACTTTTTTGGGCTCACTGGCGCTTTTGGGTGCTTGCGGGCGGCGTGGGATTTGGCGGATTTTACGCGCTCATTTGCTTTAGTGCTGATAGTGCGCCTGGTTGGGTCATCGCCTCCACGTGGCAATTTACCGTAGTGGCGAGCTTGTGCGTGCTGATGCTTTTTGGACAGCGTTTTCCCAAGCGTGTGTGGTTTTTTTCTTCCCTTGTTTTTGTGGGTGTTTTGCTTGTCAATCTTTCTCACGCCCAGTCCATCACTGCACACACCCTTTTACTTGGCGCGCTTCCTGTGTTCGTGGCGGCTTTTTGTTACCCTTTTGGTAACCAACTTGTGTGGGAAGCTTCGCGAGGAAAACACGCCCGTTTGCCCCATATCTCCTCCCCGCTGTTGGCCAATACCTTTGTCAAAGTGCTGGTGATGAGCATCGGGTCGTTTCCCCTGTGGATAGTGCTTATCCTTGGCGTCCAACCCCCGATGCCAAGTGGCGCGCAAGTGTTTCAAACGGCCTTGGTAGCGCTTTTTTCAGGGGTGGTGGCCACGAGTATTTTCTTATTCGCGCGCTCTTTGGCGCACACCTCTAGCGAACTTGCGGGTGTGGATGCAACCCAGTCAAGCCAAATGGTGTTCGCCTTGTTGGGCGGGATGGTATTTTTAGGTTCAAGCATGCCAAGCACGGTGGCATTTGCGGGGCTTGGGCTCATCGGCCTTGGGCTTTTTTGCTTCCTTTTTTTCCGCCAAAAAGCGACTTAGAAAAACCTTCGTTTTTATGACTTGTTTTCAACTTTTTTCGGTGTTTTAATCAGGCACGATGCGTAAAATTTCTCCGCTGTCGGTGGAGAGATACAGGTGTCCTTCGTGGTTTTGAATAACCTGACGAATCCGCAATTTCAAAGATTCCAATAAACGTTCTTCTTTGATGACCTCACCGCCTTCATCTAACACGATGCGGTTGAGGTGTTGAAGCTTGAGTGCTCCTAAAAACAGATTGCCTTGCCAAGCAGGAAAGGCGTCACCCGTGTAAAGAAACAAAGACCCTGGCGCAATGGAAGGCGTGTAGTAGTGCAAAGGTTGTTCTAGCCCCTCTTTGTGCGTGCCTTCGCCAACGCTAATGGGTGCCCAATACTCCTTACCGTAACTAATGGTCGGCCATCCGTAGTTTTTGCCCGCTTCGATGAGGTTAATCTCATCGCCACCGCGTGGGCCGTGTTCGCTAGCGTAAAGGCGGTTCGTGCGCGGGTTAAAGGCAAGCCCTTGGGGGTTTCTGTGGCCGTAAGAGTAGATTTCTTTGAGTGCATAGGGATGGTTGACAAAGGGGTTGTCTTCAGGAATGCGCCCATCTTGGTGTAAGCGTATGATGGTGCCTTTGTGGCTACGCAACTCTTGTGCTTCATCCCGCATCCCACGGTCGCCGATACCAAAATACACATACCCTTTTTCATCAAAGGCAATACGACTGCCAAAATGCTGTGAAGCACCAGACGTGGAGTGGGTCACCAGTAAATCTTTCCACTGGCTAATGAGATGGTCTTGCAAGGTGGCGCGCGCAAGGGTGGTGGCTCCTTGGAAGTTGATCGATTTGACATAGGTGAAAAAAAGGGTGTTGTCTTCTTGGAAATTTGGCGAAATGGCCACATCTAGCAAACCGCCCTGACCGCCATAGAGGGGTTCAAAAGGCATTCCAAACACAGGGCGAACGCGCGCGGTTTGGGTGTCTAAGAGGAGCATATCTCCTTGGATTTGGGTGATAAAAAGGGTGTGTTCGTCCACAAATGCCATCCCCCATGGGATGCTTTGAAGGCCTGAGGCGACGCGCTCGACGCGGTAAGCCATCCCTTCGCTTTGGCTTCTTTGGAGAGGTGAAGCAACAAGAAGGCTGAGACAAAAAAATGTACTTAAAAAAAGAAAACGAGGCATGGTAACTCCTTGTGAGATTTATTATAGCACCCCAATGGTGAACAAGGTTTACATGTAAACGAGGCACGCGCTCTTTTGAGACATTGTAATGACGCAATAGACTCCTTATATTGCAATTTTATAATAGTAATTATTTTTTATATTTATAAAAACTGGGAAATTTTCTTTAATACAAAATTAACATATGCAAAGTATGATTGTGAGATTATTGTTACAAATTAATAAATATTTATAAAATTAATTTGTAAGAAAATATCGAATAGTGGTGCGCGAGCTCTGTGCTTAGCGCTAATGTAGCCCCCAAAGCTCGCTTTGGGGCGTGTAAATGAAAAAGGAGTCTTTCTATGGACATTGTTGGACAGTTTCCACTGTTTTATTTTCCTGATTATGGGAGTGCTTGGATGATGGGTGTTACGGGCACTATCCACATCTTATTTTCCCATACTTCCGTTGGTGCTGCGATGCTATTTGCCTTTTTGGCCCACAAAGCCTACAAGGAAAATCGTTCGGATTTGTATCCGTATATGAAAAAATACGGCATGTTTTTGCTTGTTTTTTCTTATGTGTTGGGTTCGATTACGGGGCCTGGTATTTGGTATACCGCAACTGCGGCGAGTCCGCGTGGGATTAGTGCACTCATCCACAACTTTGTGTGGGTGTGGGCGACGGAATGGGTCTTTTTCATTTACGAAGTCATCGGGGTGTTTGCGCTGGTGTATTTCATGGATAAGATTGACAAAAAAACCCATCTAAAACTTACCTACAGTTTTGCGTTGGCATCCGTGGGGACCTTGTGTTTAATCATCGGTATCATCAGCTTCATGATGTGGCCAGGAACCGATGCGTACTATGCCACAGGAAGTGCCAGTGATGCGTTTTTTGGCATTAATACCTTCCCGCACATGTTCTTGCGGCTTGGGTTTATGATTATGATGTCGGGTGTCATTGGTATGGTGATTTCCAGTGCTATGAAAAAGGAAAACCCAGCACTCTCCGATGAACTCACCCGTAAAATGGGCTATGTGAGCATCTTGGGTGGGGCGATTACACTCTTTTTCTTTGTGTGGTACATGGGAACGCTTCCTGAGAATGCCCATGCTATTTTTGCTTATGATAAAGATGCCATCATTCAAAGTCGCATTATTCTAACCCTCGTATTTTCGCTCTACTTTGTTGTCGCAATCCTTCGTCCCCGTTGGATTTACACGTCGGTGGCGTCTGTAATGGTCGGCATCATTTTGGTTTCGGGGCTTTGGAAAGGCGAAAAACTGCGTGAAAGTATGCGCAAACCTTACGTGGCAGGACAGTACATTTACTCCAACCAAATCATCAGCCGTGATGTAGAAGGCAAGGGCATTAAGAGTGAATTGCCTATTTTGGCCGAAAAAGGGTTGCTTCAAGCGACACCGTGGATTCCTGATCATTTGCGTACCGTTACGGCGGAAAATCAACTCGAAGCAGGGGAATTACTCGTAAAAATGGCGTGTTCAAACTGCCATTCTTTGGAACCAACAGGCAAATACCGCCCTATGAGCACGCGTGTAGCTGGCATGGACAAAGAGGCTATCAAAGGGATTTTATATGGTATAGGTGCGGGTGCATTTAGTCACATGCCGACCTTACAACTTCCTGAACACGAAGTCGAAGCCATGGCTCAGTGGCTAGCAGCCCAACCTTACTAGGAGGAATATGATGGAACTATCTGTATTATTAGCGTTACGCGATCCTGCTGGGATTCCTTTTTACCCTGTAGTGTTTCAGGGTCTTTACATCTTGACATGGGCATTGCATATTGCGTTTGTGCTGCTGGCTTTAGGGAGTGCAGGGCTTTCACTTTTTGGAAGTACACAAAGAAACAATGTGCACTGGAAGCAATTAACGCCCCATTTGATTCAAACAGGCAAGCTAAGCGTGTCGCTGTTGATTGTACTTGGCGTGGCGCCGTTGCTCTTTACACAGGTGATTTATGACCCCAACTGGTACGTGGCAAATACTCTTTCTGGGATGTGGGTGTTTATCTTTATTTACGCGCTTATCGTGGGGTATTGTATGTACTACTGGTACTACTATGCTAACAAAGCGAAGCATGGTGGCGGCGTCATCGTGGGCGCAATTTCCTTTGGTTTTTTGGTTTTTTGTGGCGTGTTGATGCACAGCTTTACAGTCACTTCCCTTATGCCAAACGACTGGATGGAGATGTATATGCCCAATGGCGTTGTGGATATGGGCGGCTGGACGTTTAATGTTGAGACTATCCGCTTGGCGTTTATGGTGAGCCTTGCCATTCCTGTGGTAGGCATTTTCTTGCAAGCGTACAGCCGATTTGTCAGTACGCGGAAAGATTTTGAAGCAAGCTACGTGGCCTTTACGGCAAGTTTAGGAACAAAAGCAGCTATCATTGGTTTAGTGCTCAGCGCTGCGTTGTTTGTGTTGTGGATGTTTACTATCGGCTATCTTTTTCATCCTATCAGCTTGGCAACGGTTGTGGGCGTAGTGATTTTACTAGGGCTAAGCGCTCAAAACCGCAACAGTTACATCACGGTGGGTTGGCTTGTGGTCGTAGCATTGCTCATTTCAGGCGTGCGCGAATGGATTCGTTATGACATCATGGCGGCTCTTGGCTACACCATTTACGATTATCCTGTGAATTTAGAGCTCCCATCCCTTATTATGTTCCTTTCCACCTTCCTTGTCATGGGAGGCGTAGGCGTGGCGTATTTGCTCATGATGGCATGGAAAGTAGGCAAAAGCGAAGGCGTGTTTGATGGGAGTAAAGACGTCGCGGTAACCAAACTTGGTAACTACACCCTTGCTATTATGAGCGCGTGGATTGTTATCTTTTTTGGTTGGGGATTGACTATTTTATTTAACAATATTCTTTAGGAGTATAACCCTTACATGGAGAGGTTTTACATGTAAGGGTGCGCTACATGTAAGGAAAAAATCCTTACATGTAGGCGTGTGTTAGAGGGCTTTGGCGATGAACGTATTCATGCGTTTGGCAAAGGCACTTACGTCTTCGATTTTCATGCCTTCTTGGAGCTTGGCTTGGTCGAGCAAGAGGTGCGCGATGTCGCTTAAGTAAAGGTAATCTTTAGACTCGGCAAGTTTTTGAACGATGCCGTGGTCGGGGTTGATTTCCAAAATAGGCTTAACCTTGGGTAGGTTGTCTTGACCCATTTGTTTGAGCATTTGTTGCATTTGAAAATCGGGGTCGTTTTTGTCGTAGATGAGGCACGAAACCGAGTCACTCAGACGGCTAGAGATTTTTACTTCTTTTACCTCTTCTTTGAGCACTTCTTTCATTTTGACCAAAATCTCTTGGTATTTGCCTTCATCCGCCTTGGCTTTTTCTTTGTCTTCGGTGATTTCTTCGTCCACGTCAGAGTTGTTGACGGGTTTGATAGGGGTTTTGTCGTACTCGTTGACCATCGGCATGACGATGGCGTCTACTTCTTCATCCAACAACAACACTTCGATGTCATTTTTCTTGAAGCTTTCGATGAGCGGCGAGTTTTTAAGCATGGCTTCGTTTTCGCCTGTGATGTAATAAATGCTTTTTTGTCCCTCTTTCATGCCTTCTTTGTAAGCGCTGAGGCTCACAAGCCCTTCGCGTTTGCTGGACTTAAACAGCACAAGGTCGAGGATGGCATCGCGGTTAGCGTAATCAGCATACAAGCCTTCTTTGAGCACTTTGCCAAAGAGCGCGTAAAATTCCAAGTACTTGGCCTCGTCTTTGTCTTTGAGTTTTTTAAGCTCGCCTAGGATTTTTTTCACCGAAGCTTGCTTGATCGTCTCTAGGATGCGGTTTTGCTGTAAGATTTCGCGGCTTACGTTAAGGGGCAAATCTTCTGCGTCGATGATACCGCGCACAAAACGTAGGTACATGGGCAAAAGTTCACGCTCATCATCGGTGATGAACACGCGTTTGACGTAGAGTTTTACGCCCGATTTAAAATCGGCGCGAAAGAGGTCAAAGGGCGCGGTTGCGGGGATGTAAAAGAGGGTGGAGTACTCGAAGGTTCCCTCCGCTTTGGTGTGCGACCATAAAATGGGGTCGGTGCTATCATGGGAGAGTTGCTTGTAAAAATCTTTATACTCCTCTTCTTTAATCTCATTTTTAGACATACGCCATAGGGCAGAAGCTTTGTTGATTTG